>JBBSVJ010000164.1:0-8046 GCA_038233665.1 Lysobacterales bacterium
ATCTTGATTGCCGCCCGCTTGGGCGGCGT
Source organism: Lysobacterales bacterium (assembly GCA_038233665.1). Classification (GTDB taxonomy): domain Bacteria; phylum Pseudomonadota; class Gammaproteobacteria; order Xanthomonadales; family Rhodanobacteraceae; genus Dokdonella. Next base: position 30 of record JBBSVJ010000164.1, read on the forward strand.
GCGCCTTATCGACAACCTGATATGGACGACTCGATCTATGGCATGACTGGGTCGGAATTGAATGTTGTGTCGCGCTTGTACTTTTGAGTGTGACGTGTATGGCACTTCGCCACAACGTGTGGTAGGATTACAACCGTCCTCGGGGTTTTTGCAACGTCTTACGTTCAAACCTCGTGGCCACCAGGGCGCATTGCAGGTAATCGTCACTCCAGTTGAACCCTCGCGCGAGAATCGCTGCGAGGGTTTTTTTTGTCTTTAGTTTTCGTTATTTCAATCAATAAAATCAATCAGAACAATAAGATAGGTGATATTGCTGCGCGGATCAGCAGTCTTTGTTGCGAAAAGAAAAGCGTCTTTCTAAGTGAAGACTTGCTTCGAGGGTTTCGAGGGCAGTCAACGTTGTTGTTGTTTTACAACAACCATCGATGGTTGGGGAAACGATCGACATTCGTCTGCGCGGCGTCAGATGCTTTCGGAGAGCTGGCGGCGTGTCTGCTCGGCCAGCGCCCAATGAACATGCTCACGAACAATTTCACTGGAATGCGTGGTCCGGGTCTGCAGGGCATCAACAACTTCGGTGGAGAAATTCGCGTTGCCTAGCGCTACTGCGATATTGCGCAACCAGCCGATATGACCGGTACGTCGGATCGGTGAGCCTTCAGTGCGCTTTAGGAATTCCTCCTCACTCCAGCCAAAAAGGTCGACCAGCTTACGGTTGTCCAGCGAATGCCGAGGCGTGAAATCAGCCTCCGGTGTCGCTTGGGCAAATTTATTCCACGGACAGATCAACTGGCAATCATCGCAACCAAAAATTCGGTTGCCCATCGGCTGGCGCAGCTCCAGAGGTATCGAGCCGCGCAGCTCGATGGTCAGATAGGAAATGCAACGGCGCGCGTCAACCTGATACGGCGCGACGATCGCCTGGGTAGGACAGATATCAATGCATCGCCTGCAGGTTCCGCAGTGTTCACTTGCCGGCGTATCCAGGGGCAACGGAAGGTCGGTATAGAGCTCGCCGAGGAAAAACCACGAGCCCGCATCTCGATTGATCATGCACGTGTGTTTGCCAATCCAGCCGATACCTGCATCCCGGGCGAGCGCGCGCTCAAGTACCGGTGCTGAATCGACAAAGGCGCGGTAGCCGAAGGGTCCGACGACATCGGCGATGCGCTCGGCCAACTTCTGCAAACGGTTTCGCATGAGCTTGTGATAGTCACGGCCCAGTGCGTAACGCGCAACATAGGCACTCTGCGAATCACCAAGAACATCCCAGCCATCTCTCGCGGATTCGGGCAGATAGTCCATGCGTACCGAGATTACTCGCAAGGTGCCGGGGAGTAACTCGTCTGGCCTGCTGCGCTTGCTGCCATGGCGCGCCATGTACTCCATCTCGCCATGGCGGCCGGCATCAAGCCAGTTGAGCAGATGGGTTTCATCTTCAGCCAGGTTGATCCCGGCGACGCCAATCTGCTGAAAACCCATTTCCTGTGCCCATTGCTGCAGATCGGACTTGAGTTTGCTGTAGTCGATGTTCGGCATCATTTCGCAGTGAGTGGTTTTATCGAACAGCATACGAGGTTCGCGATCGAGGGCGCACTGCTCGGTATAATCTGTCGATGCAAAACGAGCCTATTTTCCAATCCCTCTATCGTGTTGATCAAGTCCGCCAGATCGACCGTGCTGCAATTGAAATCGGTGAACTCACCGGTACCACGTTGATGAGTCGTGCCGCAGCGGCGGCATTTAATTGTCTGCGACGCCGCTGGCCCGATGCACGATCAGTGCTGGTTATTGCCGGATCCGGCAACAACGGCGGTGATGCATTTCTGCTTGCCAAACTGGCGGCTGCCTCGGGTATGACCGTGCATGTGCTTGCGCTCGGTAGCGAATCACACGGCGATGCGAAGCTGGCGCGCGCGGAATGGATTGAAAGTGGCGGCGACATAGAAATTGCGTCTGATGAACTTTCCCTTGTTGAAGCTGATGTGCTGGTAGACGGCCTGTTCGGTACCGGCCTCACGCGCGCAGTTTCGGGAATTGCCGCGGCCTTGATTGAAGCGATGAATGCACACCGGGGCAGAAAGCTTGCGCTCGATGTTCCTTCCGGTCTTGATGCGGATCATGGCCGTATTTTGGGAGTTGCATTACGGGCTGATGTCACGATCAGTTTCGTCGCCTGGAAACGCGGATTGCTGACTGCCGACGGGGTTGATTGCTGCGGTATCTTGCAGCTTGATACGCTTGAAATTCCGCCATCAGTTTTCGCCGAGTTTCCTGCCGATGTGTCCCTTCTAAGCAGAAAAATCTTGTCGCTGTTGGCGCCGCGATCCGGTAATTCAAACAAAGGTCAATTTGGACATGTGCTCGCCATCGGTGGTGAAGAGGGCATGGCGGGTGCGATCTGTCTGGCCGCAGAAGCGAGTTTGCGCGTCGGCGCTGGAAAAGTCAGCGTGGCAACACGGGCAGCGCATGTGTCGGTGATCAACGCGCGTTGTCCCGAGTTGATGGCGCGCGGCGTTGATAGTCCGCAGTCATTGCAGGCCATGCTGGATTCCTGTGGCGTCGTTGCAGTTGGTCCGGGCCTGGGGCAGGGCGGCTGGGGCCATGCGTTGTGGGATACCGCGCTTCGCGTGGATAAACCTTGTGTAGTTGATGCTGATGGACTGAACCTGCTCGCGCGGGAGCAGCGACCATTGCCGCGCGAGACGATTCTGACGCCGCATCCTGGCGAGGCGGCGCGCTTGCTTGGCTGCGATGTCGCCAGCATTCAGGCGGATCGATTTGCCGCGGTACGCGAAATTGCAAAACGCTACGCAGCGGTCGTTGTCCTCAAAGGGGCGGGCAGTCTGATTGCTGATGCGCATGGTCGGCTTGCGTTGTGCCCGTTCGGCAATCCAGGCATGGCCAGCGCAGGCATGGGCGATGTGTTGTCCGGAGTCCTGGGCGGCCTCCTCGGACAAGGTTTGAGCGCCTGGGATGCGGCGTGCATGGGCGTCGTTATGCATGGGCTAGCCGGTGATCATGCCGCTAGAAAATGCCCGCGCGGCCTGCTTGCGAGCGACCTGTTTCCAGCATTGCGCCATCTGGTCAACGGACATCACCCATGAAAGAAAGCAGGGCATGGAAACGCCTGAATGAGGCAACCCTGACGGATCTCGCGCGGGCTCTTGCCTCCGCTGTCGATTACGGCGGTGTTATCCAGCTTGAGGGCGATCTCGGTGCTGGCAAGACCACCTTTGCACGCGCGCTGCTGAGTGCCCTTGGTGTCGGTGAGCGCATCAAGAGCCCTACCTATAGCTTGATCGAGTCCTATCAAGTCGCTGATAAAAGCATGCATCATCTTGATTTGTATAGGATCTCTGATCCAGATGAGCTCGAATGGCTCGGTCTCGCCGATCTGCTGGGATCAACCAGTCTGGTCCTGATCGAGTGGCCCGAGCGCGGTTTGGGTGCGATCCCGCCTGCCGATCTTCGCCTTCGCCTTGACCATGCGGATGAAAGTCGCGACGTCATGGCGACTGCCGAAACGGCTCGTGGACTTGAATGGCTGCGCCGCCTCGATGGTACCAACCCTATTTGAGGCAACTCCTGGAATATTTCTCAGGAATAGCGTGCATATTATGGATTTAAAAGGGAAAAGACTTGAATTGCATCTTCATTTAGGCTTGAATGCCCAACCATGGACGCCCGTGCGCCGATGATGATTCGATTTGTTTCCGCTGCAGCTTTGCTGCTGGCGTTGCTGACGACTGCGCAGGCTGCGGAGATCAAGGCTCTGCGGATCTGGTCCGGACCGGAGTACACCCGCGCGGTTTTTGATGTCTCAGGGCCGGTCAACTACAAGCTTTTCGACCTCAAAGGCCCGAACCGGCTCGTCCTCGATCTCGAGTCCAGTTCGTTCGCCAGCAGCTATGAGACGGCCGGGGTAAAGGGCCTGCTCAAGGCGGTTCGCAGTGGCCCTCATGGCAAGAGCGGCCAGCGAGTTGTCTTCGATCTCGCCGAAGGCGTTCGACCCAAGAGCTTCCTGTTGCAGCCGGCGGAAAAATTCGGTTATCGATTGGTCCTCGATCTGTATCCCGAAACACGTCCCGATCCAGTCAAGACCGTTGCGAAAGTGGTGCCGCCCGGCACTTCGCGGAACATTGTGGTGATGATTGATGCCGGTCACGGAGGCGATGATCCCGGTTCAATCGGCGCTTCGGGTACGTTCGAAAAAAAGATCACTCTGGCGGTCGCTCAAGAGCTTAAGCGCGTGATCGACAAAGAGCCCGGCATGAGCGGCATGCTGACCCGGGACAGCGATTTCTTCATCCCGCTGGAAGAGCGCTACCAAAAAGCGCGCGACGCCAAGGCCGATCTGTTTGTGTCGATCCATGCGGATGCGTTTACCAAGAGCGAAGCGCGCGGAAGCTCGGTCTGGGTACTTTCACCGCGCGGCGCGACCAGCGAAGCGGCGCGCTGGCTGGCTGACAGCGAAAACCGTGCCGATCTGGTCGGTGGCGTCTCGCTGGATACGCGCGACGACACGCTCGCTGCCGTGCTGTTGGATTTGTCGCAAGGCGCGACCATGGAGGCGAGTAATTCGGTTGCCAGCCAGGTCTATGCGTCGTTGAGTCGGGTCGGCCCCACGCACAAAAATCATGTTGAGCGGGCCAATTTTATTGTGCTGCGCTCACCTGATGTTCCCTCGATTCTGGTTGAAACCGCTTTCATCTCCAATCCTGTCGAGGAGCGTCGCCTGAAGACGCCCGCCGAGCGAACCAAGCTCGCCGAAGCAATTCTCGATGGCGTCCGCAATTACTTCCGCACCACACCACCGCCGGGCACATGGTTCGCAGCCGCTGGCAATCGCGGCAAGGCGAGTCGCCATGTGGTCACCCATGGTGAATCATTGAGCTTGATCGCAGCTCAACACGGTACCTCAGTTGCCGCACTACGCACGGCCAACAAGCTCGCGCGCGACAGCGTCAACGTCGGCGAAGTTCTCGAAATCCCCCAAGGCTGAACCGAATCGACAACGGTCGATCCGCTATCATCCAGGGCTGACTCCTGATTCAGCCCACGCATGCCACGTATCCGTGCTCTTCCCTCCGAACTCGTCAACCAGATCGCCGCTGGCGAGGTCATTGAACGCCCTGCATCGGTGGTCAAGGAGCTGATCGAGAATAGTCTGGATGCCGGTGCACAGCGAATCGAGATCGATATCGAGGAGGGCGGCTCACGCCTGATCCGCATTCGAGACGATGGCGTTGGAATTGATGCCGAGGATCTGCCGCTGGCGATTTCGGCCCATGCAACCAGCAAGATTGCCAGCTTCGAGGATCTGGAAAGGGTTGGCACTTTGGGCTTCCGCGGTGAAGCCTTGCCATCGATAGCCTCGGTGTCGCGATTTGCGTTGACCTCGCGAACGGCGCAAGCAGACAACGCCACCCGAATCGAGGTGGATGGCGGCAAAGCGCACAGCATGCGTCCGGCGCAGCACGCGCAAGGCACCAGCGTTGAGATTCGTGATCTTTTCTATAATTTGCCGGCCAGGCGAAAATTCCTCCGCGCCGAACGCACCGAGTTCAATCACATCGACGATCTGGTCAAGTCGATTGCCTTGGCCCGAAGTTCGGTCGAGATTCGCCTAGGCAACAATGGCAAGATCGTGCGCTTGTACAAGCCGCTGCGCAGTGTCGAGGAAGCCAGTCGCCGGGTCGCCGATGTGCTCGGTCAGGCATTCATCGACAACAGTCTTCGCGTCGATCACGAGGGTGCGGGGATGCGTTTGTCGGGTTGGGTCGGTTTGCCGACCGCATCGCGTTCGCAATCCGACCAGCAGTATTTCCACGTCAACGGTCGACTCGTGCGTGACCGTGTTGTCGCTCACGCGGTACGTCAGGCCTATGCCGATGTGCTGTTTCACGGCCGCCATCCGGCTTTCGTGCTGTTTCTCGAACTTGATCCGCAAGGCGTCGATGTCAACGTACATCCGGCCAAGAGCGAGGTGCGCTTTCGCGAGTCGCGACTGATTCATGATTTTCTCTATCGCAGTTTGCATGAGGCACTCGCAGGTGCACGTGCAGGCATGCAGACCGTTGCGGCCGAATCCGTTGGCCAATCCGCAACTGCTGAAGCCTTGCTCGCACCGACCTTGCGCCACCAGTCCGGCTTCAGGCTCGGCATCGGCGAGCCGCTGGCCGACTACGCAGCATTGCTGGGCACGCCATCGGCAGCCAGTTCTTCGATGACGCCGGATTCGACTTTGGCGCCATCGTCGGTTGACGGCGAAGAATCGGACATACCGCCACTCGGCTATGCGATCGCGCAATTGCATGGTGTGTTCGTGCTGGCCCAGAACGCCCACGGTTTGATTCTGGTCGACATGCACGCCGCGCATGAGCGCATCACTTACGAGCGTCTCAAGCTTGCCCAGGCGGGCGAGGGTATTCGCTCGCAGATGCTGTTGGTGCCCCTGATGATTGCGCTCAGCGAGCGCGAAGCGACGATCGTCGAGGAGCAGGGTGATCGCTTCGGTGAGCTGGGTTTCGAGGTCGCGCGCAGCGGCCCGCAAGGAGTCACGGTGCGACGTGTGCCGACCTTGCTGGCGAGTGGTGATGTTTCGCAGTTGGTTCGCGATGTTATCGCTGATCTGGCGGCGCACGGTTCAACGCGGCGAATCGAGGAGGTCGGCAACGAACTATTGTCGACAATGGCATGTCACGGCTCGGTTCGCGCCAATCGGCGCCTCAGCCTGCCCGAAATGAACGCGCTGCTGCGCGATATGGAATCTACCGAGCGCTCGGCACAATGCAATCATGGCCGGCCGACCTGGGTACAACTGACCATGCAGGAGCTTGATCGCCTGTTTCTTCGTGGCCGATGATGATGGTCTACCCACACCCAAACCAAGGAGCCACCACCCATGCTGATGACCAGTCTGCTACTTGCTGCCAGCCTTTCCGGAACCCAGCTGATTTCAGCAGGCATTGAGGACGACACGGTGAAGAATGTGAAGATCTGGCGTGAGCAACGTGTCGAGCGCCTGACATCGCCTGATGGCTGGTTGTCGTTGGTAGGTCTGGAATGGCTTAAACCCGGCGTCAATACCATCGGCAGTGCCAAGGACAACGATATCGTCATCGCCAAGGCACCGGCTCATCTCGGTCGTGTCGAGTGGAAAGGCGAGAAGGTGACAATAACGCTCGCCGCCGATTCAGGCGCGATGATCGACGGCAAGGCCGAAGTTCAGGCCGACATGCTCGATGATGCGCAGCCGGCACCCACCGTGGTCAGTTTCGACACGCTCAGCTTCTATTTGATTGATCGCGCGGGTGGGAAGAAAGGTCTGCGTATCAAGAACAGCGAAGCGAAAACGCGGAGCGGTTTCCTTGGTATCGATTATTTCCCGATCGATCCGAGCTGGCGCATCGAAGCGAAATGGGTGGCATTCGATCCACCGCATATGCTCGAGGTGCCCAATGTGATCGGCACGATCGACAAGATGCCAGTGCCGGGCAAGGCGGTTTTCGAGCACGGCGGCAAGACCTTCGAACTGCTCCCGGTGCTGGAATCTGATGATGCGGACGAGCTGTTCTTCATCATCGCTGACAAGACCAGTGGCAAGGAAACCTACGGCGCCGCGCGCTTCATCTATTCAGATCTGCCAAAAGATGGAAAAGTTGTCATCGATTTCAACCAGGCCTACAACCCACCGTGCGCGTTCACGCCGTTCGCCACATGCCCGCTCGCGCCGCCGGAGAACCGCTTGGGTGTAGAGGTTAGAGCGGGTGAAAAGAAGTATCGCGGCAGTCATCATTGAGCGCGTTTCGGAACGGCGAGTGATTCGCTGACGTCTGCGATAAATTCGTAGGGGCGTTGCGCCGGCTGGCAACAATAATCACCGCCAGTGGGCACTGACCTTTGTTGGTCAGTGCCATGCGCTGATGCTGTTCCCCCACGCCGAGCAAATGCGTTCGATCGTAGACCGAACGTGAAAAAAATCAGAAGCAGCCGATTGCTCTAGCTTCCGCTA
>JBBSVJ010000165.1:0-8040 GCA_038233665.1 Lysobacterales bacterium
GCGATTCGTGGCCATGGTTAAAGTCCTATGTAGTCGAGCGCGTAGTCGGTTGCGGCTTTCAGTTCAATCGGCAGCCGTTCGTTCCAGGCACGCTCGCCGGCCGCCTGAATTTCTTCTTTTACGTATTGGCTGAAAACGTCCGGCCCGAAGAGTTTCTCGATCGGTTCGCGGCGCTTGCCCAGGTATCGACCTGCCTTCATGATTCGTGGCGAGAGACCCGTACGCCTGAAAACCTGCAGGTTCCCGCCGTAACCTTTGGCCATGAAAGCGCCCTTGACTGTCCGTCGGCCGCCACCTTTCAGGATCAAGACAGTGACGCCTTTCTTCGTCTGCCGAGCGGCGTACTCGCGGAGGGCGATGCCTTCGCCACGAACCTCGAACGAGATCTTCGGATCACCCGCCCTCGGCTTCTGAATCGTGACGATCTTCGACTTGATCGTGCTGATCTTGAGATTGACGATCGAGGCAATCGCGCGGCTCTGGCGTGCAACGATCGTGACGCCGGTCTTTCGGACGGCGGTTGCTTCCGCTGATGCCATGCGGCTGCCTGCTTTGCGAAAGGACGTTTCCAGTTCCTTGAGCCCGTTGAATTTGAGAGACATCGCTTGTGATCCTTGTGGTGGCGATCGGGTGGTGCCAATTGGGAACATCTGCGCCAATTGGCGCAGATGTTGTCTCAAGCGGCCTCGGCTACCGAGTCGTCGGATGCTTCGGTTTTTTCCGGCTCTGCCTGTGGTGGATTGCACGTGATTTGCATCTGCTCGCGAGCGAGCTGGCACGCCGCGATGACCTCGTCGAACGAGTGAAGCTGTGGGTCTGTCCGAAGCAATTCGGCATGAACAATTGACAGCTTCTCGACCATCAACTCTGCGCCATCTATTCGCCGCCGCGCGTCACCCCGAGCGTCACGGAGATGATTAAGAATGCTGGTAGAAACGGCTTCATAGGTGTTGTGCGCATCCCATCCGGGCCGCGTAAGCGGCGTGCGTTCCGCAGCGATGGCGCCAACAGATTTCGATGAAGTGAAATCATCCGCGCCGTCGATTCCCGCCCGGCTCATTTCCAACAGCCGCGCACGCTCATCGCGGGTGATTCCCTTCGCGATGATGAGCGCGGCCGGTGGCGCGGTCTTGATTTCGCCCACCTCGCCGATTGCTTGAAGTCTTTCAGCCACTCCCGCCGCCAGATCCTGCAATGCGGAAGCGATGGAAAACGCGGGCGGACTAGTCTGATTGCTCAGACCACTACGCACCCTTTGCTCTTGATCGACGTTTCGAGCGCGCCATTCAATTTCGGCATATTCCGAGAGAGGAATAGCGATTAGGTCGACCAGCGCCGCAAGCCGATCAACCGAGTCGGAATGCAGACAGGCCGAGTGATGCTCCGCCGCCGCTGTTTCTGCATTCATCAGATTGATCTTCGCCGCCGCAACCTTGCTCAGTTGATCGGCGCGTACCTGGTCAAGTAGCACGATGCGAGAACTCAAGGCGCCCTGAGCAGTTGCGAGCCGGTCGATATCCGCTTCGACTTCGACAAGCGGGCGATCGTAGTTAAACGGCGCGCCGCCGTGGTTGATTCCTTCGGCTAGCTCTGCGCGGCATCGGGCGAGCGATGCGTCGATTTCCGCTAACTTCCGATTCTCTTCACCGAGCAGCGCTTCGGCGACACTTACCTCGCGAGCGGCGCGCTCGAAAGTTTTCATCAGATCATTCTTGGACATTTTCGTTTCCTTGAAGGGCGGGGAGTTGGGCGGCCACCGGTGCCCATTGCGGTGGCGCAACGATCATGTGAGGTCGTTGATAATTTGGTGGACGAAACCGATTCGCACGGCTTCGTCGGGCGGCAAGTAGCGCTCGGATTTCATGGTGCTGATGAGTTCATCCAGCGAAATGCGACAGGCCGCGTGCAGATGACGTACAAGGGCGCGATCAGCGGCCTCCAACTGTCGCGCATGAGCACGAAGCTCGTCTGAGTTTCCGAAGGCCGACAAGCGGGCGAAGTGCGCCATGAAGCTTGCGCTGCGACGCATCAGGACGCGATCAGCGCTGGCGATGAAAAGGGTCGCAGCCGAATAGCACCGCCGATCAATGATTGCGATCTTGCGCCCGCGGTGCTGCAGCAGTGCCCTGCAAATGTCTTGCGCCACGGACCCTGTACCACCAGGCGAATCGATCCGGAGCACTACCGCTTCGGCGTCGCTATGGCGTTGCAGCGCTTCGAGGATCGGTGGCGCGTAGATGCTGTCGGGTATGCCAGCGCCCTCTACAACGGACCCGTATAGCCAGAGTACCAAGCAACGCCGATGGCGCCACGCAACGGACTGCACTTCGCCTTCGGCGGCATTGGGCCTCAGCGCATGCTGACGTGAAATAACATCTGCCCCGACGGTCGCCGCGTATCGCGCTTGGTCTTGCATCATGCCGCTCAGCAAGCCCCGAGGATCAGCCAAGCAAGCCGCGGCTCGCGAAGTCGTAACCGCGTATCCCTCTCGGAACTCCTCCAAGGTTGGATGCGTGGCGGCAAGGCAGGGATTCTCTGCCCAGATCCGGCTCGCTTCGGCGTCTACAATATGGCGCTCAAGATCGAGCACTTCGTTGATGAGAGTGGCTTGGGTCGTCATCGGCTTGTGGATCCGGGTTGCTGTGGCACGGCAGAGTGATCGCCGCCGTCGCAGCTTGGCTTCGGCAGCCCACCGGGAAACAATCGATGCAGTTGGCGCAACGTGGTCCCATGCGAACGCGCGACCAGTCCGGGCGGCTTGCTTGCGCGGAGATCCGATTCAATGTGCGCCAGGTCGTATTCACGCACTGGCTTGGGAATGTATAGCTGCGACCCTGGGTAGTGGCGCTGGAAATAGCGCATCAAACCGCTTGCGATTGGCAATGCGATCACTTCGCCGATAGCCGTCTCTTCCACCAGGGCGCGCACGAATATGCGGCGCAGTGACTCTTCACGATCTACGTCACGGCTCATCGGTCAAAGCTCCAGTCTTTGTTGGCGACCATTCCGGAATCCGGGCGGGGTTGCGGTTTCGGCGCGACCGGCACCGGTCGAAATAGGTCGGCGGCAGGCTGCAACTTTGTTTCGAGTGCCACCCAATCGGGTTCACGCATCGCGTACACACGGACTAGCGGGTGACACGCAGCGGCGTAGGCATAGACAAGTCCGTCCCAGGCTTCATTTCTTGCGCCTGGTCGCTTGACCCAACGCTTGCGGCTCGGGTCATAGCGTTCGGCGCCGTGCTGTTCGTAGAAGTCGAGTGGAAGATCTGACGGAAAGTGGCAACGACGATCAGCAACGTTGCGCCCTATGTCGCCGGTCAGTCGCGCGAACAGCGTGTCCTTGGCGGTGTTGACGCCCACGTTCCATAGCTGCACACCGTGCTTCATCGTGTGGCCACGCACGTTCACGTCCTGCCCGCTTGGGCGGCCGATGACGGCCTTGTTCGCTTGGCTTGAGCCCTTGACTGCAATCACGTTGCGGCGTGAATGCTTACGCACCCACAGATAGACCTGATGCGTCCAGTTGCCGCTGTCGATCGCGATCAGCGACAAGTTCATGGCGACACCGAATCGATTGGTGATGGGCGCGAAAACATATTTTTCGAGATCCTGCCAATCGTCCTCGCGCGTCGGATCGCCAGGGATTTCGATGTAGTCGATACACCAGCTCTGCTCGTTGCGTCCCCACCCTTCGATGCGGATCGCCCAGCGGTTGTGCTGAACGTCGATCCCTGCGGTCAAGATCAAGCAGCCTTCCGGGATCGTCCGGCGTGGCCAATCCTCGGCACGCTCGGCAAGCTCATTGGTCTCGATCCGCTGCGTGTCGGATTCGTAGGGAAGTCCGAGGATCGTGTTTGCGAACGTCACAGCGCGCTCGGGATTCTTGCGCGCCTGTTCGCGCATCTCGGCAACTTCGGGCCACGAGTAGCCGACACCCTGGGGGGAATAGAGCGCATTCAAGTGATAGCTGCGAACGGGCCGCTCGGGATGCGTTGCGACCCAAACGCCTGCGGCCAACATGGCGGTCTTGTGATGAGGCGCAATCAGGGCACCGCAATCGGTACACAGATACTGGCCATCCTCGGTCAATTGATCGATGACGAGCGGCTGCATCGCGCTGCAATGTGGACAAGGGACCTGATAGCGGCGCTGGTCGCCGGCCTCATAGGCCACTTCGATTGGCGAAGCGCCCTTCACCGTGGGTGTGGATACCTTGAGGATCTTGCGGCGCGAGAAGGTCGACGTGCGACGTTCGGCCAACTCCATGGCGCTGCCCTGGTCATTCAAGTCGGATTCGTATTCGTCGATTTCATCGGCGAACAGATACTTCACCGGCATCGATCGAAGTCCGCTTGATGAGTTCGCGCCCACGCATGCGAGCACGCCGGCAGGAAACTCTTTCATCAGCGTTGTGTTGCCAGAGTCGCGAGAACGCGCGGGCGATACCTTGCTGGATAGGCACGGCATTTCGGTCAGCATCGGCGCGAGGCGCTGCTTGCTCCAACGCTCCGCCGTGTCGACCGTGGGCATGATGACCATGGCTGGCCCGGGCGCGTGGTCGATCACATAGCCGACGGCGTTATTCAAAACTTCCGTACCGCCGACTTGGGTCGACTTCATTAGGACGACTTCACGCACTGGCGAATGTGTGGATAAGCAATCCATCGGTTCCACGAGGAACGGGAATCGGGAATTGCGCCACGGGCCGGGCTCGGCTCCAGCGGTGCGCGAGATGATCCGATGCTTGGCGGCCCACTCGCTCACCGTGAGAGGCGCCGGGATTGTCCAGCCGCGATGCCATGCTTCGGCAACCACCGCCGCGCCATCGGCAACGGGGAGGTCAGCCAGGTCTTCGGCTGGGAGTTCGTTCGCGTCAAATCCGAAGGCCATCACGCGGCCTCACGTAGCGGGTCGCGAGCGCCCGTCAACACCGCGATAACGTGGCGGAATTCCGCATCGAGAAGCGCATCGATTGCGTGCGCGTCGGTCTCAGTCGCGAGCAACGGCGTCAAGCGATCTTTCAGCGACATCAGCGCTTCCTGACCTTGCCGCGCCCGCTTGAAGGTTTCGGCTTCGACGACATCACGGCGCAAGAGCTGCCCGGCTTGCTCTGCGATTTCCAGCCGCAGCTTGCGAGTCCTTTCGACTTTTTCCAGACGTGAGGCTTCTGCCAGCGTCATGGATTCGCCGTTGGTGCCAATTGGCACCAACGGGGACCACGCCGCAGGAACCGCTGACCCCGCGTCAGCCGAAGGCGCCGCGCCGTTTGCGATTTCAGGCGCTTTGATGCTTTCCCGCGTGGTTTGCTTGCCAGAGTTGACGCCGCCGCGTGTCGGGTCGCGTGTAGCGGCCCTGAGCACGTCTGACATCTTGACGATGACAAGGCCCTGGTCATCGATGACGATGCGGCCCAGCTTGGCCAGTCGCGAAACGTAGCTGTTGCTCACGTCGCGCATGCGCGCATATTCGGCTTTCGAGACGCGGTCGGCTTCGTTCATGCCGTCACCCCGCACCCGTCCACCACACCCGCACCCATAACGAACCGGTTCGGCCTTCCAAACCCTAGCGGGTATTCGCAACTCAGTGACCCGAGTAGAGGCGAGCCGGGGGAGTACCTTTGAATCTGAACGGCGGCCTGAACAGATCCGGCCCGTCCAACGTCGGTGACGGAGCGCGGAAGGTTGGACGGCTGGAAAGTGTTGCTGCTGTTGGCTTCGTCTAACCCGTCTAACCCGTCCAACCTATATCTACACACACACAGAAGAACACTCCCCATTATCGTGCGCACACGCGAAAACAGGTTGGACTGGTTGGACGGGCGGCATCCCGTCTCACTCTCAAGGTTGGACGGGATGGTTGGACGGTCTAACCGCCAAGGTATGACGGGCCGGTTATGTGTCATCGGGCCACTCCCAATCAGCTTCGGCGAACCACAGCCAGGGCCGCTTGCCCTTGCTGCTGGGTCGATACTTCTGCCAACCAAGCCGGCCCATGATCGTGCCGACGCGTGTCGCCGCCGCTCGATCATGGCGAGCAAGATCGATGTGCAACGCATGCAGCATGATCTGTGTGACTGAGCACTCAAGGATGCGCCCGTGCTTGTCCCTCGCTGCGAGTGGCATGTCGGTGTAGGACGACGGGGACGCCTTGCCGCACAGCCAGCGCAACACAGGCTCAGACCACGGGTCCTCCTGATATCGCTGCTCCTGCTCATCCACGGCCCGTGCCGGCGCGTTCCACCATGGATCGCCGCGCTGGTATCGCATAAGCGCTTCCGCCCATAGCTGGTCACGATCACGGGTGATGCCGTCGGCGTCGACCTTTTCGCTGACGCGCACAGGCAGATAACGCCTGCCTCCCGTCGGGTCGCGTTGCCATGTGTCTTCGTTGGTCGTGCCGATGAAGATGCACTGGCGCTTGAATGTTTTGCTGTAGCGCCCATAGCTTGGCCGGTAGGTATCCGACTGCGCCGTGATGGTCTGCTTGACCTTGTTGTAGTCGGCCTTTGTGAACGATGTCATCTCACCGATTTCAGCCGCCCACTTGCCCACGATGTCCTGGTAGAAATCCTTGTCAGCAGGACTTCGCTGGCAGTCCACATACCAGGCATCACCGCCGAACAATGTGCGAACCGCGCGAGTCTTGCCTGCGCCCTGCAGACCTTCAAGGATCAGCATGTGATCCACCTTGCAGCCCGGTTCGAAGATGCGCGCCACGGCGCCAATCAGAAAGATCAGCGCCACGCCTTCGTGATAGTCATCGTCCTTCGCGTGGAAGTACGTTGCGAAGAACTTCCCGACGCGCTCGACGCCATCCCAATCCAAGCTGTTGAGGTAGTCACGGACGCAATGCACGGGATGCCGGAATGAGACGGCCTCTACGGCTTCGGATACCTGAGACGGCTTGCACGGCATGCCGTAGTTGTCAGGATCGCCTAGCCACGCGGACAGCTCAAATGCAGCCTGTTCGTCAAACTCGCCATCATTGCCACCCGCCCACGGCGGAAGACGACTGATGATGATCTTGTTGCTGAATTCGTCACGCACGAAGAGGGCTTTCAACCTCGGGTCATTCTCAAGCGCAAGACTCAGATTGAACGGGGTCGGCTTTGTATCGCCAGCATCAGTCGTCACCAGGCGCGAGCGGAACGCATCTTCTGCCGATGGTCCTGAGACGACTGTCATGTGTCGCTTGGCGGCCTTCATGCGACCTTCGCCTGCTCAGCTTGGGCTGGCGCTGGCGGCGCAAATGGATGGCCCCAATGAATGCAGAGAAGCTGCCACTCAAGCTCAGCCGCGCCGATGGTGGGATCGCAGGCATAGAGTTCGATCATGCGTGCGCCATCGCGCTGCAGGGCATCGAACAACGGCAGCAACTCGGCATCGTTGTCGCACGTCGACACCACCACGACAGCAGCGCGGCGAACTGGCCAGGCATACATTCCGGCGCGGTGGGTATGGTCGGGAGGTAACAGCAGCGCATGCGCGGCGCGGTGCTCACACTCCGCGCCGTTGTCGCGATACCACTTGATTGCATCCCACGCCTTCGGCCCCGCGAACAGCAGCAGCTTGTGACCTGCCTGCAGTGGGCTGGACATGACGTCCTTGGCGTAGGGCGGACGCTTCATTGCCGTCGCGCCTTTTCTGCGGCATCGCGTGCCTTGCGAACACTCTTGGCTTTGGTCGCTGCTAGCTTTCTTATCCTCGTCACGACGCGCAGCACATTGGCGCCGGCATAGCACACGGCATCGAAACTACACGGATGCCCTTCACGATCGGCGATCCGCATGATCGTGTTGAGCCGACGCAGCTCTCGCCGCGCTTCGTCAATTTCGTTGGCGCAGAATCGCGGCTCAACTGTCGGTCGAGTGCGGAATGGGATGACGTTGCTCCGCGTCATGCAGTGGCTTCTCGTCGGAAGCGAAGCGGTCCACCAGGACCGCCGCGAACGTCGACGATTGCATAGCCTTGGGCAATCAGTGCTTCGCCAATCCACACCTCTTCGGCTTTGGTGAATTGGAAAGCCCAAGCAACGATGA
>JBBSVJ010000166.1:0-7978 GCA_038233665.1 Lysobacterales bacterium
AGCCGAAATGCCGGCCAAGCAAATCTGCGCTGGTTTGTGCGAACTCCTCTCGCAGTAGCGCATCCGAGGTGATCAGCAATCCTCCTTCATAGGTGGTCAAGCCCTTGCCGGCTGCCAGACTGAAAAATCCGACATCGCCAGCGAGTCCGACACTGAAACCGTACTGATGCGCACCGAGCGCTTGTGCGGCGTCCTCAATCACGTACGCCCCTTGCCGCCGCGCCGTGGTTACCACCGATTCGATATTGGCCAGACGTCCACCGAGATGGGTTGGCACAATCGCCAGCGTATGTTCGTCGCAGAGCGCGGCCAAGCGCTCGGGATCGAGATCAAAATGATCGCGTCGCAGATCGCAAGGGACGGCCTGCAAACCTGCCTGATGGATGGCCAGAACGACGAGCGGACAAGTGTAGGCAGGTACAATGACATGATTACGAAGAGGAGCTCGTTGCCGAAACGTGAGCAGCGCAATCAACAAACACACCGTTCCCGAACATTCGAATTGCAGTCGCGGCGTTCCGAGCTGATTGGCGAGAACCACTTCGAGGTTTGCATGTGCACCAAACCAGTCGCTCCACTGCATCGGCAGTCCGGCTGTGGGGGGGATTTCTCTCCGGCCAAACATCAGGCCGGTTCGGACTTGCTTGGATCCGCCGCTGAATGCTTGCAAACAGTGGCAGGTTGCTCCGTGTTTTCGGCGAGGGCCAGACAGACGATGCCGCCGACGATGGCGAGCGCACCACTGATGCGGACCATGCTCAGCGTGTCGCCAAACAGCCAGTAAGAAAGCAGCATCACGCTGATCACTTCCAGATGCGACGCCGCGAAAGACGGGCCGATCGGTGCGCGGCGCAACAAGCTCATCCAGCAGATGAAGGCGCCGATATAGCCGAGTACGGCGCCGTAGATCCAGGCGTGGCTGAACACCCTGACCAACCAGGCGAAGCTGGCCTCGACGGGCAAGGCATGTTCGCCTGCGAACTTGAAACAGATTTGCGCCAATGTATCGAAACTCATCAGCAAGAAGAATCCTATGGCGATCCGAGTCTTCATCCGCCAGCTCCGACGATGGCAACGCCGAGGCCGACCAGTAGAATTCCGATGACGCGCATGCGGCTCAGGTGCTCGCCGAACAACCAGCGTCCGGCAAGCATGATGGCAACGATGTTGATCGAGCCGAGGAGGACACCATCGGACAACGGAACCAGCGAAAGAAACGCCAGCCAAGCGAGAAATTCTGCGACGTAGCAGGCAATCCCGATCCACATCCAGGGTCGGCTCGCCATGAAGCGCCAGTGCGCAAGCGCATTACCCGCCGGAGGCTCGATCGCCGCTGCCTTGAAAGCGAGTTGGCCGCCCGTATCCAGGCCCAGATTGACCATCCACAAGCTGATCACCAGCGGCGTCATGGCTCACGCAGCCCGACGTAGCGCAGACCGTGACGCGGCGATGCGCCCGAAAAAATCCGCCGTACTCGCGATAAGGATGCGCCGCTCGCGGTCGATCGTGATCATGTGATAGCTGTTCTTGAGCAAGAGCATCTCGACCGGCGCGCTGACTCGCGCCGCGACCAGGTGCGCATTGGCAACGCTGGCGATGTCATCCTCGACGGCATGCGCGACCAGACACGGAGAGGTGACTTCCGGCAAGCACGCGCGCACCTTGCGCGACAACCGGAACAGCTCGGCAAGCGACGGCCACGGATTGCCGGGTAACCCGGCGATGCTGCTGTCTTCGCCAAACATGGCCTCGCTGACATGCGCACGGATGCGCTCATCGCGCAGACCATACGGTGGCCGTTCGACAAACTGGCGTTTGCGACCGATTCCAAGACGCGTAACCAGCGGCAACAGGAAGGATAATCGCGCGATCGTTGGAATGCTCCAGCCGTCATAGCGAAAGGTTGCACCGAAAACACCGACGCCATGAATTCGATCTGGCTGGTCAGCGGCAAGTCGAAGCGCAAGCAAGGCGCCCATGGAAATACCCGCGACGAACATATGATCGACCCGCGAACGCAGCGTGTCAGCGGCCTGCTGCACGCTGGCAAACCAATCCTCCGCATTGCTGGCGAGCAAATCGTTGCTGTCTCCGCAATGGCCGGCCAACTGCATGCCGTAGACCGTGAAGCCGGCATTGTTGAGGCCCTTGCCAAGCACGCGCATTTCATTCGGCGTACCAGTCAGGCCATGTATCAGCAAGACGCCGCTGGAACCCCCTTCAAACAGGAAATCACTGCTCTGGATCACTGCTCACCACCGCCAGCCGAGTAAAGAACCGCAAGCGCAGGCGCTGCAGTCGAATGCCACAGTCTCTGCGGCCAGCATTTCAACGACCTTTCAAGCCTGGCAAGGAAAGCTCAACGCGCAAGCCTCGATGTTGTCGGCCATGCCGAAAGCGCAACTCGGCACCGAACCGGTCCGCGATCTGGCCAACGATGGCGAGTCCCAAACCGGTACCTGGCTGGGACTGTCCCGGCACGCGGAAAAAGCGTTCACCCAGTCTGGCGAGGTAGAGATCATCGACGCCGCGCCCGTCATCCTCAACCACGAGCAGTAGCACATTCCCGAGCGCACGCAGACTGACCGTGACCGAACTGCCCGCGCCGGCATAGCGCAGCGCGTTGTCGAGCAGATTATCGAGCAAGTCGAGCAATAGCCCGGCGTCGGCTTCGAGCATGATCGGCGTGTTGCTGCCGTCAAATCCCAGATCAATATTGCGTGCGATGGCCTCGTCGATTCGGTGTCCAATGATCTCGCGCACCAGTCGGGCAACATCGAAGCTGACGTGTTCGATCGGTTGAGCGGAGTGACTGTCGGCCCGGCTCAATGTGAGCAACTGACTCGACGTGCGCGCCGCTCGTTGACTCAGCTCGTCGATATGCAGAAGGGTTTCGGCGAGGATCGGCGAATCCGGATTGGCCAGTGCGCGCTGCACATGCAAGCTGAGTCCAGCCAGTGGTGTGCGCAACTGGTGCGCTGCATCGGCGATGAATCGCTCCTGCACAGCGAGTGCGCTGCGCAAGCGCGCGAACAGATCATCGATTGTTCGTGTCAGCGGTAGAAGTTCGTGTGGAACATCGGCGTCGCTGATGGAGATCACTCCATCCGGCTGCGCGGCAAGTTTTTCGGTCAGACGATCGATCAGGCGCAGACCGTGACCGACCCCCAACCAAACCAGCAGCAGTACCAGAACAATCAAGAGGCCAATCATGGGTGCCGCGATATCGAGAATCTCGCGCGCCTTTACGTGTCGGTCGCGCAAGGTTTCCGCCATGCTGACCCAAAGTGTTTCGCCGTTGCCGCGTTGAGAAGCAACTGCCACGGTGGCAACCCGCACCAAGTGCGTGCCGATATGCGCATCCGACAGTATCGGGTCATGGGGTGCGGCGCGTTCCGGCGGCGGTGGTTGCAGCTCGCCGTTCTCGGTGAGCAAGCCGCTACGCGAGCTGGCAATTCGATAGAAATCCATCTGCTCATGATCGTATTCGAGAAGTAGACGTGCCTGCCGGGTCAACGCACCGGGAGCATCCTCAGTCGCCGCGACCCCGGCGAGAGCCATCGCGTCGTCGATCAGATCGCGATCATGCACGTGGTTTGAGTAGGCCAGGGCAGCCGCATAGATGAGCGCTGCGTCGGCGAGTAAAGCCAGAAGTACTGGAATCAACAAAAACTTGAGTAGACGTCGGTGCAGACTCGGGCGTCCGTGTGAGGCGAATATCGGTTTCACGTGCGTTTTGCCGAACTTTTTTTCGCGCTTTCCGGCCGACATGCTTGCGTCGCGTCGATTTAAGCGCGTATCGCTCACTGGCCTTTCCGTGAAGGGTCTATTTCTTCAAAAAGGTAGCCGATTCCACGCATCGTGCGGATGGCGGTATTCGAATCCTGCAGCTTCTTGCGCAACCGGTGCACGGCGATATCCAGACCGTTGTCGGTCAACTCCTCATCCCAACTGCAGAGCGTCTCGATCAGTTGCGCCCGGCCAATGACCCGCGGACTGCGCATGACCAAGGCTTCTAGCAAGCCGAAGTCGCGGGCGGTCAGGTCGAGTTCGCGCTCATCGATATGGGCGCGACGTCCAGGTAAATCCAGTCGCAGTCGACCAATGCAAAGTTCCGGTGCGCCGTGGCTGGCGACCCGCCGCAGCAGCGCGCGTACCCTGGCCTGCATTTCGGCGAGAGCAAATGGTTTGACCAGATAGTCGTCGGCACCGAGATCGAGAACGCGGATGCGCTCCTGCAGGCCGTCGCGTGCGGTCACTGCAAGCACCGGGATATGGCTGCCATCTCGTCGCATGCGCCTGAGCACCTCACTGCCATCCATGCCGGGCAGGCCGAGGTCGAGTACGACCAGGTCATAGATATTTTCACTCACCGCCAAATGCGCCTGGGCGCCATCGCCGATGTGGTCGACCGCATGGCCGCTCTCACGCAGCGATGCGCACAACGCGGCGGCAATCGCGCGATCATCTTCGGCGACAAGCACACGCATCAGGGCAACCTCGCGATGCGTGATCTGAGGCGAATACTCACAGCGAGCGCGGAAGGCTCAAACACCGGCAACTCCATGCGCTGAAAAACGCACCTGGACACGCTGCCCGATGAGCAGATCGTCGGCGTCTGTCGGGTCGATCGTGAGTACGCATTCGATATTGCGCGCGTTTGCGCGCAGCTGCGGATCTTCCTCAAGTTCGCTGGCACCGAATACCTTGCCCAGACGCACGACATGCGCCGCATACGTTCGCCCACTTCCATCCTCGATGACATCTGCAGCCATACCCAGATGAACGCTGGCGACGAACGCACTGTTGAGCTCGGCTCGGATGATTCGCGGCAGGTCAGGCAAGAGGATAAAGGCCGCAGGGGTTTGCGAATTGACCATCGTCCCCGGCTGAATCGTGCGCCGTACGACTTCTGCGGCGACCGGCGCATGCAGACTCTGCTGATCAAACTCATGCCGCGCTTCGGCGAGCTTTTCCTGCAGCGCCACGGCCTCGGCCTTGGCCGCAGACAGATCGCCTCGCGCTTCATGCACGGCCGCCCGTGCGTCGTCGGCCGTTTGCTGCCCGCCCGCCCCGGCGGCGGCCACGGCAGCGAGTCGCTCGCCGCGCAGTTCGAGATCTTTGGTGTGTATCTGCAGCGTGGTGATCCTCGCACTCGACTGCGCCAGCGATGCCTGTGCTGCAGCAACAGCGAATCGCGCCGACTCACTATCCAGCGACGCAAGCAGTTGACCTTGCTTGACGTGATCCCCGGCGTGCACGAGGACCTCTGAGACCACCCCTTCGCGCGGCATCGCCAACTTGAGCAGACCACCTTCGACGTCAACCTGACCGAGTGCGACCGCCGACCATTGCGCTCGCGGTTCCGCCGCCACATCCGATGATTGCGAATCGTTTGCGCGACATCCGGAGAGGAGAACGCCAGCAAGAATCAGCGCAGCGAAAATCGATTGTGGGATGGGCTTCATGGGCTGGCATTCCGGATAGCAGGGGTTTGGATTTCGATGCGCCGGTCGGAGAGGATGCTACCGTCCTCCATGCTCAAAACGCGGTCGGCATTCTTGATCACCCGGGGATCGTGGCTCACGCAGATCACGGCGGTATCGTGGGTGTGTGCAATGCGATGCAGGATGTCGATGATGATCTGTCCGTTGGCCGCATCGAGGGCGCTGGTTGGTTCGTCTGCGAACAGCAATCGCGGACGCTTGGCCAGCGCGCGCGCGATGGCGACCCGCTGTTTCTCGCCACCCGATAATTCCGCCGGACGCAGATGCAGGCGCTGACCAAGACCGACCTCATTAAGTGACAGTTGGGCACGCTGACGCGCGGCGATGGCGTCGAGACCCATATATCGAAGTGGTAGCTCCACCTGCTCCGAGGCAGTCAGTGCTGGAAACAGATTGAAGCCCTGGAAGACGAAGCCGGTATGACGCAGGCGGAAATTTTCAAGCGCGCGCGCATCGAGCCGACTCAGATCCTTGCCCAAGGCGACAACGCTGCCTTGATCCGGTTGCTGAAGGCCGCTGAGGATGGCCAGCAAGGTGCTTTTGCCACAGCCCGAAGGGCCGGAAATGAGGGTCAGTTCGGCCTCTAGAATCTCCAGCGAAAGATCACTGAGTGCGGTCGTCTGCAACCGACCGGATAGATAGGTTTTGGCGATACCCTTTGCGCGCAAGGCAACGGTTTGAAACGAGTGCGGCAGATTGCTGTTCATTCAATCATCTCAGCAAACTGCCCGCGTCCGCACGGCGCACGCTGCGCATCGCGGACAAACCTGAAACGACCGCCAGACACATGACCAGTGCCAGGCAAAGGGCAGTGACAAGGAGATTGAACTCGACCGGCACGCCATAGTTGCGTGCCAGGATCAACAGCAAGCCGCCGATCACGCTGCTGCCAACGACACCGAGCGCACCCACCCAGAAGGCCTGTTCCATGACCACCCGACGCAGCGCGCTGACGCCGACGCCGAGTGCGTTCAACGTTGCATACTCACGCACCGAACCCATCACCGCAGCCATCAGGGTCTGACTGGTGACCACCGCGCCGGCCAGAAAAACGATACCGGCGAGGAATAAAACACCTGCACCGGCACCGGTATCCAGCAGCCAGTACATTTGTGAGCGTCGTGCAAATACTTCGGCCGTCCATACATCGTAGCTGCCGAATGCCTGCGAACCACGCAAGTGCAGAGCAACGTGTTCGGCCTGACGCGGATCGCGCAGCTTGGCCACGAGATAAGTCACGTTGCTGCCGTCAGCGAGCGCCGGATCAAGGTGTCTGGCGGTCTCCAGCGAGGCAATGATGTTGACGCCTCCGAGTGCGCGCAAACCATCACTCACGCCGACCACGTGCACGAGCCGACCATTGATCGTTGCGCTGCCACCCACGTCCACGCCGAGGTTTTCGAGATCGGCCCTATCAACGATCACCGCGTCGGGTTCGCGCAATCGATTGCGCAAGGAGCCGCTCAGGCTGCGCGAAAAAAGCAAGCCATCGCGGGCGGGATCGATGCCGGACACAAAGACCGATATTCCGCCGGTGCCACTCGTGCCACGCCAGTCCGCATCGACCCATAGAAACTTCTCGACCTTGAGCACGTTCGGATCGATGAGCAGGCGTGATTCGATGCCGGCATTGATCGTACGACCGAGGTTCACGCTCTGCGTACCGGGATAGCCGATCCACAAATCACCGCTGGAGGCGGTGATGTAGACACTGGCACTGGCAAAGATGCCGAGCACCAATGCGGCCTGAATGAGTTGCAGCAAGCCGGCGAATGCGACCGCGATGATCGCCGGCAGAAATCGTCGCCATTCGTGAATCAAGGTCTTGCGTGCGAGAGCAACCATCAGTGCTTCTCGTCATTGACGAGTGCGCTGGCGCCGCCGAGTGCCTTGTGCAACGCGACGAAGGCGAGATCGTGCTGGGCGCGTGCCTCGATCAGCGCGAGTGTCCGCTGATCGCCAGTGATGCGCAGAGCATCGCGGTCAAGCGGACTGTCGACACCCAGTTCGACGCGCTTCGCAGCCAGCTTGGCGCTGCGCTGGGCCAATTGCTCCGCGTGCTGCATTGCCTGCACACGCTCGCGTAGCTGTTCAAGATCAGCGAGCGCGCTTTCAACCTCGGCAACCCCGGTCAGTACGCTCTGCCGATACGTCAGCAACGCCGCCTGCATTTCATGTCCGTGGGCTCGCGCCTTGGCCACACGGATACCCCAGTCAAGCAGTGGAATGTCAATCACCGGACCAATCGAGACCACTGCCCGCGATGGCGATGGCCGATCGCTGGTGATCTTGGTTGACCACTGAATACCCGCACGCAGTCCAATATAGGGATACATCTGCGCGCGACTGAGGCCTAGTTCGCCCGCCGCATTCAACACATTGGCCTCGGCATTGACGATCTCCGGGCGCGAACGCAGCAGGTCGGCTGGCACGCTGGCAAGGCGAACCGAGCCAAGATCCGGTTGCTTGTC
>JBBSVJ010000167.1:0-7934 GCA_038233665.1 Lysobacterales bacterium
CCAGGCAAGGCGATCGGCGTTGGCGGCAAACCATCGCGGGTGTAGGTGTTGTAAGGCGTATCGGCTTCGAGATCACGTCGACGAATATTGCCGTCATAGCTATCGCCAATCCCATAAACAACGGTCGGATCAGTCTGTAAGCGGATGCCGATTTGCAAGCGACGGGAAAACACACCGGCAATTTGCGCACGCTCTTCGCCGATGCCGGTTTCCTTTTCGATAATCGAAGCGAGAATCAGCGCTTCGTAAGGAGTTTTGAGAGGCACGGCCGGATCGCGCTTGGCCCACAAGCGATCCAGTTGATGTTTCATCGCCGCGTACGCTCGCTCAAGAATGACCTTGTCGCTTTCGCCCTTGATCCATGCATAGGTTTCCGGAAGAAACCAGCCTTCCGGGTTTTGATCGCCGAGGCCGATTTCTGCAGCGATCGTGATTTGACCCTTGCCCGGCAGGGTTTGCTTGAGGCCGGATTCTTTCGCAAGACCTAGCCGAAGTTGCTTGAAGGTCCAGCCATCGACGATGGTGAAGTGATGCTGGACAACCTTGCCGTCTGCCATCATCTCGATCAGACCCCGCGGACTCAAGCCAGGTGGCAAGCGATATTCGCCGGCCTGCAAGCGCGAAGCTGACTTCATCTCACGCGAAAGGACTTTCCAGTAGAACGGCGCGCCGCTGCTGATGTGATCGCGACGCAATTGTCGGACCAAATCTGAAAAAGAGGTGCCTCGCATGAAATCGATCGAACGCGCTTCGGGCAAATTCAGCGGCGCATCGACGAAACGCCGGTAATCCTTCCAGGTGAGCAGCGCGAGGATGCTGACGCTGGCGAGAACGATCAAAAAAAGAACCGGAATCCAGCGAATACGACCGTATTGATAATGTTTGGAGGACAAGGGCAGCAAGTGTCAGTCGCAGGGCCATCGAGGTTAGCAGGATTGACGGCGGTTTTTGCTGCTTGCGTAGGCAGCTTGACTGGTCCGTGCGCGCGTAGCGGATCAATTTTTGGAAGCCGCGATTTCCACAGAACCGTCCGGCCGTGCAAGGGCCTTCCAATCAGCCATCAAGTCCGAATGCACGAAGCATCCCGCGCGCCTTGGCGCGAGTTTCATCAAGCTCAGAGCGTGCGTGCGAATCCACCACGATACCCGCACCGGCACGAAACTCGACCCGTGATCCAACGATGCTCAAGCTGCGGATGAGGATGTTCAGATCCATATCACCGTTGTTGTCGAGGTAGCCGAAAGCGCCCGTATAGGCCCCTCGTGGACTCTGTTCAAGTTCAGAGATGATTTCCATGCAGCGCACTTTCGGGCAACCGGTGATCGTGCCACCCGGAAAGACCGCGCGGATGACATCCGCGGGCGACACCTCTGCGCGCAAGCGGCCGCTGACGTTGGACACAATGTGATGAACATGAGTGTAGCTTTCAATACCCATCAGCTCATCGACGATCACGCTACCGGGAACACAGACGCGGCCCAGATCGTTGCGCTCAAGATCGATCAACATGACGTGTTCGGCGCGCTCTTTCGGATGCCTGATCAGCTCTTCCATCATGGCCTGATCATCTTCGCCCAAGCCTCTCGGCCGGGTGCCGGCGATCGGTCGTGTTTGCACCTTGTCGGCCTGGATCTGCACCAGGCGCTCTGGTGACGAGCTGGCAACCGCCCAACCGCCCCATTGCAAGAGACCGGAAAAAGGCGCCGGATTGGCCTTGCGCAGCGCGGCATGGATATCTGCGGGCGAAGCTTGCGCCGCAAGCTCGATACGCCAGTTACGTGACAGGTTGACCTGAAAAACATCGCCTGCGCGCAGATAGTCGTGGACCTTGGCGACGGCATCGAGAAAGACTCCAGGATCATCCTCTTCGACACTTCTGACCTGCAACGCCCGTGGAACCCACGCATCCGCCGTTTGCAAATCCTCCTCTACCAGATCCAACAGGTGCTCGAAACCCGGCTCGGCGACCAGCGTGGTGCACTGGGCGACATGGTCGACAACCACACTGACCGGGCAGCGCAAGGCCAGCGCAATCGGCGCTCCTTCGATCGGCAACGTGAGCGCGAGGCGTGGCTCGATTTCGCCGGCCAGCTCGTAGCCCAGATAAAGAAACCAGCCTCCCTGAAAGACCGGCGCACCTTCACTTCTGCCTGGCTGGCTGCGCAGTTGCTGCCATTCCTGATCGAGAACATCAAGAAAGCGGGATCCCATCACCAAGCCTGCGTCATCGCGCACGCGACCATCGGCGCAGAGTTCAATGGCGCGTTGCGGAAATGCCGCGAGCACGTCGCGGCAGGCTGATGCGCTGCCGCGAGCGACGCTTTCGAGCAAGCCGGGATAGCGATCGGGTCTAAGTGCCGTCAAGCCAAGCAGATCACGCCCGCCCTGCAGCACTCGCATGCTGGGACCCAGGTTCAGCGTGTTGATCGCGCTCAGAGGTTGCGGAATACCAAGGTGCCATTGGTGCCACCAAAACCGAATCCGTTGGAGATCGCCACGGAAATCTTCTTCTCACGCGCTATGTTGGGCACGTAATCGAGATCGCAGCCCTCGCCAGGATTATCGAGATTGATTGTCGCTGGAATGATGCCGTGATGCAGCGCGAGAATCGTGAAGATCGCTTCGACACCGCCCGCTGCACCCAACAGGTGACCGGTCATCGATTTGGTCGAGCTGACCATCGTTTTGTATGCGTGCTCGCCTAGTGCGCGCTTGAGAGCGAGCGTTTCGGCAAGGTCGCCGAGTGGCGTGGAGGTGCCATGCGCATTCAGATAGTCGACCTGATCAGCATTCACACCGGCATCTTTCATCGCCGCCACCATGCAGCGCGCCGGCCCTTCACCGGTATCGCTGGGCGCGGTCATGTGAAACGCATCGCTACTCGCGCCGCTGCCAGCCAATTCGCAATAGATGCGCGCGCCGCGCGCCTTGGCCGATTCGTACTCCTCCAGAATCAGGATACCGGCACCATCGCCGAGCACGAAGCCATCACGGTCGGCATCCCAAGGGCGACTGGCCCGTTGCGGATCATCGTTGCGCGTCGACATGGCCTTCATCGAACAGAATCCACCGACCGCGGTTGGCACGCTCGCGTACTCCGCACCACCCGCAATCATGATGTCTGCATCGCCGTACTGGATCAGTCGCATGGCCATGCCGATGCTGTGATTGGAGGTGGCACAGGCGGAAACCGCGGAAAAATTGGGCCCCTTGGTGCCGGCGATGATCGACAGGTGACCCGCCACCATATTGATGATGGTCGAGGGAACATAGAACGGCGAAACCTTGCGCGGGCCGCCTTCATTCAACGCCAGGGTGGTCCGCTCAATGCCGGAAATGCCACCGATTCCTGATCCGATCAAGGTCCCCGTGCGCTCGGCATTCTCGTCGGTGATTTCGAGGCCCGCATCCTGCAAGGCCATCAATCCGGCGGCGACACCGTAATGGATAAACGAATCCATTTTCTTGACGTCTTTTGGTGCTATCCAGACGGTCGGATCAAAATCCTTGACCTCGCCTGCTATACGCGTTGAAAACGCGGAAACATCGAAATTGGTGAGTGGACCGATCCCGCTACGACCCGCGGTGATGTTGTCCCAGGCGGTAGCCAGATCATTGCCGACCGGGCTGACAATGCCCATGCCGGTAACGACAACGCGACGCTTGCTCATGCTCGTGTTTCCGTATTGCCAGGAACGCTTCGGTCAACATACGCCAGCGTAGCGTTCCCGATCCTCAAAATGAACGCTGCGCCTCAAGGGCGCAGCGTGGCGAAACGTGGTTGACTTGATCATGAGCTAGAGCGCGAATCCAACCTGCCCGAGAACATGTCGCGTCAAACCGGCACAACATCGCGCCGGCAACAAACTTCAGGACTTGACGTGCGCCTTGACGTAATCGACAGCCTGCTGGACGGTCGTGATCTTTTCGGCGTCTTCGTCCGGAATTTCGCATTCGAACTCTTCTTCGAGAGCCATCACCAACTCGACGGTGTCGAGTGAATCGGCGCCCAGATCGTCAACGAACGACGCGTTTGGCGTGACTTCGTCTTCCTTTACGCCCAACTGCTCGACGACGATTTTCTTGACGCGTTCTTCAATAGTGCTCATGAGTGTGTTGTCTCCCGATGGGATCTTCAGTGTGAATTTGGATGCGGATAGTCAATAACGATGGACTGTCAAGGAATTCCGCTGCGCAGGCGGAAATGCCTGCGAAGCGCCGCGAATTGTAGTGGAACGTGTCGAAGCTCGCTAGCGCCGGAAATTCCTGCGCGTTGTCATCATTCTCCATACGCCGACGAATGTTGTCGCTGGCGGTTTCTTTGCACAAACTCTCAAGTCGGGGCAAATCGGTCCCGACTCAAGCCATATACATGCCGCCATTGACATGCAGGGTCTCGCCGGTGATGTAGGCGGCAGCCGCTGAAGCAAGAAACGCGACCGCCTGCGCGATGTCACCAGGCTCGCCCAAACGTTGCAAAGCAATTTGGCCAAGCAAGGCCGTTCGTTGCTCCTCGGGCAGCGCGCGGGTCATGTCGGTATCGATGAATCCCGGTGCAACCACATTGACGGTGATGCCGCGTGAACCCACTTCTCGAGCCAGCGATTTCGAGAACGCAATGATGCCGGCCTTGGCCGCCGCATAGTTGGACTGGCCGGCATTGCCTGTCGATCCGATGACTGACGCGATGCTGATAATGCGTCCCTTGCGCGCTTTCATCATGCCGCGCAGGACAGATTTCGACGTGCGGAAAACCGAACTCAGATTGGTGTCGATAATCGCTTGCCAGTCTTCTTCCTTCATCCGCAGCAGCAATTGATCGCGAGTGATTCCGGCATTATTGACAAGGATCGAGATAGCACCAAACTCTGCCGCGATCGTGGCAAGTACGGATTCAACTGCGCCGCCGTCACTGACATCGAGTGCTCGCCCTGCACCGCCGCTCGTGGCAAGTCGCTGGCCAATCGCCTGCGCACCGCTCTCCGTGGTTGCGGTGCCGATGACGGTAGCGCCGCGAGCGGCCAACTCGTCCGCAATCGCTGCGCCTATGCCGCGACTC
Organism: Lysobacterales bacterium; assembly: GCA_038233665.1. Lineage (GTDB taxonomy): Bacteria > Pseudomonadota > Gammaproteobacteria > Xanthomonadales > Rhodanobacteraceae > Dokdonella. The sequence goes on from JBBSVJ010000167.1 coordinate 5,060, forward strand.
GCACCCGTTACCAATGCAATCTCACCTTTCAGCGATGCACTCATTGAAACTCCTCAATGGTTTGAATTGAATGGGATTTCAGGCCCAGGCGTCGCGAGCAGCTTCGAGCTCGGCGGGTGTGCCCAACGCACGCATGTCGAGACTCTTGTCGATGCGGCGACTGAGCCCGCTGAGAACCTTGCCGGGACCGCATTCGCCACAGCGCGAGACACCCGCGTCGATCAGCACTTGCATGCACTGAGTCCAGCGCACCGGCAAATACAACTGGCGCACCAACGCATCACGAATCTCGTCTGTAGATGGGTGGACTCGTCCATCGACATTCTGCACAACGGGAATAGCCGGCTGTTGCCAGTGGTATGCGGCCATTGCTTCTTCGAGACGATTGGCCGCCTCGCGCATCAGCGGCGTATGCGACGGAACACTGACGGCGAGCTTGACCGTCTTGCGCACGCCGGCTTCGGCGAGTTTGGCCAAGGCCATATCGACGGCAGCGACATGCCCGCCAATGACGATCTGACCCGGCGAGTTGTAGTTGGCAGGGACCACGACATGTTCACCTGATACCTCGCGGCAAATTGATTCAACCAGCTCGTCGTCGGCACCAATGACCGCGGCCATCGCACCCACGCCAGTCGGCGCGGAGGCCTGCATCGCCTGGCCACGAATACGCACCAAATGCGCCGCATCAATGAGTTTGATTGCGCCAGCGGCGACCAACGCGCTGTACTCGCCAAGGCTGTGTCCTGCCAGAAGCGAAGGGTTCGCCGCACCGGATGCCTGCCAAACCCGCCACACCGCTACGCCGGCCGCGAGCAAGGCGGGTTGTGTGTATTCAGTGCGATTGAGCATTTCCTCGGGGCCGCCTTGCGACAAGGCCCACAGATCAATAACCGCACCTTCAGAAGCCTCGACGAAGGTCTCTTTGACAATCGGATACTGATCGGATAACGAAGCGAGCATGCCGAGGCTTTGCGAGCCTTGGCCAGGAAAGACAAACGCAAGAGAATTCATCGCGGTTTTCCGAATTTAGTAGCGCAGCAAAGCCGAAGCCCAGGTGAAGCCGCCGCCAAAGGCTTCGAGCATCACGTTTTGGCCGCGCTTGACCTTGCCCGAGCGCACCGCTTCGTCGAGCGCGAGGGGTACCGAGCCAGACGAGGTGTTGCCATGGCGATCGACCGTGACGATAACCCGATCCATGGGCAGTTTGAGTCGCTTGGCCGTCGCCTCGATGATGCGCAGATTGGCCTGATGCGGAATCAACCAGTCGATCTGGGATTCATCCATACCCGCCGCTTCGAGCGTCTCTCCGACAATGCGATCGAGCGTGCGCACGGCGACCTTGAAGACTTCGTTGCCGGTCATCATTACGCGGATGCCGTGATTGGGCTCATCATCACGGAAGCCGGCCGAGACGCCAACCGGGTTATACAAGAGGTGCTTGTAGCCACCATCAGCATGCAGCCGGGTGGCGTAGATTCCAGGTTCTTCGGCTGCTTCGAGAACCACTGCGCCAGCACCATCGCCAAACAGGACGCAGGTGCCGCGATCGCTCCAATCGAGCATACGTGACAGTGTCTCTGCGCCAACGACGAGAACCTTCTTTGCCTGGCCACTACGAATGAACGCATTGGCCACACCCAGACCGTAAACGAAGCCCGAACAGGCGGCATTGACGTCGAACGCGGCACAGCCGTTCGCACCCAGGCGATGCTGGAGCAGGCAGGCTGTCGAGGGAAAGATGATGTCGGGAGTGGTCGTGCCAAGCACGATCATGTCGAGCTCGGCGGCCTCGATTCCAGCCGCTTCCATGGCTCTTGTGGCCGCATGGAAGGCCAGATCGCCGGTGGTTTCACCATCCGCTGCCTTGCGTCGCTCACGGATACCAGTGCGCGTTCGAATCCACTCGTCACTGGTCTCGACGAATTTCTCGAGATCCTGGTTGGTGACGATCTGTTCCGGCAGGTAACTGCCAGTGCCCGCGATGCGTGAGTACAACAGAGCCGCTTCTCCCGTACAAATGGAAACGGCGGATACCTTGGCATCCGCCGTTTCGGCAAATCAACTGCGCAATCCGAGGATGCGCTAGATCAATCCGCGTCTGCAACCGATCCTTTGGTCTCGATTACTTTCTTGCCACGATAGTAGCCATCTTTGGTGATGTGGTGACGCAGATGCACTTCGCCCGAGGTCTGATCGGTGGCCAACTGCATGGGCTTGAGGGCATCGTGCGCACGGCGCATGCCACGCTTGGAAGGGGATTTACGACTTTTGGCGACTGCCATGACAACTCTCCAGATGAAACCGGTGCTTGCGGACAAGCGGCTATTGTAATGAATCAATGGCGATTGCGGGATCCCCTGCCGGGAATCACGGCGATCAGTGTTTTGAACTCTTCAACTGTCCGAGCACGGCGAACGGATTCGGCGGCTGATCATCGTCCGGGACAGATCCGGATGTAACCGGCACCTGTTCCAGCGGCGCGCCCGGACTCAGCGCAACCAAAGGCAATGCGAGGATCAACTCATCCTCGATGACATCTTTCACCCGTAGCTGATCATTCTCGACCAGCAACGGATCGTATCCTTCCGGCAGACGCGCTTCCTCGCTATCGTCACGAATCATGCCGAGTCGTTGATCAACCCGGATCGGCTGCGAAAACTCGACCATGGTTCGCTGACAAATCAACTTCAACGAAGTGTCGAGCTTGAGATCTACGTAATCGATCTCAAAGTCATCGCGTCCGAACTCGACGGTGTAACGGATTTCGCCAACAGACGAAGCAAGCATACCGACCAGCCGGCGCAATTGCGCCACGGCAAGGGTGCCCTCATACACGCGCCGCGCTTGCACCGTGCGCCAGGGATCAAGAGTA
>JBBSVJ010000168.1:0-7918 GCA_038233665.1 Lysobacterales bacterium
CAGGTTTGGTTTCATGACGAGACAATAAGTGCTCGGAGGCCGACTTTGTGATTGCCCGAGATTTTCGTCAGGCGCGGCTGCGGCAAGATGCCTTCGTTCAAGCAGCCGGAAATGAAATCTCCAGTACTTCTGTGCTTGCCATGGTTCGCAGTGAATACGGACGTCGGCTGGGCAGCACGCAGGCATCGTCGGTTGCGAGGGCGATCGGTTCATCGCTGCAGTCGGTCAGTTCGACGTTTCCATCGAGCACAAAGATGAAACGGAATTCATCGGTTTGTGCTGAGTGGGTGATCGGTTTTTCGGGAGTGCCGGCGAGCTTGATTACGCGTAGGCTGGCCTTTTCTTGGGTCGCAGCGCCGATGCCGGTTTCCCGAAACGAAATACCTTCGCCAAGCTGCCGCCATTCGGATTCGGCGGCGATATGGCGGACAAAGTGTTGCCCTTCGAACGTCCGCGTCGGATTGATCGATGGCGTCGGTAGTGTGAGCTCATGATCGCGCCAGGTTTCGTGTTCGGCGGGGCTGCCTAGCTCGATGACTTCGAGCCCTGCCGAGGATTCGAGCACGCGATGGCGGATGGTCGGTGGCTGCAACACGCAATCCCCTGCCTGCATGACGAACGGTTCGCCTTGATCCTCGTAGACCACGCGCACCCAGCCGCGTCTGCAGTAGATCAACTGCACACCGACCTTGTGATAGTGCACGTAGTCATCGACTGTCCCGCCTTCGGCGATGCGGATATGCGAGGCAATCACGCTGCCATCCAGGCGGCACGGAATGAGGTCGCGATATTGCATACCTGCGCGACCCGCGCCCCAGTTCCCGACTTCACCCGGACGACAGACGATGGCTTGATCAACTTGCGTTGCTGAAAGTTCTGTCGATGGCGGTTCACCGAAGATGATGTTGATCGGGTCAGCTGCATCAGCAATCGAACCGTAGCGTTCTTTCAGCGCATGTGGAAGCCACAAGGTGGTTGTCAGGAGCGCGCTTGATTGACGAGTAGTCTGCTCAAGTCGCAAGTGGATGGCATGACCTGAAACCAGCGCGATCCGCGGCGCATCGGCGGGCATGATCATGTCGAGGCGGAAGTCGAGTTGATTGATCAGAAACCTCATCGTGGGCTCAAGCGAGGAGCAAGGCACGACAATTTGGAACCCTTCAGAAGACTCGTTGCTAGGCATGATTTCGACCCTTCAATCCGCGACTGTACGTGAAGGATCGGAAATTTCGAGGGAGCGCAGCAGCACGCTTGCTTGCGTGCGATTGCTCACGCCGAGACGCTCGAACACCGCGCTCATGTGCGCCTTGACCGTGCGTTCCTGGATATCGAGCCGATCGGCAATCTGCTTGTTGAGAAGACCTTCGGCGACCAATGACAACACTCGGAGTTGTTGCGGACTCAATGAGGCGAGCCGCTTCGCCAGTTCGCGATCCTGCACGACCTCCGCATCATCGCGATCGTGGCGGGGTAGTGGCGGTGGGTTCTCACAGGCGATAACTGCACGCAGCAAGTTCTGGATTTCGCTGATTCCGCTGCGTTTCGGAATGAAACCGGCGGCGCCATAGGTGACCGCGCGACGCATGACGATCGGATCGTCGTTAGCGGAAATCATCACGACCGCGACCGACGGGAACTCCGTGCGCAGCGATACCAGCCCCATCAATCCGTGGCTGCCCGGCATGTGCAAATCAAGTAGGACGAGATCGATATCACCTCTGGCGGCCAATGCTTGGCGTGCGGAATCAAGCGCATCGACTTCAACGATCTCGATGTCATCACCGAGATTCTTGACCGCCTGCACGAGGGCCAGGCGAAACAGGGGATGATCATCGGCGACAAGGATTCGGGTCATGCGGGAAGGGTAACCCGGAATTGTCGAGACCGAAAATTGGAGGATCTGCGAATCGTGAGTTCAAGCGCTCGGCGCGATAGTTCAGTATCTCGCAGCCCCAGCGCGGGCACGGACCAGTGACTCTGTCTTGAGTCTGAAGATATAAATTATTTATGAAAGTGTAGCGGGTGAGGTTGTGAGGATTCACTCGGAAGACGAAAGGCGCTGGACCCCTGCCTTCGCAGGGGCGACGAGTTTTTGGGGGCTGCGGCCAAATTTCTGTCGCGTCTTTTGCCGTGGATTGGAGGCGCTGCAAGACGCCGCGGAAAGCTGGAGACGCAGCACCCCACCTCTCGTCATCCCTGCGTAGGCAGACTGCGAAGACAGTATGTCGAGGCGAACATTTGCAACGCGAATGGCCCGAACGGCAAGCCGCAAGAGCGGCGCATCTACCCAGTGCCTTTGGCTTCTTCGGCATAGCCGTCGTGGCATCGTGGTTTTCGGTGACATTTTGAAGCGATCGGGCCAGGTGCGGAGATCTGCCACAACGATCAAGAACAGAGTCACTGGACCCCTTGCTACGCAGGGGCGACGAGTTATTGGGGCTTCGGCGAAAATTGCTGTCGCGATTTTCAGGCGCTTTCATTCCAGCTGAACCACGTGATCAAGAGAGAGTGTTTCCGCAGGGGAGGCGCGCGGATGGGTTCCGATCGCTAGGCGACAACGCCCAACTGATTGAGGATCGAGCGCGCCGCTTCGCGGCCATCGAGCACCGCGCGGACGACCAGGTCGGCTCCACGTACGGTATCGCCGCCGGCAAAAACCTTCGGATGCGCGGTCTGCAAGGGTAGCTTCGACGGGCCTCCGACTTTGAGACGACCGTTGGCTTCGATCTCAATGCGGTTGTTTGCGCACCACCGCGGCGGACTCGCTAGAAATCCGAATGAAAGGATCACGATATCGGCCGGGATGGTCTGTACGCTGTCAGCGACGATTTCCGCTCGTGCACGGCTATCGCCATCGTCGACCAATTGGGTGTCGGCGATCTGCACGCCATCAACCAGATCCTTGCCGACAATCGAAAGAGGCTGGGCGAGGAAACGAAAGATCACTCCTTCGTCACGCGCGTTTTTCACTTCCTTGCGCGAACCGGGCATGTTTTCCTCGTCGCGACGATAGACACAAGTCACGCGCTCGGCGCCGAGACGCACTGCGGTGCGAACGCAATCCATCGCCGTGTCACCGCCGCCGAGCACGACGACGCGCTTGCCCTTGAGATCGGGCACCACATCCTCTGCGGTTGCCGTACCCAGTTGATGGCGCGCATTGGCAATCAAAAACCGCAGGGCAAAGATCACGCCGGGCAAATTCTGCCCGGATAATTGCGCATCGACAGCGGTGTAGGCGCCGGTCGCCATGAATACCGCGTCGTAGTCTTCAACAAGTTTTTCGAACGAGACATCGCGACCTATCTCGATGCCGAGGTGAAACTTGACGCCTTGATCTTCGAGCACGCGGCGACGCGTTTTCACAATGTCTTTTTCGAGTTTGAACGCAGGAATGCCGTAGGTCAGCAGGCCGCCTATCTCCTCGTAACGATCAAACACATCGGCGCTTACGCCAGCGCGGGCGAGGCGATCAGCGGCAGACAATCCGGCTGGACCTGCACCGATGATGGCAACCCGTTTGTCGGTCTTGGAGGTGGCTTCGGGCGGTCGCCAGCCACGTCGGATGGCCTCGTCCGTGACCGAGCGCTCGATCGCACCAATCGTCACGGCGCCGAAACCTTCTTCCAGCGTGCAGATGCCCTCGCACAGGCGATCCTGCGGGCATACACGTCCGCATATCTCGGGCAATGGATTGGTCTCGTGCATCAGTGTGGCGGCATCTTCGATGCGACCGTCCTTGACCAATTTCAGCCATTGCGGAATGCGGTTTCCGAGCGGGCAGCCCCATGAGCAGTAAGGGTTGCCGCAATCAATACAGCGTGAGGCCTGGTCGACTGATTCGCTGCCGACGAAATCGGCATTGATTTCGTTGAAGTTGACAACGCGAATCGGAATCTTGATCTCGGTCGGCAGCGCGCGCGGAAACTTGAGGAATGGAAAAGGTCGATCGCTCATGCGGCCTCCCTCAACTCATTCGACAGTGCCGCGAGACTCGCCGCCTTCGGCTTCACCAGCCAGATCTTGTGCAGAACATCGCGGAAATCGCTGAACAACTGGCGCGTCCAGGCACTGTCGGTAGCGTCGATATGCATCTGCATCAGCGTGCGCAGATGTTGCAGATGATTTTCCATGCCTTCGAGCGATATGCGATTGATATCAACCAGCTCATGGTTGTAGCGATCGAAGAAATCTCGCTCCAGATCGAGCACATAGGCAAAACCACCCGTCATGCCAGCGCCGAAGTTGAGACCACTGCGGCCAAGCACGACGACGGTGCCGCCGGTCATGTATTCGCAACCGTGATCGCCGAGTCCTTCGACCACGGCCGTCGCTCCTGAATTGCGCACGGCGAATCGCTCGCCCGCGCGGCCTGCAGCAAACAATTCGCCGCCGGTTGCTCCATAGATGCAGGTGTTGCCGATGATGCTTGATTCGTGAGCGACAAATTTCACACCTTGCGCCGGGCGTACGACGATGCGCCCAGCGGTCATGCCCTTGCCGACCCCGTCGTTGGCTTCGCCCGTCAAAACCAGATTGAGACCCGCGACATTCCAGGCGCCGAAGCTTTGGCCCGCCGCGCCGTGAAAGTTCAGCGTGATCGGCGCATCGTGCATGCCCTGATCGCCATGCGTTCGTGCAATTTCACCGGACAGACGTGCGCCGATGGCGCGATCAACATTGCTGATTGCATAGCTGAATTGTCCACCGCTACAGTTCGTCACGGCTTCGCGAGCATCGCGTACGGTGAGCAATGCGAGTGCGCTGGCGCCCGGTGCCAGTGGGCCGGCAACGCAGGAGTCAGTGATGGTGCGATCGACGCCGGGTTTGTCGAGCAGGCGGCTCAGATCCAGCTTGCCTTGCTTGATCGTTATGCCTGAAATAATGTGCAGCAGATCAGTGCGGCCGACCAGATCTTGTAGAGACGCGACGCCAAGTTGGGCAAGCTGGCCACGCACGTCATCGGCAATAAACTGGAAAAAGTGCTGAACCATTTCGGGTGCGCCGGTGAAATGCTCGCGACGCAACAGAGCGTTTTGTGTGGCGATACCGGTCGCACACGAATTGAGGTGACAGATACGCAGATATTTGCAGCCCAATGCCACCATCGGCCCGGTGCCGAATCCGAACGAATCGGCCCCGAGAATCGCCGCCTTGATCACATCGAGGCCGGTTTTGAGGCCGCCATCGGTTTGCACGATGACACGATCGCGTAAACCGTTCTTGACCAGAGTCTGATGGGTCTCGGCGAGGCCTAGTTCCCAAGGTGTTCCGGCGTAACGGATCGAGGTGACCGGGCTCGCCCCGGTGCCGCCATCGTGACCTGAGATAGTGATCAAATCGGCGCCGGCCTTGACCACGCCGGCGGCGATCGTGCCTACGCCCGCATGCGAAACCAGTTTGACTGAAATCAGCGCGCGCGGATTGACCTCACGCAAGTCGTGGATCAGTTCGGTCAGATCTTCGATGGAGTAGATATCGTGATGTGGCGGCGGTGATATCAGGCCGATACCGGGTTTGGCATAGCGTAGTCTCGCGATCAGTGCGTTGACCTTGTCGCCCGGTAATTGCCCGCCTTCACCGGGCTTGGCTCCCTGGGCGATCTTGATCTGCAACACCTCGGCACTGGCCAGATAAGCCGCTGTGACTCCGAAACGACCGGAGGCAACCTGCTTGATCTTCGAGGCGCGCTCGGTGCCGTAGCGGGCCGGGTCCTCACCGCCTTCACCCGAGTTTGAGCGTGCGCCAAGACGATTCATCGCGGTGGCCAACGCCTCGTGGGCTTCCGGTGACAAGGCGCCGAGCGACATGCCGGCCGAGTCAAACCGTTTGAGAATGGTTTCGCGCGGCTCGACCTGATCGAGCGGGATGGCGTCGTGGCCATCGGCCAAGGCGAGCAGATCACGCAATGTTGACGGCGGTCGCGAGTTCACCGCTTCTGCGTATTTTCGGTAGTGACGCATGTCGCCACTGCGCACGGCCATTTGCAGATGCCCGACCACGCCAGGGTTATACATATGGTATTCGCCATCCGGGAGCGCCTTGAGCAGCCCGCCGGCGGGAAGGGTGTAGTTGGGGTTACGTGACTGCGCCAACTGGGTACGATATTCGTCCTCGATATCAGAGAATCCCGCGCCTTCGATGCGCGATGGTGTGCCGGGAAAACACATGTCTACCACTTCGCTATCCAGCCCGATGATCTCGAACAGTTGCGCGCCCCGGTAGCCGGCGATCATCGAGATGCCCATCTTCGAGAGGATCTTGAGCAGGCCCTTGCGGATGCCGTGTCGATAAGTGCGGCCGATCTCGTGCACGGTTTCATTCTCACCGCCCTTGATCTCACCACGCTGGTCCATGTCGAACAAGGTTTGGTAAGAGAGGAATGGATACACCGCGGTCGCACCGAAACCGATCAGGCAGGCGAAGTGATGGGAATCGCGCGCGGTTCCGGTTTCGACCAGCAGATTGCAATCACAGCGGAGTTGCATGCGAGTCAGATGCGCGTGAATTGCACCTGTCGCAAGCAGCGCGTGGATCTGGGTCATGCCCGGTTGCGGGTAGCGATCTGACAGCAGCACCAGGGCAGCGCCGTCGCGCACGGCATCTTCGGTTTGCTTGCAAATGGCTTGCAGCGCTGATTTGAGACCAATCTCCTCGTTGTAGTAGAGATCAATGCGAACCTGACGTTCTGCATAAACTGGCAACGCAAGCAACTGACGCAACTTGCGCTGGGACAATATCGGGGAACTGAGCAATACCTGTCGCGCGCTGTCGGCGGAAAGGTCGAAAAGGTTTCCTTCCAGACCAATTTGCGACACCAGCGACATAACCAGGCGTTCGCGCAGCGGATCGATTGGTGGATTCGTGACTTGGGCGAAGGCCTGTCGGAAATAGTCGTAGAGTGATCGCGATTTCTGGGAAATCACCGCAATCGGTGTGTCATCACCCATTGATCCAGTCGATTCGGCACCGGTTTCGGCGAGTGTCTTGAGCACGATATCGCGCTCCTCGCAGGTCAGCGCGAATTGCTTCTGGAAGCGCGTCAGCATCTCCGGGGGCATCGGTTCGGCGGCGAGTGCCGGATCAATCAAATGCGATTCGAGATAAATCACACCTTCGCGCAACCAGTCGCGATATGGGGCACGCTTGGCGTTGATGTGATCGATGGCAGCACTGTCGAGCAGGCGATGTTCGACAAGATCAACGGCGAGCATCTGACCTGGGCCGAGTCGACCTTTTGCGAGAATATTCTGATCCGGCACATCCCAGAGTCCGGCTTCTGAGGCGACAATCAGATGCCCATCATCACTTTGCGACCAGCGGGCAGGGCGCAGACCGTTTCGATCGAGCGCACACACCGCATGGCGTGCATCGCACATGACCAAACCGGCCGGCCCATCCCAGGGCTCGGTATGCAAGGCGTAGTACTGGTAGAACGCTTCAAGATCCTGATCGATGTTCTCATCCGCACTCCAGGCCGGCGGCACAAGGATGCGCGTCGTCGCCAACAAATCAATGCCGCCTTCGACCAGCAGCTCGAACATGTTGTCGAGGCTTTGCGAATCCGAGCCCGTGCGACTGACGTGATCGCCGATGTCGGAAATATCGAGTAGCGGAGAATGCAGCTTAGGCTGACGCGCCAGAGCCCAGTTGCGGTTGGCGCGGATCGTGTTGATCTCACCGTTGTGGGCGAGCATGCGAAATGGCTGGGCCAATTTCCAATTCGGCGAGGTATTGGTCGAGAAGCGTTGATGAAAGGTAACGGCTGAACTTGTCAACTCCAGGCGCTGCAAATCCGCGAACACGTCGCGCAACCGACCCGGCGCGGCCATCGCCTTGTAGCCAATGGTCGCCGCGGCTAGGCTGACCACGTAGAACGCAGAATCCTCAACCAAAGCAAGTTCACTGCGACGGCGCG
>JBBSVJ010000169.1:0-7878 GCA_038233665.1 Lysobacterales bacterium
ATGCCAATCTCAGCTGAACTGCCCGCATACCGACAGCGGCGATTCACATTCACGGCGATGCCCAGGTGGAGAAGTTGACCCAAGCCAATGTGATCCGCCTTCGTGAAGAGGCGAACGCCACGCGTTCGTTGCTCAACAAAGCGAAGATGCTTGATGACAACCCGATCCTGATGCGTCTGATGGAATGGGAGACGCTGGAGAAGATCACCAAGAAAATCGACAAGCTCACCTGTGTTTGGTGGCTTGGAATGCGCCACGCAGCAATTGGCGGGCCTGAATTAGAGCAACGCCCCGGCGCGGTTCACGGACGGATGACGTCGGGCTTTTTTTTGCGCGAATCAGTCTCTGAAAAAGTACAGCAAGGCGCATAAGCCCAAGCCGATCGCATAGAGCAGCCAGGTGCGCTCGACGAAGTACGGATAGACCATCAAGGCGACGCCAATACCGGCGGCGCGCCAATACGCCTGTTTGCTCGCCCATTTGAAGACGGCAAAACCGGTCACACTGAAGATGACCAAGGCGAACAGGTTGGCAGGTGAAGGCATCGGTCAATCATCGCACAGGATTGTCGCGTCGATCATGCGCTCGAATTTCAGTGATCTGCGCGCCAGTTTCGTTTTACCGGCAGGTGCGCGACATAATGGGTTTTCAGATCCGAGCAACCTTGCAGCCATGATCGCCGATATAAAAACCAACCAGTTCGCAGTACTTTCCAACGGCACGCGTTTGCACTATGCGAGTGCGGGCGAGCGCGGCGCGCCGTTGATCCTGTTCGCGCATGGTTTCCCGGAGTTCTGGGTTGCGTGGAAAGCGCAGTTGCTTGAGTTTGGGATCGATCATTTTGCCGTGGCCCCGGATTTGCGCGGATTCAATTTGTCCGACATGCCTGCCGAAGTTTCTGCTTACAAGGCGCGACATCTGGTTGACGACCTGCGCCTGCTGGCGGCGGACCTCGGTTACCAGAAATTCGTCTTGGTTGCGCATGACTGGGGCGGTGCGGTGGCCTGGAATCTGGCGATCGCCTTCCCCCAACTGCTGGAAAAACTGATCATCATCAACTCGCCGCACCCATGGTTGTTTTTGCAGGCACTGCGCGAGGATACCGCGCAACAACAAGCCAGCCAGTACATGAACTGGCTACGACGCGAAGGTTCCGAGCAAGCGTTGATGCAAGACAACTTCTCCTTGGTCGAAAGCTTTTTGCGCAACCTTGGGAAAGAAACTCCCGCGTGGTTCACCGATGAGGTGCGCGCCCTCTATCACGCGTGCTGGCAGCGAGGTCTGCACGGAGCCATCAACTACTACCGCGCCACGCCGCTACATCCGCCTACCACGACCGAACCGGGACCACTGGCATTGAACGTGGATCCTGACGACATGCGGGTTCATGTGCCTACCCGCGTAATCTGGGGTGAGAGTGATCATGCCTTGCCGCAACGTTTACTCGACGGGCTTGAGCAATGGGTCGACGATCTTGTCATTGAGCGCATCGCCGAAGGCTCGCATTGGGTCGTGCATGAGCAACCCGAGCGGATCAATCAGCTAATCCGTGGATTTCTGGCATCGTAGGGTTCTTCTGTTCCTGGCGATGCCAAGCGCAAGATTTGTCGGTGAATTCACATGCCTTTGCGGCGACTCAGATCAGACGCCGGAAACGTTTGGACGTCCAGCCTACACATGCCGATTGCGTCAGCCGCGACGCTGAAGCATTTGCGCCATTTTTTCGTGGATCAGGTTGATCGCCTTGAGCGGGCGCAGCATGACCTTGAACTCGGTAATCCTGCCTTCGTCGTTCCAGCGAATCATATCGACACCATTGATCGCAATACCATCGAGTTCAAGTTCAAATTCGAGAACGGCGTCATGCGTGCTGCTGACTTCGCGCACGTAGCGAAACGATTTGTCGCCGAAAACCTGCAGCGCCGCCTGCAGATACTGGCTGGCGAGGATCTTGCCAATCTGCGGCGTATGCACGACCGGGGAGTGGAATACAACGTCGTCGGCCAGGAGGTTATCAATCCACTCAGGCGTCCTCTTGCTGACCAGTTCGTGCCAGAGCTGCAAGGTGTTGATGCGCATGAGCCTATCTCGCGTGTTTTGAGTGGGCACGCGAAACGGCGGTCTGCGATGGCGTGCCGTCGACGGGCGACGGAAGTGGAGTCCGCTGCGACCAACGCAACAGGCCTAGCGCATAGATCACGTAGTAGCCAGCCAAGGTCGCGAAAATGGCCAGGGTCAGCGGACTACGCGTGAAGTCCATGGGCGGCGCGGCGGCAGTACCGCCCATCATTTGCAGATGTAGAAAACGATAGACCAGACGGCCGACGAAAAGCAGCGACAGCGCAATGCCGAGATGTGCGTTTGGAGTATAGAAATATCCGAATTCTGTGGCCTCGAATCGCGTCAGTCGTAAACCATAGGCACCCAGAAACGCACCCGCCAGCGCTCCCGTGCTGAGCGTAATGGCATTCGTCGGATGGGTAATCGAGGTGAGCAACAACAATGCGATTGCTGCCGGAAACACCACAAGCGTGAGTATTACGCGTCGGCGCTTGAATGCCTGACGTCCGATCGTTCGACGAATGCGCGCGTAGAGGCGCCAGAGCACCAAGGCGATAACGCCGATCGAGGCAAACATGGAGGGATGAACCGCTGCGGGCGTCATGCTCGGCTTCCAATCTCGGGGAGTTCAGTATGCCTCGACGATCGAACGCTGGCGACATGGATGCCGGTCAAGCAGAGGCACTCGGAAATCTTGCCGCTACACGTTGAGGCCGAGCGACTTCATCCGCCGATAGCTGAACCAGCCGAGGCCGATGAAAACCAGCCCGGCGGAACCGAGAAAATACGCCAATGGCATCGTGATGAAACTGAAGGCGATACCGGCAGTGACAAAGAACAACCCCATGCAGAACATGACGATCGGCTGGGTCGCCGTCGTCTGAGCGCGCCCCCCAACGCGTAGATCCGCTTCCCGCGCTGCACCATTTCGCGCATCTCACCGGCCTCGTTGGCGCAGCGCTGCGAGCAGCAAATCGCAAACTCCTGTTCGATCGAGCAGGCCTGGCACACGCCCTTTCCACAGACCTTGCAGATGCCGACAGCCCCGATTTGGCTATGCTCGTAACAGTTCATGCGAATACCTCGATTTGGTTTGAAACGTTGCGCCAGCGTTCTCGCCCCTCCCATCTGCGCTGTCGAACGAGATCCTTCGGGAATTCGGTTGTCTGTCGTAGGTGATGTGTCATCAGAATGTTGAGCCTGGCAGTTTTAGAAACTCCAGTTCTTGCGGCGTCGACTTTCTCTCAAGAATGACGTTGCGGTGCGGGTAGCGACCAAAGCGATCGATCATCGCCTTGTGCTTCAACTCGAAGTCGTGGGTTTCTTTTGTCGCATGTTGCTTGAACAGGGGTTCGGCGAATGCGTGGATCGCCTTCGACTCGCTGTGCATATACGGCAGGTACAGAAAATTCCGCTGCTCGATCTTCAACGCTTTGTCAGCGCCAGCGGCTATCGCTTCCTGAGCCAAAGCCAACGCCAACGGATCGCTGGCGAACGCCTGCGGCGTGTCGCGATACATGTTCCGCGAAAACTGGTCGAGAACAATGATCTCGGCCAAGCGTCCTTGCGGATCACCACGCCAGGCAAACAACTCGCAGCGATTCGCTTTTTCGTGAATTTCCGAGAATCGTTCGCGAATCAGACGATCAAAATCCGCATCGACCTTCCACCATTGAGGTGGCGTGATCTCGTCGAACCAGAATTGAACGATTGCGTCTGGCGTTGGCGTCATCATGTATCTCGCGACTGAGCGCTTCGTTCGAGCGAGTTGAAGCAGTTTCGCGCACAATGACGCGATGCTCAATATCGTCTTACACCGCCCGGAAATTCCACCGAATACCGGCAACGTCATCCGCCTGTGTGCGAACACGGGTGCGAATCTGCATTTGATTGGGCCGCTGGGTTTTGCGCTCGACGATGCACGCTTGAAACGGGCCGGACTCGATTATCACGAGTACGCGCGCATAGCCGTACATGAGAACCTCGCCGAGTTTGTCGCAGCGGTGAATCCAGGTCGGATTCTTATCGTTTCGACACGCGGGACGGTGCGTTATGACTCGGTGCGATACCAAGCCGACGATGCGGTTGTGTTTGGTTCCGAGACGAGTGGCTTGCCGCAGGAAGTAGTGGATTCGATTCCGTTGCAGCAACGGCTGCGTCTACCAATGCGCCCGGAGAATCGCAGCCTCAATCTGTCGAATGCGGTAGCGGTGGTCGCATTTGAGGCATGGCGGCAGATGGGGTTCGAAGGTGGCGCGTAAACCTACGACAACAATTTCCCCATGGCATAGAACTCGGTAGGAGCCCCGCCAGGGGCGAGCTTTTCCGGCAATTCAAACATAGAAGCCCACCTGTGACCGGGCGCCTGCAAAATACTCAATTACGCCGTAGGAGCTCCGCCAGCCGCAAGCTCTTTCGCAACACATAAGCAAGAGCTGGTTCCTGAAGTGCCGCAGACGAAGTCGTCGTCGAATTACTCGGGATATTCCGGCTTCTGCTCACGGGCGAGGAGTGCGCGCAGGCCTTCTTCGGGGGTCATTTCCTCGTGCAGAACGCGTTGCACATGTTCGGCGATTGGCAGTTCTATGCCGACGCGCTGAGCAAGCCGAACGACTTCATCGACCGTGACAATACTTTCGACGACTTGGCCGATATCGGCGACGGCTTGCGACAACGAAACGCCGCGTCCGAGAGCGATGCCCAAGCGACGATTGCGAGAAAGATCACCGGTGCAGGTAAGCACAAGGTCGCCGAGGCCGGCGAGACCCATGAGAGTTTCGGGCTTGGCGCCAAGTGCGGTGCCCAGTCGAAGGATTTCGTTCATGCCGCGCGTGATCAGTCCGGCGCGCGCATTGAGACCCAACTCCATTCCGTCGGCTACGCCGGTGGCCACGGCGAGCACGTTTTTCATCGCGCCGCCGAGCTCGGCACCGAGGATGTCGCTACCGGTGTACGCGCGGAAGGTGGGTGCATGCAGCAATCGCGCGAGCTGCTGGGCGAACTCAGGATCATTCGACTGCACCGTCAAGGCCGTCGGCATGCCCAGCGCCACTTCGCGAGCAAACGATGGGCCGGTAACCACCGCAGCCGGATGATCGGGCAATCGTTCGTCGACCAACTCGTGAAGGAAGCGACCCGAGCCTGGATCGAAACCCTTGGTCGCCCAGGCAATTCCTGCACCGGGAGCGACCCACGGTGTGATCACATCAAGCAAATCTCGGAACGCATGGCTCGGTACCGAAATCAGGATGATGCCGGCGTCGCGCACGCAGGTTTCGATGACGCCACTGATGCCGAGAGCGTCCGGAAATTTCATTTCAGGCAGATAGCGCGTATTCGCGCGTGCCGTGGACATATCGACCACGGTCTGCGGCGAGCGCCCCCATAACGTCGTGGGAACGCCGTTGCGCGCGAGAAGCACGGCCAAGGCCGTGCCCCACGATCCGGCGCCTAGAACCGCAACCGGCGTTTTCATGATCGTTGACTCAGGAGTTCAGGGCCGGCGTTTCAGCCGGCGCTTCGGCGCGACGGCGTTGTTGCTCGGCAAAGATCGCATCAAAATTGATCGGCTGCAGATACAAGGGTGGGAAACCACCACCCTGAACCAGATCAGAAACGATCTGACGCACATAGGGGAACAGCACGTTCGGGCAATAGGTCGCCAGCACACTCTCCTGGGAGGCGGCATCAAAGCCGCTGACACCAAAGATGCCGGCTTGGTGAACTTCGGCCAGATAAGCCGTATTTTCTTCGATCTTGCAGGTAACAGTAACGCTCAAAACCACTTCGAAGATGCCATCAGCGAGGGGGTTGACGCGCTGGCTGAGGTTCAACTCAACGGCCGGCTGGCCTTGCAGCTGAAACACGTTCGGCGCGTTTGGCACCTCGAACGAGATGTCTTTGGTGTAAATCTTCTGCAGATTGAGCTGGGCCTGATTGGTATCAGTGCCTGCGGGG
Organism: Lysobacterales bacterium; assembly: GCA_038233665.1. Classification (GTDB taxonomy): domain Bacteria; phylum Pseudomonadota; class Gammaproteobacteria; order Xanthomonadales; family Rhodanobacteraceae; genus Dokdonella. Next base: position 6,019 of record JBBSVJ010000169.1, read on the forward strand.
ATGGCCGCGCCGTTCGCGGGGGAATTCTCTGCCATGGTGAAGTTGCTCCAGAAAACGAGGGGAAAAAGGGTAGGGATTATCCCATGCCGGGGATGTCAACGCACACTGACCACGGCTCAAGCGTCGGCGCAGATAACGGTCAGCCCGCACCGCGACCTTTGACCAAAGGTAACTGCGCCTCCATCCAAGTGCGCAACCCGCCCTCAAGCGTGTAGACATCGCTGAAGCCAGCCTTCTTGAGCCGTTTGGCCGCTGTGCCAGAGGTCTGCCCGGTTTTGCAGTAGATCGCGACAGGCAGCTCACGGGCTTTGGCCAGATCCTTGTTCTCGGGATCAAACTGGCTCATCGCGACATGGCGAGCACCCGGCACATGACCTTTTTCATAGTCCTGGATGCTCGATACGTCGATCAGCAAGGCGTTGTTCTTGTTGATCAACTGAGTCAGGCCGGCCGGGGTCAGTGTCTTGTAACCGCGGGTCAGGCTATTCACTTCCATGGCAATCATGGCCACGAGAACGCCGATGAAACCGAAGGAAAGATACGGATGATTGCCGATGAATTCAGGCAGACGGTGCAGTAATTCGGACACGATTGGGGGTTGACCTGATTGGTGGCGCGAAACGGGCGCCTGGATTCAAATGGGCGCCGATTGTCCGTGCTCAAGGGCTTGTCTGCAAATCCGCGTTGATTTGGCGGTGCCATTCGCTTGCGTATCGGACTTGGTCCATTGATCGCATCACGCGACCGTCTGATTGCTCCACAGGCGGTTTCAAGCAGGTGACACCAGCGGCGGCGCTGGTCTTTGACGGCCAATGCTGCGGGTTGAAATCTGAGTGCGCGGGAGGGCCAGCTAATTACCCTCCTCAACCACGCGATGTTCACCGGGTTGCAGCAAACCCAGCGCGTGCGCGCCAACCCGAACACGCACAAGACGCAACGTGGGCAAGCCCACTGCGGCAGTCATGCGACGAACCTGACGGTTGCGTCCTTCGTGGATGGTCAATTCGAGCCAGGTATCAGGGATGGTCTTGCGGAAGCGCACCGGCGGGTCGCGCGACCAAAGCCAGTCAGGCTCGCGATCGAGAACGCGGGCTTCGGCGGGCAAGGTCGGGCCATCGTTGAGAACGATGCCGTTGCGCAAGACATCCAAAGCGGCAGTTTCGGGTCGACCCTCGACCTGGACCAGATAGGTCTTTGACTGCCGATGTTTCGGATCGGTAATGCGATGGGCAAGTGCACCATCGTCGGTCAGCAGCAGCAATCCCTCGGAATCAAGATCGAGGCGACCCGCCGGGTAAATGTTCTTCTGATGGATATGATCGGCGAGGGTCGGTCGACCCTCGCGATCGGTGAACTGGCAGAGCACGCCATACGGTTTGTTGAACAGGATCAGCATGGTCAAGGTGCAACCGGCTGCTGGTGCAACCGGTTGCGCGGCTCAGGCTTACTGGTCCGTTTTCGCAGCGCCGCTGTCGGTACCCTGCTCGAAGATCTGATCGCTCTTCGGTTTGACAAACTTTAGTGTCATGCGATCGGATTCGCCGATCGCCATGTACTTGTCACGATCGGTGTCGCCGAGGGTCAAGCTCGGCGGCAAAGTCCATACGCCTTTCTCGTAATCCTTGGTGTCATTCGCATTGGCGTTGATTTCGCTCTGCTCGGCCAATGTGAAACCGGCATCGGTGGCCAGCTTGATCACCGACTCGGTGGTCAGGTAACCGGATTTTTCCAGCGCGGCCGGATCCGTGCCGTCACTCGCGCGATGATCAACCACGCCGAGGGTTCCACCGGGTTTGAGCACCGCGTTGAATCCCTTGAACATGGCAGCAGCGCTGCCGCCACCGACCCAGTTGTGCACAT
>JBBSVJ010000170.1:0-7796 GCA_038233665.1 Lysobacterales bacterium
CATGGGTTCGACACATGGCCGCGCGCCGGTTGGATTCGCTCCAATCGCGATCGGTTTGGCCTTGACCCTGATCCACTTGATCAGTATTCCTGTGACCAACACCTCAGTTAACCCAGCTCGATCGACTGGCGTTGCCCTCTTCGCAGGTGGGCCCGCAATCGGACAATTATGGATGTTCTGGATCGCGCCCTTTATCGGCGCAGTGATCGGTGGCGTAATCTACAAATGGCTCGGCAAAGATGACACCGATATCGTCGGTGATCCTGTTTAGATCGGGAGCAAGAGATCTCCGACCCGGGATGTGGAACGTTGGAGCGCGGTAGCTCTTGGCGTTTGAACGTTCTACTCCCACACGGGCCACGGTTTCTTGAGCTTGCGCCTCTACCACGGGATCTCGCTGCCATCCCATGCAATGAAACGGCCGCTATCGGCAGGTGAAGCGGCCGCGATGATGCCGAGCAGCTGCTGGGCGGCTCGCTTTGTATCGAACAACTTGTGTGGTGGAACCTTGGATTGGAATGGCGTCGACAACGGCGTATCGACGGTGCCAGGGTGCAACAGCAAACAAATACCTTGCCGATTGCGACGCTTCCATTCGATCGAAAAGGTTTTCAGTAACTGATTCTGTGCGGCTTTCGATGCGCGATAGGCGTACCAGCCACCGGCTCGGTTGTCACCGATCGAGCCCACTCGCGCGGATAGAGACGCGAACACTGCAGGCTGTTTGCGACACAACTGGGTCATCAAAGCCTTTGCCAACAGCAAGGGTGCGAACGCGTTAAGTGCGAACACCTGTTCAAAACCACGCATGCTCGCTTGTTCGATGGATTTTTCCGGGGTGATGTTGTTCCCGTGCAGTAAACCGGCGGCATTGATCACCAGGTGCAAGGCGTCCAGCGCCTCGATAGCCTTTGCCATGCTCTGCAGATCCGACTCATTGGTGATATCCACGTCCAGGGGTCGCAACTTCGCGCCAAAGCTTTCATGCAAGGCAATTAGCGCCGGATTACGCGTCGCCGTTCGCGAGACGGCAATCACGCAGGCAACGTGCGGGTTTTCCAGCAGTTGGTCCACGAGTGCCAGGCCAATACCGCTGCTTGCACCCGTCACCAGCGCGTTGACGGGAGCCTGCAGCTCGGCAACGGGTGGCATGTCATTGTCGAAGTTCATTCCGACACTTTAAGGCAATGCGGATCACTCAGCACGATACTCAGCATATTGGGATCGCTTGCCAGCGGGGCGTCGTTGCGCATGGATGAGCGGCTGACCTCACGCGAATACGCGACGCACGGCTCGTGACGCGTCCGAGCACCACTTGAGATGGCAATAATCATTCGAATGGGAGGCCAATCCTTTCAACGCATCCTTCTCTGTTGCGAAAGCTTCACTCGATCTCACGTAGATTCGCTACTTCGCGTCGCGCAGATCGCCCGCACAACGGTATGCAAGATTTTCTTAGCGACCTACCGAAGTAGAGTATCCACATCCACAACTCGTCCAACACGCCATGAAAGAGGTTTTCAACCTACCTTCGCGATACGCCTCTGCAGGTTTGTTAAAGCGAATGAGGGTTTCATCGATTATTGCCCTGATTGCGCTGGTGATCGTGGCATGGACAGCGACACGGGCGGCAGCGGCGATAAATTGGCACGGCGTATCGCGCGCATGGTCTGCACTTCCGCACGAAAAAATCGCGGCTTCGCTAGCCCTTAGCTTGATCAGCTTCTGCATGCTGGCCTTGCTGGATGTCCTGGCTTCACGTTCGGTCGTGGTAAATCGAGTGTCGGCGAAAAAAGCGGCATTTGCCGGGGCGGTATCCCATGCATTTTCAAACACGCTCGGGTTTCCTGCGGTGACCGGCAGCTTGGTTCGCTATCGCATTTACGCATCGGCGGGTCTCGGCGCGGGTGACATTGCTCGAATTGTCGCCTTGGCTGCGTTTGGTGTGGCGATGGGATTCATCTTGGTCACTACCCTGGCGCTACTGTGGCAGCCTGCGCTGGCGCACGGCTGGGGGAGACTGCTCGGCATCGTGATCTGCGCGGGGCTCCTCGCATTTCTGCTCTACCTGAGTGGCGGTCATCGATCATTGCGCATTCGACGCTGGACGCTGAAGTTTCCCGATGGCGCGACGGCAGCGTGGCAAATGGTGACCGGCGGCGTCGAGATGCTCGCAGCCATTGCTGCGTTGTATGTTTTGCTACCTGCAGGGTCTGCACCACCGTTCATCGATTTTCTACCGATCTATGTCGGCGCAGTCGTCGTGGGTTTGATCAGTCATGTGCCAGGCGGACTCGGTGTGTTCGAAGTGATCGTATTGGCCTCGCTTCCGGCATCTGCGCGGGAGCAAGCGTTGGCGGCGATGCTCTGCTATCGACTGACCTATAGCCTCGTTCCGTTCGTCCTCGCTGGCATCGGCTGGCTGGTCTTCGAATTGCGCGCGCCGGCCAAGCTCAGGCGCTGACAACGGACTCAGTTCGACGGAGGATAGTGGCGGATCAAGCACTGCTGATGGAGATAGTGCCGGGCAAGTGCAAGCATGCCGATAGGCTTGTGTCCGCGCGAACGATTGGCCGCTGCTAGAGCAAACAGCAATCGCTGTTTGGCAAAGACGATCCGATAAACGTCACGGATGGAATATTTCGGATCCCAGGCGTGTACGGCCTCCGACCCTGCACCATTCACTTCCATGATGGTGAATTCTCCGCGACGTAAATGCTCCAGACTCAGATAACGAACATCAAATCGACCCACATGAAATTGCGGCATGTCGCGCGCAATGGAGTCAACGGCTCCGGTCAGCTCTGGCGTGGCGTACTCGGTGCCATCCTCGTAGCGTCCACCGACTCGCGTGGACGCGATCAGCGACAGTCGAACGATCTCCCCTTCTGCAGGCACTTGCTCAGGATCATAGCTGCACTCGTGTTCGGCGCTCCCGGTTGTTCGCTGCAGGCGCACGTCCCTTTCCACCAACTGCGCAATCGTGCTGGCTCCATCACCGACGACTTGCGGATAGTGGCGCAGCAAAATACCGAGTAATTTTCCGGTTTGCTGGTCCGGATGACGAATGTAAAACAAGCCCGCTTCGCCAGGCTCCGGTAGATATTTTTGCAACATCAGGGCGGCGTTGCGCGGATAGCAAGAAAGGTAATCATCCAACGTGCTCGCGTCGTCAATTCGGCGCACGCCAAAGCCGCACCAGCCCAAGTCAGGCTTGGCCACGATTGGAAAATCCAAGCGCGCTTCGCGCATCAACGCCATCGCGGCAAGCAGCGACGCTGAACCTTGGGGCTCGATCAAGACGAAGTTTGCCACCCGTGATCGAGCCAATGTACCCATGCAATTGAAGTACTCGGACTTGGTATCACCGACGAGTCCGCCGGCAGTAATCTGCGGGTTGGCACTTGAAGGCAAGGTCACGCTTCCATGACGAATACCCAACCACAACCACTGAGTGACCATCGGCACCAGATTGAGCCACTTGGGTACGCGTTCAAAAGCACCAACCCGCTCCGGATCTGCTGGCGACGTGGATTGCTCAGCAGCCAACGACGTTGCGCTAGTCTCCACCAATCACCTCGTAGTGAATGGGCTTGTAGGCGAAATTGTTGGATTGTCCTGCCGAGCATGCCGTAAGGCCGATCAGCAAATCCATGTGCGCTTCAAAAACGGTGAAATCCCCCGCGCGGCTGAGCGGCGGTTCGACGCTGATGACCCCACTGTCGCCGTTCACTTGAACATTCATGAAAACGTTGAAGGCTGTCGGGATAGCATCCGGCCCGACGCCATACGCAGCCAGCGCCGCCGCCAGATTGCCGAAACAACCGCGGTGCGGCGTGTCGTCACCGTAGATGATGCGAAACATTTCCGCCGAGCACGGTGACAAAAGAAAATCGTGCCGTCCTACCGTATCTTCCACGATATCAAGCATGACGCTGCTGCGGTTGGAATAGATCCGATCGCCCATGCCAAGGAATAGTTTGCTGGCGTAATCGATACTGCGTCCCGATGAAATCGACTCAAGCGTGTCCTTGCGATTGAATGCGACAAGGTCAGCGACCTGCTGACCTTCCGGATCGATGACTTTAAGCCGCTCACCGCGCTTGATTTCAAAAGCTACACCGCTACGCGGCGCAATGATCTCAATCATTCAGGAATTTCCTCGATCTCGTGAGCAAATGGACAGACCCAATCATCACTCACCACCCGGCCACTGTATTGACGCGCTTCCGAGCGTTGACCATACGTGGCAAGCATGGGGTTGCTTGATCCGGAAAACGCGATGTCTCGTGCGACGATGGTACTGCGGAGTTTTTCATAGCGACCATCGGCCCGCAGCTGCTCGAACTGACTGTGCAAATTGAAGACCATGACCGGACACTGAAAGCGCCTAGCGAGTCTGCTCGCTCCCGGATGCAGACCAATGACAAAGAAGCCCTTGCCTCCGACGCTCATGCTGAAATTGCCCGACGTCGGATCATTGTTGACGCTGGGGTCCCAAGCATATGAACCCCGATCAATTGCGTGGATTGCGCGAAGTCGTTGCCAGAGTGCCTGTTCAAATTCGATTTCGGACAGCTGTGCAGAGCCTGGAAACAGAACGGCGACGCTGACGAAAACGTCATCATCATTTGTTCTGGAAGCGAAAGACTGCAAGCGGGCAGCGATACGCTGGTCGTCGATTGAACGGGAAATGTCCTCCGCGCAAAAGCATTCCAAAGTACGTCGCGAGAGCGCTGATTTTGCACCGAGGCATGGATAGGCTTTGCGCCTTAGAAACGACTTCAACGCGCGGATTGACGATTTGCTTCGAGCGACACTCAACGCATCGGGGCCGATTTTTGCGTGGTCGCAAATCACGCTAGCTCCCCTGCCCTTTTACCCAAGAGGACTTCGTATCGAACCTTGGGCTGCGTTGAGCCTGGAGAGTTTTTGGGACTCGCCGTCAGCATTTCGATCCCAGTCACGGTGAACACGTTTAGATTACGAGGCTGCAAGCAGGTCATCGGAATCCTCCTTTGCGCCCGCGAGTCTGCCGTCAGCCAGTGAAGGTTCTGACTCGCAGATGGACTGCGGCAATATGCCGACAGTGGCGACATCAGGTTTTTTCCCCAAATACCGTGCGCGCTTTCCGGGCTTGAGTTTGGCTAGCTCAATCCACACCAAGCCGTCGATGCACCCGGAGAATCCAGGATCGTCTCCGAATGCAAGAAACTGCACACCACCGGGCTCGACGAGATCAACATACTGGCGATACAACACCGGCAGACTGACGCCCAGCGTATCCAGATGCTGTTTCAATCTACCCATCGCTGCGGGCGACTCCAGTCCCTCACATGCCTGCTCGACACGCATAACAATTTCAGGAGAGATGATGAAAGGGCGTCTCGCCGTTGCGAGGTCAGGCATGCCGAAGACTTGAAGATGGGTTGCCGCGATCCACTCGCGTGCCTCCTGCGGCAAACTAATCGGCATGCTGACCGCGCCGAACAAATACTCCAGCTCCGGATGTCTTTGCAGGTAAAGACCAATTCCCTGCCAAAGCTGTTCCAGCGCACGTGAGCGCCAATAGGCGGGCGCAATAAAGCTGCGACCGAGCTCAAGGCCTTTCCTGATTCGCGCCTGCAACGCCTGGGAGAAGTCGAACAGTGTTGTGGTGTAAAGACCCGCCATGTCGCGAGCGTGGGTCAAACGACCGGCATGACCCAGACGATAGGAACCGGCCACACATTGCGCGGGAGCATCCCATAGCACCAAGTGTTCGTAGTGCGCGTCATAGTCATCGAGATCTCGACACTTACCCGAACCTTCGCCCACTTTGCGGAAAGTCAATTCACGTAACCGACCGATCTCACGCATCAGCGAACTGTCTCGACCAGCGCTAAACAGGAACAGTTGTTTGCCGTCGCTCAGGTCAACGAGCTTTTCGGACCTTTCAAGTTCTGCGGCGATTTCATCCGCGCGCCCTGCCCGTGCGAGCGGCACCTCGATTTCCGCAACCGGGTTGAGCTGCCTAGCGATCGCGTAAACCTTCTTGCGCATTAGGTCCGCTGCGCGTCGGGTTGATCCTTCGCTTGCTCGCTCAAGCTCGTCGGCGCTGACAACCGAATCGATGCCAAGACCGATCCGACGGCCCGTTTTAGCGGTCGCTTCACGCGGCAGCATTACCGTACTGAGCGGCTTGGATAGCATGGATAGCGCATAGAACATGGCAGAATTTTGCGCGCGCACGTAAACCGGCAGCACCGGTGTCCGTGTTCGAAAAGCCAATCGCGCAAACCCATCCGACCAAGCGCCGTCGCGTATCGTGCGTCCGCGCAGGCGCGACACCTCGCCTGCGGGAAAGATGATCAGCGCCTCACCGTTTTCAAGCGAGCGAAACAGGTGTCTCGCGCGAGAACCTGCTCCATGGCCGAAAACATCGACAGGCAACAGCAGTTCGCTGAGCGGCGGAACGCTGGCTAGCCAGTCATTGCCCAGCATGCGCACATCGGGGCGAATTGAACCCAACCATTGCAACAAGGCCAGCGCATCCTGCATTCCCAGCGGATGATTGGCGACGACCAACAAGGGGCCGGTCGCGGGTACGGTCTCGTTCGACCCCACATCCAGTGAAAAGCGGGTACCGAGCAACTCCAACATTCGATCAACAAAATCCAGACCTTGGGCGCTGCCCGATTCTTCGAGCAGTTCGTTGAAGCGCTCTTCGTTGGCGACGGTTCGCAGGACGCGAGTCAAGGCGTTTTCAATTGAAGGAAAGCCTGCCAACCAAGGCAGGTGCTGACGCACGGAGTGTTCAATATTGAGCATCGTCGCTCGCTTCCCGGTCCAGTGTAATTACGCTTACGAATCTGGATGACAACGGAGAGACGACTCCGTCTAACTCGATCGCGTTGTTGAAGGTCTGGATCACGCTGAGTGCTGCTCCCATGTTTGCTATCCGCAACCAAGGCCTGCTCAAAGCCTCGTCGGGAACCCGTGGATTGAGGTCAATGTTTAATCAATGGTTACTGGATCCGAGCGAACGACAGATGAACGTTTAGGGCAACGCTGATCAAGTGCCGCACGAACTCGCTCGTTCCTGTTGCCTGGAGATGGAAGGTCCAACATTGCCTGGTTCAGGCTGGCGTAACGGCACCCCGCATACGATGTACAGCCCCCTGAATCGAGTGGCCCATGCGCCGTCTACTCCGGTCGATTGCAGCAGTTTTCATCGTTCTCGCTCTGCCTGCCTGCCAAGACTTCGCCACGCTACCAGTGGCGGCTGGTAGCGGCCCTCAGCCGACGTTGCCGGATCCAAATCCGCAGCTGATCCCGACCGTCAAGATCGCACCGGCCACCGGATGGGTTGCCGGTGAGAAGCCGCGCGCCGCGCCCGGATTGTCTGTTGCCGCGTTTGCCGTCGGCCTTGATCATCCGCGCTGGCTATACGTATTGCCGAATGGCGACGTGCTGGTTGCAGAAACCAATAGTCCACCCAAGCCGGAAGACGGCAAGGGTATCAAGGGCGCGATCATGCAAGCGGTCATGAAACGTGCCGGTGCGGGTGTTCCCAGCGCCAATCGCATCACCCTGCTTCGTGACGTTGATGGTGATGGTGTGGCCGAGACCCGCAGCGTGTTTCTCAAGAATTTGAATTCGCCATTCGGCATGGCCTTGGTCGGCAGCACGTTTTATGTCGCCGACACCGATGCGGTGTTGAGTTTTCCCTATGTCGCGGATGCCACCCACATCGAGGCCAACGCAAGCAAGGTCGTCGATCTACCAGCCGGACCGATCAACCACCACTGGACCAA
>JBBSVJ010000171.1:0-7602 GCA_038233665.1 Lysobacterales bacterium
GCATGTCCACCATCTCATGACAAACTGAGCGTCAAACGCAGATAGAATTAGCGGCAGCATTCCAGAAGTTTTGGCTTAAACCCTTGCAACCACTCAACTCGAAAGCACTCGATGCCGCAGACACCTTGGTTCAGAAGGAACCTTTTTCGTATCTGATTGCAAGCAATATGATCGACGAAGGTGCACGCAATCAGCTCGGTGAAGACTTCCCTCGCTATCCGAGTGCCGGATTTTTTCCGCACGAAATCGGCGACTGTGGCCCCTCGGTGAATGTCTTGATCGACGCATTGACTACATCCGAATTCGCGAATGCAATCGGAACCAAGCTCGGCATTGACGCACTGGAAACCTATCCAACGTTGGTGACCATCTGCAAGGCACTGAACAAGCGACATGGCACGATCCATACCGATAGTCGATCAAAGGTCGCCACTGCCCTGCTCTATCTCAATGAAACCTGGCCAGACACCAGTGCTGGCTGCCTGCGCTTCCTCAGGCGTGCAGACAGTATCGAGGATCAGTTGTGCAACGAGGTCCGACCCGTTTATGGAAAACTGGTGGCCTTCCAACGCAGCGAGTGCTCGTTTCATGGTCACCTGCCCTTTGAAGGCGAGCGTCGGGTCATCCAGGTCGCCTGGTTGACCAGTGAAGACGAAAAGCATCGCAAAACGCGACGAGGTAGACTTTCCCGATTGTTCAAGAGGCTGTTCGGCGCCATCGATCGCAAGATCGGCGCAGGACGCAAAGACGATGCAGCTCATCTCGACTAACCCGGACCCGACCATGACGAAGATCGCCTCAAGCCTTGCCACCGTGTTTGCAATGCTGGTTGCAGCGCCTGCATTTGCCCGACACGGTGAGGCGCCGTGGAGCGTCGGGGCGATGGCCAAGTCGGGGACTTTGGTTCCGACGGCAATCCTGCCTGAAATTGATGCAAAGGCATTGCGCGATCTGGACAACGCAAAACTCCAGCGTGCGGATGTCATGCATGACAAGCGCCTGGCGATTGCCACAGGCAATACGGTCGCGCTCAATCCCGGCAGCAGTGGCCAATGGCAGGTTCTCGCCGACGGCAGTTCCGTGTGGCGAATGCGCGTGACGGTGCCGGGAGCCACCGACCTGCATCTTGGCTTCGAGACTGGCACTCTGCCGGCCGCTGCATCGTTGTGGGTGATCGGTGCCGACGACTATTACGAAGGCCCCTACACCCTCGACGATGCCATGCCCTTGTGGATACCGATGGTCCCCGGCAACAGCGCGACGGTCGAAATTCGCCTGCCGGCCAACGCGCTAATCAATACGCCACTGCCCAGCCTTACCCACGTCGGCGCGGGCTTTCGCGACTTGTTCAACCCGTCGAGCAAGGTGGGTCAACCGTTCGAATCCGGGGCCTGCAACGTCAATGTGGTTTGCCCCTTGGGCCAGCCTTATACCGATGAGCAGCGCGCGCTTGCCTACTACGAATTCCGCGCCGGCGACGGTAACAGTTATATCTGCACGGCAACCCTGCTAAACGACGTACCCGCTGATCGAAAAAACTATGTGCTGACTGCCGCGCACTGCATGTCCACGCAATCGGAAGCGGCCAGCATGCGCGTGTACTGGAACTATCAATCGACCGATTGTGCGGTCACGCGCAACTGGTCGTTCTCACAGAATCAGACCGGAGCCAGTCTGCGCGCCACTCGGGCGGATGCGGATTTCACCTTGGTCGAACTGAACCAGTCTCCCAATCCGGACTGGAATCTCTTTCATGCCGGGTGGGACGCTGATGGCGTTGCGCCGTCCGCCAGCATCGGTTTGCATCATCCCAGTGGTGATGTGGCCAAGGTCGACAACAGCCCGACCGGTCCGCGCTCGACCTACAACTGCATTGGAACCGGCGACTTCAATACCGATACCCATTGGTTGACCGGCCCCTACAATCAAGGCACGACGGAAGGCGGCTCGTCGGGATCCGGCTTGTTCATTCCCTCGGCTGATCCAAGCGGACACGGACGCCGACTGATTGGCGTACTTTCCGGCGGCAATGCCCAGTGCGCGGGCACGCAGTCGGACAATGGCACCGACTGCTACGGAAAACTCTCGGCAGCCTGGAATGGCCCTGCGGCCTCAAGCCGGTTGCGCGACTGGCTGGATCCCGCATCATCCGGTGAATCGAGCATCAGCGGCATTGATCACAATGCACCGATTGCACCCGCCATCGTTGGCGGCCTCGCCACGCGCATTGCAGCTGATCGTCAGGTCGTACCGCTGCGCGCGCGCGGTCGCGGCGCCTCGGTTCATCCCGCGCCGTACAACCCATTGCTGCGCACGAATTGATCAGCGCTGACTGAAGCCGAGCATATCGGCCATTGAGTAGCGTCCCGGCGCTTGCCGGATAATCCAGTACGCGGCAGCCAAGGCGCCTCTGGCGAAAATGTCGCGATCGCCGGCACGATGGATCAACTCGAGACGCTCGCCAACGCCCGCCAATCGCACCTCGTGTTCGCCAACAACATCGCCGCCGCGGCTGACCGAATAGCCGATCGAGCCAGCTTTGCGGAGTCCGGACCGATCCGTGCTTGCCGTGGATGCCTCGATACCTCGGGATTTTGCCGCTCTTCGACCGAGCATCAAGGCCGTACCGGAAGGTGCATCGATCTTGTTGCGATGATGTGACTCGATGATCTCGCAATCCCAATCCGGCAGCAGGCGTGCGGCCTCGCCGACCAGATGTTCGAGAACAACCACACCAACACTGAAATTTGCTGCCCACAGCAGTGGAATTTGTCCGGCTGCCGCATCGAGTGCCTGCAGTTGCGCGGAATCGAGCCCCGTAGAGCCACTGACAAACGCGATTTTCTGCTTGATCGCCAGCGCCAACGCGGCATCAAAACCGGCGCTGGCAGAAAAATCAATCAGTACATCGGCATCTGCCGGCCCCGTCAGGCACGCTTGGTAGGTCGGCGAGCTTGGGATGTTCGAGGGTTGACCGTCATGCTCGCTGCCTGGTCGAACCAGGCTGGCGGTTATCACGGCATCATCGCGCTCGGCGATAACCTTCGCCAAGACCTTGCCCATGCGTCCGGCCGCGCCATTGAGGACTATTCGGGTCGTTTCGCTCATGGCTCAAGTTCCGCCCTGCGTTTGAAAGGCTTCAGAGTAAACCGACGCGCTAGTCAATCCACAACGCTCAGGAGGTGACGCGATCCCAGAATTGCTTGACCCCATCAATGAAACTTCGATTGCGCGGCGAATGGGTTTGCGCATTCTCACCGACAAAGGTGGTCTCAAGCTCCTCGATCAACTCGCGTTGACGCGTGGTCAGCTTCACCGGTGTTTCGAGCACGACGCGGCAAAGTAGATCACCCGCGCGACCGCTGCGGACCGACTTCACACCCTTGCCGCGCAAACGGAACAATTTTCCGGTTTGGGTTTCCGCCGGAATCGAGATCTTCGCTTCACCGCCAAGGGTGGGCACGGACAAGTCCGTACCCAGCGCCGCTTGGGCAAACCGAATCGGAATCTCGCAATAAAGATCGTCGCCCTCGCGCGTGAAGATGGCATGTTCACGCACGCGTACCTCGACATAGAGGTCACCCGGCACGGTTCCCGCCGGACCCGCTTCACCCTGCCCGGTCAGACGAATCTGATCGCCATTGTCGACACCCGCGGGAATCTTCACTTCGAGACTGCGCTCATCACTGACCCGGCCATCGCCGTGACAGCTGCGACACGGATTGGCGACGGTCTTGCCGCTGCCGGCGCAATGCGGACAGGCCTGCTGCACCGAAAAGATACCGTTCTGCATGCGCACGCGCCCGTGTCCACGGCAGGTGTCGCAGGTAGCTGTTTTGCCATCTTCGGAACCGCTGCCCTCACAGTCTTCGCAGGCAATGAGGGTCGGCACTTCTATTTTTTTCTCGACGCCGAATACCGCCTCTTCGAGATCGAGTTCCATGAGATAACGCAAATCCGAGCCGCGACGCGAGCGACCACGCCCCGCGCCACCGAATATGTCGCTGAAAATATCGCCAAAGATGTCACCGACATCCCCATTGAAGCCGCCACGTCCACCCATGCCGTTCTCGAAAGCAGCATGGCCATGTTGATCGTAGGCCGCGCGTTTCTGAGAATCGGCGAGGATCTCGTAGGCTTCCTTGGCTTCCTTGAATCGCTCCTGTGCCTGCGGGTCATCCGGACAGCGATCCGGATGACACTTCATTGCGAGGCGGCGGAACGACTTCTTGATCTCATCGTCGTTCGCGGAGCGTTCTATGGAGAGAACTTCGTAATAGCAGCGTTTTGTAGTCATTGGCAGGACAAAAATCGGAATCGATGTGGCTGAGAAACGTGAAGGGCGCAACGGCAACCGGCAGTCAATCGCCGTTTACCGTTCCGCCCTGCCACACGGACTTACTTTTCGCCGTCTTTCACTTCGGTGAATTCGGCGTCGACCACATCCTCTGGCTGAGCCGGTCCGGCTTGGGCAGCGTCATCAGCATTTGCATGGGCACCGGCTGAAGCCGCTGCCGCCTGCAGAGTCTTGCCGACTTCTTCAACGCGGCTGATCTTCGCCTCAATCTGAGCCTTGTCGTCGCCCTTCATGGCTTTGTCGAGATCAGATAGAGCCTCCTCGATGCCACCGAGCTGTTCCGGGGGCACGCTTCCGCCATGTTCCTTGAGCGCGGCACGCGTCGAGTGTAGAAGCTGATCGGCCTTGTTTCGTGTCGTGACCAATTCCTGAAAACGCTTGTCTTCTTCGCGGTTGACTTCGGCGTCGCTGACCATGCGCTGGATCTCTTCATCCGACAGACCCGAGCCGGCCTTGATCTCGATGCGCTGCTCCTTGCCGGTCTTCTTGTCCTTGGCCGAGACATGCAAGATGCCGTTGGCGTCGATATCGAAGTTGACCTCAACCTGCGGCATGCCACGCGGAGCCGCGTCGATGCCGGCCAGATCAAACTTGGCCAGCGACTTGTTGAACTTGGCCTGATCGCGCTCGCCCTGCAGCACATGCACGGTCACTGCATTCTGATTGTCCTCGGCAGTCGAGAATACCTGGCCAGCCTTGGTCGGAATGGTCGTGTTCTTTTCAATCAACTTGGTGAACACGCCACCGAGCGTCTCGATACCGAGCGACAGCGGAGTCACATCGAGCAAGAGCACATCCTTGACCGAACCGGAAAGCACGCCGCCCTGAACGGCTGCGCCAATCGCGACTGCCTCATCCGGGTTGACGTCCTTGCGTGGCTCCTTGCCGAAGAAATCCTTGACCGCTTCCTGCACCTTGGGCATGCGCGTCTGGCCACCGACGAGAATCACTTCGTCGACTTCGCCAACCTTGAGCCCGGCATCGGACAACGCGGTACGGCAAGGCTCGATGGTGCGCTTGATCAAATCCTCGACCAGCGACTCGAGCTTGGAGCGGGTCAGGCGCATTTCCAGATGCACGCCTTCGTTGTTGACCTGAGTGATGAAGGGCTCGTTGATGTCGGTCTGCTGGCGCGAGCTGAGTTCGATCTTGGCCCGCTCGGCCGCGGAACGCACACGCTGCAACTGGATCGGATTCTTGCGCAAATCAACCCCGTGCTGCTTTTCAAACTCATCGATGATGTAGTCGATGATGCGCATGTCGAAATCTTCACCACCGAGGAAGGTGTCGCCGTTGGTCGCGAGCACTTCGAACTGCTTCTCGCCATCCACCTCGGCAATCTCGATGATCGAGACGTCAAAGGTGCCGCCGCCCAGATCGTAGACCGCGATCTTGCGATCGCCACCTTTCTTGTCGAGGCCGTAAGCCAAGGCAGCCGCGGTCGGCTCATTGATGATGCGCTTGACCTCAAGTCCGGCAATGCGGCCAGCATCCTTGGTCGCCTGGCGCTGACTGTCGTTGAAGTAGGCCGGAACCGTGATGACCGCTTCGGTCACCGGCTCGCCAAGGTAATCCTCGGCGGTCTTCTTCATCTTCATCAGCACCTGCGCGGAAACTTCCGGCGGCGCCATTTTCTTGCCATCGGCCGTCTCGACCCAGGCATCGCCATTTTCATGGCCAATGATCTTGTAGGAGACGAGGCCGATATCCTTCTTTACCTCGGCATCCGTGAACTTGCGTCCGATCAGGCGCTTGACCGCCGAGAACGTATTCTGCGGATTGGTCACCGCACCGCGACGTGCGCTTGCGCCGACCAGGACTTCACCGTCCTTGAACGCGACGACCGATGGCGTCGTGCGATCGCCTTCGGAGTTTTCGATAACGCGGACCGTGCCGCCTTCCATGACAGCAACGCACGAGTTGGTCGTGCCGAGGTCGATACCGATGATCTTGCCCATTGTGTCTCTCCCGAAATATCTGTTCGGCCGCTTCGGCCACTGGCGCAAAAACTGGGGGTGTTGTGTCGGCTTTCAAGCGCAGCGGACAAGGAAATGTCCGGATTGCGCCGATCAAGTGTCCCTACTGGGCCACATTGACCAAGGCGGGACGCAACAAACGCTCATTGAGCACATAGCCCTTCTGGAAAACCGCGACGACGTGATTGGATTTGACCTCGTCGGATTCAACCATGCTCATGGCCTGGTGATGCTCGGCATTGAATGGCTGCCCCAACGGATCGATCACAATCAAACCGTTTTCGGCGACGACGCGCTGCAATTCCTTCAAGGTCAGCTCAACCCCGGCATGCAAGCCGCTGGCAGCCCCCTTGTCTGCCGCCAAACCGCGCTCAAGATTGTCGATCACCGGCAGCAACGCGGCGAGCAGGCGTTCGTTGGCAAACTTGCGCGCCTGCTCAAGATCACGCTGCAGCCGCTTTCGCTGATTATCGAGCTCGGCACGCTCGCGCAGCACCAACTCGCGCATCTCGCCGAGCTTGATCTCGTAGTCGGCCATCATCTGGCTCAAGGCTTCTTCGCCACTGGCTAACGACGACTCGTCAACGAGGTCATCTTCTGCCGGATCCGGCGTGGGTTCGGTATTTACCATGGTCGCCTCCAAGTGCGATTGTGACCTGACTGATAAAAGTCCCGGTCTTCAACAAACGCGTTTGTATTCATCGTGATGCCGGTATCCGGCTTGCCCGCACATTTCTGAGCAATCAAATGCAGCAGAAGAGCGTGTCCCGCCACCCGTATGGGGGCGAGAGCAACGCTCATCAAGTAGCACACGGGCAACTCGGGTCAGCATGACTCTAGGACGAACGGTTCAACGCACCCGAGATCAACTGAGCGGTTGCCGCAACCACCGGGATCACCCGCTCGTAGGCCATTCGGGTTGGGCCAATCACGCCGAGAACGCCAAGCACCCGGTTGCCTACGCCGTACGGTGCGGTAACCAGCGAAAAGCTGCCGAGTGCCGAAAAACCGGATTCTTCTCCAATAAACAGGCGAACGCCTTCTGCTCGTGAGCAGCGCTCAAGGAGTTGCAATAAATCGCGTTTGCGCTGAAACGCATCAAACAGGTCGCGCAGCCGATCAACCTCGGAAAGCTCGTTGATGCCCATGAGATTGGTCTGTCCGGATACCAGCATGTCGCTGTCTTCCGGGCTCTGAAACGCGGCTTGGGCGACTTCGACGGCCGATGCCAACAGCCGATTGAGTTTGGCCCCCTCGTCACGCATCTCA
>JBBSVJ010000172.1:0-7558 GCA_038233665.1 Lysobacterales bacterium
ATTCCGCACCGATACGGTAACGCGCCGCCTGCAGCATCGACTCGAAAAAGTCGAACGCCGTCTGCACCTGCTCGAAGGTCTGCGGATTGCCTACCTCAACCTCGATGAAGTGATTCGCATCGTGCGTACCGAGGATGAGCCCAAATCGGTGCTGATGAAGCGCTTCGGCCTCAGTGACGAACAGGCTGATTACATCCTTGAGACCAAGCTGCGCCAGCTTGCGCGTCTTGAGGAAATGAAGATCAATGCCGAGACCGATGCGCTCGAAGAGGAGCGCGCGAAGATCAACGTGTTGCTCAACTCGAAGGCGCGCCTGAAAACCTTGATCAAGGACGAGTTGCGCGAGGATGCGAAGAAATTCGGCGACGATCGACGTTCGCCTCTGGTCGCACGCGCGGCAGCACAAGCACTCGATGAAGCAGCGCTGGTACCCAGCGAACCGACCACGATCGTGCTTTCTTCAAAGGGCTGGATCCGCGCGGCCAAGGGCCACGATATCGACCCTGCCGGACTTAACTACCGCGAAGGCGACAGTTATCTCGCCGCGGGCAAGGGACGCACTACCCAGCAAGTAGCCTTCATCGATTCCACCGGCCGCAGCTATTCCACGGCCGCGCATTCGCTACCCTCGGCACGCGGTAACGGCGATCCCATCAGTGGCCGCTTCAGCCTGCCTGCTGGCGCGCAAATCGATACCTTGGCGATTGCAGATCCGGCTACGCGGCTCGTCCTCGCCTCGGATTTCGGTTACGGATTCGTGACCCGATTCGAAGCCCTGCTCGGCAACAAGAAAGCCGGCAAGCAATTGATCAACCTCGATACCAAAGCGCATGTGTTGCTTCCCGCGATGGTTGAGGACACCGCGCGCGACCGCATTGTCGTGGCGACCAGTAGCGGCCATCTGCTGATGTTCTCGGTGGCTGAATTGCCTGAGCTCGACAATGGCGGCAAGGGCAACAAGCTGATCGAGATTCCGAAACCGAGATTGGCCTCGGGTGACCGCGTGGTGGGTGTTGCCGTGGTCGCCGAAGGCAAAGGCGAGGCGACCCTGTTCGCCGGCCAGCGCAAATTGATCCTCAAGTGGGCCGATCTGGTCGAGTACGGTGGCAATCGGGCTACGCGCGGATCACTGCTTCCGCGTGGATTCCAGCGCGTTGATCGCATCGAAACCACCGGCTGATCATGAAAACCACGTTGCGCTGGCTGCTTCGTAGCGTCGCCTTGATCGTGCTGGTCGCGATCGTGCTCGTCGGCGGCGCCTGGCTTGCCCTGCGCGGCAGCCTGCCGCAACTGGATGGTCAGGTTAAGACCAGCGCGCTGGTGGCCGGCGTGACGGTTGAGCGCGATGCGCTGGGCACAGTGACGATCAACGCGGCGAGTCGCGCGGACGCCACTTGGGCGCTTGGTTTCGTGCAGGCGCAGGAACGTTTCTTCGAGATGGATTTGATGCGCCGAAGTGCGGCGGGCGAACTGGCCGAGCTGTTCGGCCCTGCCGCCTTGCCGCT
Source organism: Lysobacterales bacterium (assembly GCA_038233665.1). Lineage (GTDB taxonomy): Bacteria > Pseudomonadota > Gammaproteobacteria > Xanthomonadales > Rhodanobacteraceae > Dokdonella. The sequence continues at coordinate 1,506 of JBBSVJ010000172.1, forward strand.
TGATCGCAGCGCGCGTGTCCATCGCATGCGTGCGCGTGCCGAAGCAACGCTGGCGCTGGCGCCGGAAGCCGACGCCAAACTCATTGAACAGTATCGCGATGGTGTGAACGCCGGACTTGCGTCGCTCAGCACGCGACCGTTTGCTTACCTGCTGACGCGCAATACGCCACGACCGTGGAGCAGCGCGGATTGCCTGCTGGTTATCGATGCGATGTATTTCTCGCTCAACGATGCGCAAAACAAGCGTGAGCTCGGTTTCTCACGCATGAAAGCCGCCCTGCCCGATTCGGTATTTCAATTTCTCACCGCGACTGGAGGCTGGTGGGATGCACCGCTCAGCGGTCCGGCGATGCGCTGGCCGGATCCGCCATCGGCGACGGATATCGATTTGCGCGCACTCGATCAATCCTTGCTGAAACACACCAAGGCGGCGTCTGATGTGGTGCCCGGCAGCAACAGTTTCGCAGTCAGCGGTACCCTGACCGGCGGCGCTGGAATGATTGCCAATGACATGCATCTCGATCTGCGTGTGCCCGACATCTGGTTTCGTGTGCGCTTGATCTATCCGAGCCCGCGTCACCCAAACGAAATCATCGATGTCAGCGGTGCCAGTCTGCCAGGCACGCCAGCCATCGTTGCCGGCAGCAATCGGTCGATCGCATGGGGTTTCACCAACAGCTATGCCGATCTCACCGATTGGGTGCGCGTGATTCCCGATCCGGCCGCCGCGGATCACTACCTCACCGCCGAGGGCAGTGCGCCGGTCGAGACGCATGAGGAATCGATCGCAGTGCATGGCGAGGAACCGCAAGCCTTCAAGATTCGCGAGACACGCTGGGGACCGATCATGGCGGAGGATGTCGACGGCACGCCGCTGGCGCTTGCCTGGACTGCCGAGCGTGAAGGCGCGGTCAACCTCGAACTTCTCCATTTGGAAATTGCGGAAACCGCAGATGAGGCGATCTCGATCGCGCAGCGCGCAGGCATGCCCGCACAAAACTTTTTGGTCGCTGATCGTTTCGGCAGCATCGCCTGGACCATCGCCGGGCGCATTCCGCTTCGGGTTGGCGGTTTCGATCCGCAATTGCCAGCTGACTGGAGCAAACCGGGCACTGGCTGGAACGGTTGGCTGGCACCAGCCGACACACCGCTGATCTCGAACCCGCCGTGGCAGCGTCTTTGGACTGCGAACGCCCGCGTCGTCGATGAGGGCATTCATCTGGATCTGCTCGGCGATGGCGGCTACGATCTCGGCGCGCGCCAAGGACAGATCCGTGATGACCTGCGCGCGAAGACGCATTTCACGACCAAAGACATGCTCGACATCCAACTCGATGATCGTGCGTTGTTTCTTGATCCGTGGCGCGAGCAGCTGGTCAAATTGCTCGATCACAGCGCGAGAACCGAAGACCGCGACAACGTGCGCGCGGCCTTGAACGATTGGGACGGCCACGCCTCGATCAACTCGGTCAGCTATCGCATCGCGCGCGCCTGGCGCAACGAGGTCAAAGACACTGTGCTTGATGCTTTCGCTGGAGCGGTGCGGGTACGCTTTGCCGAATTCGAGCTGCCCAAACTCGCCCAATCGGAACACGCGGTGTGGAAGCTACTCGAGCGCCAGCCATTGAATCTGTTACCGCCGGGCTATGAGAGTTGGCAAGCGCTGCAACTCGATGCGCTTCATCGCGTTGCGGCGAATCTCGACAAACAGCCAGGCGGAATCGCCGCGCGAACCTGGGGCGAGCGCAACACCGCGCGTATCGCTCATCCCTTGTCACGCGCGCTACCGGATTTTCTTGCCCGCTTGCTCGACATGCCTCGCGATCAGCTTGCCGGCGACAGCAATATGCCGCGCGTGGCGGCACCCAGGTTTGGCGCGTCAGAACGATTCGCAGTAGCGCCAGGCGATGAGGAACACGGCTATTTTGAGCTGCCTGGCGGCCAGAGCGGCCACCCGCTGTCTCCGTTCTACGGAGCGGGCCATAGCGATTGGGTAGAGGGCAAGCCGACACCGTTTCTTCCCGGGCCAGCGACCCATCGCCTAAGCTTCGAGCCCATCGTCAACTGAATCGCAACAATTCGCCGTGGCTCAACAACGTCGATACCTACTTAGCGCAATCATCCAGGTGCTCGAGTAAAAAGGTAGGAGCCCGTTCACGGGCGAGCTTTTCCGCGTGCCTTGACGAAGAGTTCGCGCCTGAAGGCGCTCCTACAGGATTTGCGCAATCATCTGATTATTCAAACGCGTAGGGGGCCATTTCCTCGCCCTGGATCAGGGTGATTCGTATCCATCCTCGAAGATGATGTCACTGGAAGACGGCGCCAAGGTGGATACATCAAATGACATTTGCACACCCGATGTCGCTGGTTGCAACTGACTGACCGCGGTCACTGGCGACGAATAGGTGGTCACCGAGAACAGAAATAGGGTGCCCCAATCAAGTGAAGCGCCACTGGGAGCCGTCCAAGTCAGATAGCCGCCACTTGCACTGAAACTCCAATCATTGCCGGCAACCAGATCACCGTCGCTGAAGCGATTGCTCACCACGCTCACGCCAGCCGGAATCGGCACGCGGAATTGGTTGAAACCCTTGTTGCTGAGGACAGCCAAGTTGGGTTCGGCGCCAGATGTGCTGGCACGGGCAAAGTCGAGATTGTGGACAGCGTAGTGGTAGGTTCGCTTGCCGCCGCCTGCGTCCATGACGCGCACCGCGACCTTTGTGTGGCCCTCGCCCACTGACAACTCGGCATTTTGTGAGCTCAGCGTATTGGTCGGAAGGTTTTCCATCCAGCGATCGGTCACAGAACCCAATTTGAAATTGGATTGTCCCGCAAAGTTCCAGTTGCCCCCGGAGTAGACCGGGGTACCGGTGATCGTTGCCATTGAGTTATAGATATTGATGTCCTGGCGCGCCAAGTACCAGGAATCGAAGAGATAACTTGCGCCGGGATTAACCGTCGCGCTGATCTGCGATTCGTTGACAACCATGCGCCGCACGAAGCCATCATTGCTCGGTTGCGAATTGGTATTGTTACCGGAGCAGTTCGGATCGAAGATAGACTGACAGCGGCCCCACTGACCAGTTGCGGGAATAATCTCCGAGCGGATCGACAAATCCTGATTCGCATTGTTGTTGTAGGTGCTGTAAGTATCGCCGCAGGATCGACCCAAGACATAGCTACTGAAATTCTCTCCAGAAGCGCAGTTCTGATTGGTCGTCAGCCAGGCATGTTTTACGCCGGATCGGCCGATCTGCTCGATGCCCCCGTCGGCATTGATCCGATACATGTCCCAGATCAAAAACGGGTGTTGATCGTTGCCGTAAGGGGCGAATATTCCCGAAAACTTCGTGTGCCAAGGAATCCAGGCCGTCCACAGTGCTGAACTGGTTCCGAGAGCGCCTTGTCCGGAAATCGTCTGCAAGGCCGTGCCCGCATTGACGTTATTGCGCAATGTCGAATTCGGTGCGAAAACCACCCGGCCGTTGCCGCTGGGACCAGTGTTGTTTGATTCATTGACACGGTCAATCGTAATATTTTGCATGAACAGATCGGCTTGGTAGACCGTACCGACAGGCTGACCTACTACTTGCTCACCATGATAATGACTGGGTGAGGGGGTGCCGAGAAAATCCTTGGCTCCGCCGCCGCTTTGATGGGTAACCTGAGTCAGGATTTCAAGATCACCAATCGGCGCATCGGCCAATTCCGGATGCCCGGTACGTTCGGCCAGCTCACGTGTCGCACGCATATCGGCCGTGTAAATGGCCAGCACATGATTTTTGTTAACCAGCTCATACATCAGCTTGTCGACATAGAACCAGGCCTTGCCGTCACCGCTGACGACATCGAGCCACATCGCGTTGTCGGCATTTGGGCGCAGACGGAAATCAACCAGCGGAATCGTGCTGCCGTCATCCAGGCTGAGCGTATAGCCCCCGCGGGTCTGCAATGATCCGCCGAGAAATCCCACAAAAGAGCCTCGATCAGCGCGGAATTGGATGCTTCCACTTTCGCGCAAAGCGAAAATCTCCGAGCCAAGTGCTTGGCGCACATTGAGGCCATCGGTGAGCCGCTCGACGTTGGACGATAGTTTGCCCGCACGCTGGTCAATCCGCATGCCCATCGCGCGAAGATTGCTTTCGTTGAGATGGACAGCGACTGTTCCGCCCCAAGCGGCCCAGTCGTTGGTCGATGTGCTTGCAGATGCGGCGGTCACCGACTGCGCGATGGATGCCATCGGAAACAGCGCGATGGCAAGCGCTATCGAAAGGGTTCTGAAGGTCATTGTGTGTCGCCTTGAGTGTGAGGTTGAAGGTCTGTTCGATTTTTTCAGCGCGCCGATTGGGAGCGACTGAGGATCAAGCGAGCTCGGCATTGAGCGGATCATGGTGTAAAGGTGACTCCCGAGGCAATCGCTTCGGGCGGAGACTTTCCGTAACCCATTTGGAAAAGAGTGTCGTCAAAACTGTTGGCGAAGATGCGATCTCCGGCCTCGGGGCCATTCCACAACTGCCACATATATTCGCCGCGCGAACGATCTTTCGGGCCGACCACGGCCGGCCGATTCGGCTCGCCAGAACACATCAAGTTCTCGCCAGGAATCGAGCGCTCCGTAGCCTGGTTGCGCAAAAACTCCAGGTATTCGCGACTGGAAGTCTGGTAATAAAGGCGCGCGCTGACGGTCAGCGGCCCAAGCGTCCCAGGAGGAATGGTTGCGGCATAGTCGGCCTCATCGAAGTTGACCAGAATTCCGCTACCAGGCGAGGTTTCCGCAAAGGTGGCCGCGACCGGACGCAACTCGTAACCATTCGGATCAGCGGCGGTCGCCGGCTCGAATCCCAGCGGCGGAATGCGATTGTCTTTGGCCACGCAGTCGTTGAGGACGAAATGGAAAGCCTCGCGACCAAGGCCATCAACGGCGTCGCACGTACCGGTGCCGTGTCGATTCCAGATTCCTTGCAACACTTCGTAGACGCGCAATTGCGGATCGTTGGCGAGGGTCGCGCTGGCCGCGTCATAGCCGCCACTCTGGAAAACCAGTGCGCCGTTGAAATCTCGAACCTGGACGTCGAGCCACATCCGCCTGCCTTCAGAATAACCGCTGGGCAATTTGTGCCCACTGTTGTTGGTAACTTTGACGCGCGCATTGATCGCGCCCGGCGAGCCGCCCGTCGCTGCGGTATAGGAAACCAAAGAAACCTCAACATCGGCGGCAGTCTGCAACAGCTCGCGTGCTGACTGCACAGTGCGATCGAACGCATCTTGGCGACCGATTCCACCGGCCGAACCCGGAATCGCCGTGGTGTCACTGAACTCGCCCTTGATGATGGTGGGCACCCAGGTATTGCCACCGACGAACGTATGCACAGGTAGATTCCCGGTTCGACTCGGGCCGCCGGAACATGCCGTTGCGGTGGGGTCTTCGCTGTTTGGCATGTGACAGCTTTGGCAAGTCTGACCGCCAGGAGCGGAATAGTCGCTCTGCTTCCATTCGCTGTAGGTTCGCTCGATAGGGAATGGAATTAAGGTATCCGTTCCGTCGGCAAGCTTGAGCGTTTTCAACGGTCCCGCATCGGTGTCCGGCGTGCTCACGTCATGACAGGATCCACAAAGCTTGCTGTCTTCGTGGAACGCCGACTGTGCCCATTGATGGGGTGGCGAAAAACCGCCGGAATAGTTGTAGGGGCCGCGACGACAGGGCGCGCCACCACTCCCATTGCACTCGGTGTCATCGAGCCAGACGTTGGCATTGCCGATCATGCCCGCCTCGCCCATCGGCCCGGTCGGCATCAGCCGATGGCAGAAATGACAGGCGACGCCGCTGTAGTCGTTCGAGAAATCGGTTGCGTCCGGCGAGCCTTGCAGCAGACAGCCGTTGGCGCCTCGGACCGGATCATTCGGAGCACCGAAACCGGATTTTACAACTCGCCCTCCATACCAGCCTTGCGAGGTATGACAGCGCAGACAGAAGTCGCCAGCGCCCGGGTAATCCTTGTTCGCGATATCGACGGCCGCCCAGAACAGCGGATCGCGTGTCGCGTTTGCCATCA
>JBBSVJ010000173.1:0-7506 GCA_038233665.1 Lysobacterales bacterium
ACTATCGCAGCCACCGGCAAGGCCAGCAACACGCCAACAAAACCGAACAATTCTCCGCCGGCAAGAATCGCGAACATCACCGCCACGGGATGCAATCCGATTTTATCGCCGACAAGCTTCGGCACCAGCACGTAGCCTTCGAGCAACTGACCGATGATGAAGACAACGAAAACAAGCATGACGTGGAAGCTGTCCTGGTACTGCGCCAGTGCGGCAATAACGCCGATACCGACACCGACGATGGCCCCAAGGTAGGGCACGAAACTGATCAAGCCGGCGATCATTCCGATCAACGGGCCGATGCTGATACCCGACGCCCAGAGGCCAACTCCGTAAATGCTGCCAAGGATGATCATCACGCTGAGCTGGCCGCGCAGGAAGCCGCCGAGGGTGTCATCCGATTCGCGGGTCAGGCGCACAACAATCGGCTCAATCGAGCGAGGTACCAACGCATGCATGCGCGAGACCACAACGTTCCAGTCTCGCAAAAGGTAGAACGCGGCCACAGGCACGATGACCAGATTCAACGCCCAGGCGATAATCGCGAAACCGGATTTGGATACCTTGGCCAGAATGGTCGTGGCGAATCCGCCCGCTTCTTTCCAGTGGCCCTTCAACATCGCAACCAAGCCCTCACTGTCGAACGTGTCGAGGCTGACGCCGAAATGTTTTTCGATCCAGGGAGTGGCAACACCCTGCGCCCATGCGGTCCAGCGCGGCAGTTGATCAATAAAACTGGTCACCTGACGATTCATGAAGGGAATCAGTACCAGCACGATGCCGACAATCACGAGAGTCAGGATCAGAAAAACCAGACTGACTCCCAGCGACCGACCGATGCCGCGCCTCTCCAACTTCTCCACGATCGGGTTGAACAGATAGGCAAACAGACCAGCGATGACAAAGGGCACCAACGCGGGGCCGATCAGATACAAGACCCACCCCATGAAAGCCACAAGAATCAACCACTTGAGGCGAATATCAAGATTAGCTGCCATCGGTTGACTCCTTAATTCGCTTGCGTTCGTCGAGTTCCCGGCGCGCGCGCTGCGACCAGACCCACAGGTAATTCAGGCCGCTGACAACGGTCAGTCCGGCGGTTATATAGAGTAGAACGATGCGACCAGGCAGACCGGGAATCCAGGCCAGACGCAGCAACTCGGCAAGCACAAAAATGATCTGCATAAGCGTAGTCAATTTCGATATCCGCGAGGGTTGCGCATCGAATGGACCAATCAGATTGTGATACGCAACCGCCCCGCAAACGATGACCACGTCACGACCGATGACCAGAACAAGCAACCAGATCGGCACTTGGCCAATACTTGTCAACGCGGTGAAACACGCCAACAACAGCAGCTTGTCTGCCAGCGGATCCATCAAGCCACCGAGTCGGGATTGCCAGGCAAACCGCTTGGCCAACCATCCGTCCAGCGCATCGCTGATCCCGGCCACGGCCGCCAAAATCAGCGCGGCGGCAAAATCTCCGCGCGAAACCAACCAGAAAACCGGCCAGACCAGAGCCATGCGCATCGCCGTGATCAGGTTGGGCAGATGACGCCACATGAATCAATCTCAACGATTCAGAGCAAGAGTCGCATCAATGCCCTGCACGGGCGGACTGGCACTGTTGACCTGCATCACGACGTCTTGATCAACCTGCCCTAGCCAGACAGCAAAATCAGCGGCAAGATCAACACGGATCAAAATGCCGTCGCCACGAGCCTCCATGGGCCAAAACTGGCGCACCTGCGGTTGCCCGGTCAAATAGCCAACGGCACGCGCATAGTCGGCCGCCGAATGAATGCCACTGAGCCAGACTCGCTTTTCAACAACTGTCGTCTGGATAGTTGCCGTGGAACCCATGCCGCTCACGCCAAGGCCGGACAACATGCGATCCACCGCACTACTGTCAAATTCGGCGACCAGGATCAGTTGCGGCTTTTCCACGCCGCTGACCGGGTCTGCTGTCGTGTCACTCCGGTAGCTGTATTGCAGCACGTACTTGTCGGCTGCCGCGACGGCATTCGCTACTTTCTCGCGAGCAAGGATTCCCGAGTCGCCGGTAAGCCGAATCACGACCTCAGCCAATGCATTTTTGAGTGCTCCGGCGCGGGCGGCCTCAGACTGATCGGCCACCGGAGATTCACCGGCATAAGTAGTTGGTGCGGCGATGGCTGGGAGCATCAGCAGGCCGATGGTCAAGAGCATCGTGAGACTCGCCATCGAGGCAACCCGCGCAAGGCTGAACGAGCCTCGGGGTGCCGGAGCCACAATAAAAACGCTATTTTCTCGCTTGTTGCGCTGCAGTCGGGCTGCAATCGTTGAGTTGCCAAATATCGAGGCACGCATGCGGTGAGTTCCTGACCCAACAATAATGTCGACAAGTCTGCCCGAACGGCTGCTACCTCGTCCATCCGGACTGATATGATGCGCGGCCCGCGTATCCGGCTAATTGCCCATGTCGAACGAGAACGAGGCCCTCACCTACCGCGCCGCCGGCGTTGATATCGATGCTGGCAATGCCGTGGTCGATCGAATCAAGCCCCTGGTTGCGCGCACCTTTCGTAAAGAAGTGATGTCCGGCCTGGGTGGTTTCGGCGGATTGTTCGAGTTGGGTGGCCGCTATCGCGAGCCAGTCCTGGTGTCAGGCACCGATGGTGTCGGCACCAAGCTCAAACTGGCGCAGAGTCTTGATCGCCACGACACCATCGGTATCGATCTGGTTGGCATGTGCGTCAACGACGTACTGGTGCAAGGCGCCGAACCCTTGTTTTTCCTCGATTATTTCGCCACCGGCAAGCTCGATGTCGAAACCACCGTAGCCGTGATTGGCGGCATTGCGAAAGGCTGCGAATTGGCCGGTTGTGCGCTGATTGGCGGCGAGACGGCGGAAATGCCCAGCATGTATCCGCCCGGCGAGTACGATCTCGCTGGTTTTTGTGTCGGCGCAGTCGAGAAGCTTTCGCTGATTGACGGCACGCGAATCCAGGCCAGCGATGCCATCATCGGCATCGCCTCATCGGGTGCCCACTCGAACGGCTACTCGTTGATTCGCAAGATTGTCGAACGTGCAGGCAGCCCATTCGATCTCGACCTCGGCGGCAGCTCCCTCGCCGATCTACTGATGCAACCGACAACCATCTACGTCAAGCCCATCCTCAAGCTGATGCAGCAATTGCAGGTCAATGGCATGGCTCATATCACCGGCGGTGGCCTGCGCGAAAACATCATCCGTGTAGTGCCTGAGAATCTCGCCATCGAAATCGACAGCAAGTCCTGGAAGACACCGATACTGTTCGACTGGCTGCAGCGCGAAGGCAAGGTCGCGGACGACGAAATGTTGCGCACCTTCAATTGTGGCATCGGTTATTCGCTGATCGTTTCTCGCGAACACGCCGGTGCCACGCTGGATGCTCTGGAAACGCTGGGCCTGCAAGCGTGGACGATTGGTGAAGTCGTCAGCGCCAGCGGTGTCGAGCGCGTACATATTCGCTGACCGCTGCATGCATCAGGAAAATCCCATGCGGGTTGTTGTTCTCGCCTCCGGTCGCGGCAGCAATCTGGAGGCTTTGATCAACGCGCAAGCTGACGGCGAGCTTTCGATCCGTATCGTCGGCGTGCTTTCGGACAAGGCCGATGCCCGAGCGCTGGATCTGGCAAGAAGCCATGGCATCAGCGCCATTCATGTCAATCCGCACGAATTTTCTGATCGCTCGCAGTTCGATGCCGCCTTGTTTGCACACATCGCCGGGCTTGAGCCTGAGCTGATTGTTCTGGCCGGTTTCATGCGCATCCTCGGCGCCGCTGCGATCACGCCATGGCTTGGCCGAATCATCAATATCCATCCATCTCTTTTGCCACTTTATCCCGGACTGCACACCCACCGACGCGCCCTTGAAGCAGGCGACAGACAACACGGTGCCAGCGTGCATTTTGTCACTGCCGAACTGGATGGCGGGCCGGTTATCGCTCGCACGATCATCAACGTGGTTGACCAAGACACCGAGGAGAGTCTGGCCAAACGACTGCTGGGAAAAGAGCACCAATTGCTCTGCACCTGTGTGGAGTTGATAGCAAATGGCCGGATTGGCTGGTCTGCTGGGGGCGTTTTGAGCGACGGCTCTGCGCTCGCATTCCCGCTGTCACTCGGTAACGATCGCGACTCCTCCAATCAATAGCTGAGGACACGCCGCATTCATCCTGCGGGCGTCAGACTGCGTGCTTTTATCTGGAGCGATCCGCCTTGAATCGAGTTCTCCCCCTGATGCTCTGCGCTCTCCTGCCTGCCGGAAGTGCGCTCGCCCAATCTCCCATCGCTCCGTTCAAAGCCGACTACGCAACGTTTAGAAACGGCAATGAGATGGCCAAGACCACCATCGAGTTGAGCCGCAACGCCGACGGCACCTGGACGCTGCTTACGACCACCGAAGGCACCTCCGGCTTGGCGAAAATGGCGGGTCTCGATGTCACCGAAAAATCGATTCTCTGCTGGGTCGATGGCAGACCGCAGAGCCTGAATTACGATTTTAGCCAAGACGTTGCGTTCAAGAAAAAGCATCGGCATGGCGAATTTGACTGGAACGCCCACGAAATCCACATGGTCGATGGTAAGAGCGATGAACGCTATGCGCTGACGCCTTACGCCATCGATCGGCACGCGTTGACTCTCGCCTTGGCCGCAGATCTGTCACGACAGGCGAACAGCTTCGACTACAAGGTGGCGACGAAAGACGAGATCGAGGATGTTCGCTACTCACGCTGCGCGGATGCCCGTCTCAGCGTCCCCGCGGGAAGCTTCGACACACGGTGCGTCGAACGTGTGCGCGACAAGCGCACCGCGACGAGTTGGTTCGCTGAATCCATGGGCTGGATACCCGTTCAGATCGAACAGGTCGAGAAAAAAGGCGATACGGTGACACTCAAACTCGTATCACTTCAGTCGAAAGCAGGAAAAGTGGAATAAAGAACTAGCGCAATCGAGGATCGGCAGAAGCAAGCAAAGACATCACCTGTTGTTCTGACGAACCTCGAATCCCGGACTCCCCTCAGCTTGGCAAACGCCGAATGCGTGCGCCAAGTGAGCCGAGCTTTTCTTCGATGTTCTCGTAGCCGCGATCGATGTGGTAAATGCGATCGATGATCGTATCGCCCTTGGCGACCAGACCTGCCAGAACCAGTGATGCCGAGGCTCGCAAGTCGGTGGCCATCATTGGCGCGCCGGTGATCGTCGGCACACCCCTGATGATCGCCGTATTGCCTTCCAGCTGAATGTCAGCACCGAGGCGCTGCAGCTCCAGCGCGTGCATGAAGCGGTTCTCGAACACGGTTTCGGTGATCACACCCACGCCTTCCGCAACGCAGTTGAGCGCGGTGAACTGGGCTTGCATGTCGGTAGGGAAAGCGGGATATGGCGCGGTCGTGATATTGACCGCCTTAGGCCGCCTGCCTCGCATGTCGAGCTCGATCCAGTCATCACCGGTATTGATATGCGCGCCGGCATCCTCAAGCTTTGACAAAACCGCATCGAGGGTCTTCGGTCGTGAATTGCGCGCGCGAATCTTGCCGCCGGTGATCGCCGCGGCAACCAGAAACGTTCCGGTTTCTATGCGGTCCGGCAAGACTTCGTAATCGGTCCCACCGAGACGCTCGACCCCGTCGATAACAATCGTGTTGGTTCCCGCGCCACCGATCTTCGCGCCCATACTGTTAAGGCAGTTGGCCAGATCGACCACTTCAGGCTCTTGCGCCGCATTCTCGATAACCGTGGTGCCCTTGGCCAGGACAGCGGCCATCATGAGATTTTCGGTGCCGGTTACGGTAACCAGATCGAGGACGATCCGTGCGCCTTTCAAACGCTTGGCCTTCGCCTTGATATATCCATTTTCAACGCGAACGTCGGCTCCGAGGGCCTGCAAACCCTGGATATGCAGATTGACCGGCCGCGAACCGATCGCGCAGCCGCCGGGCAAGGAAACTTCAGCCTCACCGTAGCGTGCCACCAACGGCCCAAGTACCAGAATCGACGCACGCATCGTCTTGACCAGATCGTAAGGCGCGAACAGTCGATCGGTCGTGCGCGGGTCGACATGAATTTTCATGCGCTCGTCGACGACCAGTTGAACGCCCATTTGGCCGAGCAGTTCCATGGTCGTGGTTACATCATGCAGATGCGGGACATTGGCGATGCTGACCGGTTCGTCAGCCAGCAGGCAGGCAGCGAGAATCGGCAGCACCGCATTCTTGGCGCCCGATATCTGGACGTCGCCGTGAAGCGGTTCACCGCCGTTGATTACGATTTTTGCCATTGCCAGCAAGTTTCCCAAGTCAGATGGAGCAGAATTCAAAACGACTTCGCCGCGACGAAGTCATCAACTAGTTGTACGCGCCGTCAGCTCAGCGCGATCTCGACGCTCATCCCTTGGCCGCTTCTTCCGGCGTCAAAGTGCGCAGCGAAAGCGCATGAATGGCATTGCCCATGTTCTCACCCAAGGTCGCGTAAACCATGCGATGCCGTGCCAGCGGGAGCTTTCCGGCAAACGACGCGCTGACAACGCGAGCCTCGAAATGTACGCCATCCGGCCCGTCCACGCTGATATCGGCATCGGGAAGACCTTGCTGGATGAGATGGTGAATGGTGTTTGTGTCCATGAAAAGGCGAGTTCCTGTCGAGACGGCGACGATGCAGGGGTTTCGCGAGTCTTAGGCGCGAAACGGGGGTTGCAGATACAATGCGGACTGCGAATGTTACTCAAATTCCTGCGTCGCCGAAAACATCGGTTGGCGCCCGCGTCATTTTCGCTACTGAATTCAGACCTGATGAATGCCCAATTGAATCCTGCCGCACAGCCAGTGGTCATGCCGCTTCTTGACGAAATGACGATCCGCAATAGCGCCCTGACCGTCATTGTGACCGAGGCGCGGGCCATTGAGGCCTTGCAAGCGCGGGTCAACGGCAGTTTTCTGCATGCCTGCCAACTGATGTTCCAGTGTCAGGGCCGTGTAGTGGTCATCGGTATCGGCAAATCCGGACACATCGCGCGGAAGATCGCCGCAACCCTGGCGTCCACCGGCACACCGGCGTTCTTCGTGCATCCGGCCGAAGCCAGTCACGGCGATCTCGGCATGATCACACCAAAGGATGTCGTGTTGAGCTTGAGCAATTCCGGCGAAACCGATGAGTTGCTGACTATCCTGCCGCTGATCAAGCGCCAGGGTATTCCGTTGATCGCGATGAGCGGCAACAGCGGCTCGTCGCTGGCGCGCCTGGCCGATGTCCATCTGGACACCAGCGTGCCCGCGGAAGCGTGTCCGCTCGGCCTGGCGCCTACCTCCTCGACCACCGCCGCGCTGGTGATGGGCGATGCCCTGGCGATCGCGCTGCTCGAAGCGCGCGGCTTTACCGACGAGGACTTCGCGCGTTCGCATCCCGCCGGCAGTCTCGGTCGCCAATTGCTGCTCAAGATCAGCGACGTGATGCACACCGACCTGCATATCCCGAGCGTC
>JBBSVJ010000174.1:0-7359 GCA_038233665.1 Lysobacterales bacterium
ATCAGGGCATCGTTACCCTCGAATCGGACAAGGCGACGATGGAAGTGCCATCGCCGGCGGATGGCGTGATCAAGGAAGTGAAGGTCAAGGTTGACGATACGGCGAGTGAGGGCAAGGTGGTGGCGATTCTTGAAGCGACCGGTGAATCGGCGGCTGAGAAGCCTGCGAAGGCTGAATCTGCTCCTGCGAAAGCTGAGCCTGCTGGCAAGTCCGAACCCTCGGCAACTTCTCCCGGCGTTGCTCTACCTCCTGCATCGATGCAGTCGTCACCCGCCCCTGCGAGGCATCCTCTCCCGGGGGGAGAGGAGAAAGCGGCGCCGAACGCGGCAGCAGCGAGTGGGCGCAAGGCCGATATAGAATGCCAAGTGGTTGTGCTGGGCTCGGGTCCCGGTGGCTATACGGCGGCATTCCGCGCCGCCGATCTTGACCAGGACACCGTGTTGATCGAACGCTTCGCTACGCTCGGTGGTGTTTGCCTCAATGTCGGCTGCATTCCATCGAAAGCCTTGCTGCACGCGGGGCGGGTGATCGAGGAAGCCGCACACGCCGAAGATATCGGCCTCAGTTTCGGCAAGCCGAAGATCGATCTCGACAAGCTGCGTGCGAGCAAGGACAAGGTGGTCAAGCAACTGACCGGTGGCCTTGCCAGCATGGCCAAGCAGCGCAAGGTGACGGTCGTAACGGGCACTGGAAAATTCATCTCGGCCAATGAGATTGAAGTTGAAGGCGTGGATGGCAAAAAGCTCGTGCGTTTCGAAAAGGCGATCATCGCCGCAGGTTCCCAGGCGGTGAAACTGTCGGGCTTTCCGTGGGACGACAAGCGCATGATGGATTCGACCGACGCGCTCGATCTCAGCGATATCCCGAAGAAACTGCTGGTCGTCGGCGGCGGCATCATCGGACTCGAAATGGCTTGTGTGTATGACGCGCTAGGCAGTGAAGTCACGGTTGTTGAATTGCTCGATCAATTGATGCCCGGTGCTGACCCCGATCTCGTGCGTCCGCTGCATCAACGTCTGTCAAAACGCTACGCAGGCATTCATCTCAAAGTAAAAGTGACCAAGATCGAAGCCGAAAAGAAAGGCCTCAAGGCGAGCTTCGAGGGCGAGAAGGCACCCGAGCCGCAACTTTATGATCGCGTCCTCGTCGCGGTCGGTCGCTCCGCGAACGGCGGCAAGGTTAACGCCGCAGCGGCGGGCGTCAACGTCACCGATCGTGGCTTTATTCCGGTGGACAAGCAGATGCGCACGAATGTGCCGCACATCTTCGCGATCGGCGATCTGGTCGGCCAGCCGATGCTCGCGCACAAAGCCACCCACGAAGGCAAGGTCGCCGCCGAAGTGGCTGCTGGTCAGAAGAGTGAATTCGTCGCCAGGGTGATTCCGTCTGTCGCGTATACTGATCCAGAAATCGCCTGGGTTGGATTGACCGAAATTGAGGCGAAAAAAGAAGGGATTGCCTACGGCGTCGGCAAGTTTCCACATGCCGCGTCTGGCCGCGCGATCGGCATTGGCCGCACTGAGGGTTTCACCAAACTACTATTTGATGAGGCCAGCCACCGCGTCATCGGCGCCGGTATCGTCGCGCCGAACGCCGGCGACCTCATTGCGGAAGTCGGTCTCGCCATTGAAATGGGCTGCGAAGCCGCAGACATCGGCTTGACCATCCATCCGCATCCGACGTTGAGTGAATCGATCGGCATGGCTGCCGAAGTCTACGAAGGTACGATTACGGATCTGTATATCCCTAAGAAGAAGTAGTCGCTATCCAAAGAAGCGAGATCGGTCGCGTTTCTGGCGGAGTTTCGGCTTAAAGGGTCGAGCTGTTCACGCCGGTGCGCAAACCGTCTCGCGCTTGACCAGCTTTGAAATCGTGCGCAGGCCAAGCGCCTCGTGGGCTTTCTTCTGAATGCGTTCGCCGAGGGCATCGCCCCATGGGAGAGTCGTAATGGACTGCAGGGCGCGGCAGGCTTCGCAATCGACAGCGCGTTGGTTGCTGCAGGCGCCTTCGACGGCCAAGGCTCGGCGGCTCCAGTTCTGCCAGGTAGCGGCGACGTAAGGCGTCCAGCGCGCGCCGGCTATCCGTTGCAGGGTGATCGGGGATGGACACGTATTGAGATCTGTATGGGGCATTGTGGTCTCCTTCGGTCGATTTGCTCGATCTCAGGATGCCCGCATCGCGAAAGATTTCCGCGCGGCTGGATCACTCCGACTGTGACAACTGCGTCACACTTGACCGCTATTGCGCCATTCAATGCTCGGGAATGTCGAGAAGGCCTGGCAACGAATGCTGATAGTGGCGCCAGCGATCGACCGATTGGGTATGTACCTTCTGGCGTGCTTGCCAGACGCTTGCGGTGGCGATGGTGCGGGTTTGCGCAGGGTCAATTTGCGCATCGTTCGACTCGAGCCCAAGAAATTCTCGCACGCGCGAGATCGTGCCTTCGCTATCCTTGACCAAAACCTCGTAATCAAGATTGAAGACGCTATCTGGTAGCGATTGTTGCCAGTGCGCCATCAACACGTCATATCCCCGCAGGTAATCGGCGATATCACTGAAATCATAAGTCCAGCCAAGATCGTCGTGGGCGAAATGCTGGCTCCAGAGCGAAAGTGCTGTATCCCGCCGATTCCGCCGACAATGAATAATCTTGGCATTCGGCAACAAGGCTCTGATCAGGCCGATATGTCGAAAATTGAGCGGGTTCTTGTCAATGAAATAGTGCGCCGGTTCGTCATCCTGGCGAAGCTGGGTCAACAGGAAATCCGCAGCCGAGTTGAGCATCGACGCCGTTGGATTGGGTCCCAGCTGGCGCGCCAGTGCGGCAATCCAGTTCAACTCGCCACGACCGCGTACGTGGGCGTCGCGGCAGAGCAGAGTTTCGGCCAGCGTGGTGCCGGATCGTGGCAGGCCAACGATGAATACGGGCGTGATCTCGGCGGTGACGGCAGAGCGTTCCAATGTTCGTGGGTTCGTCTGCATCTCGACGAATCGCCGCCAGTCAGCGGCGTCCCAGGGATGCGTACTTCTCCAGTCGGCGTTGGCGCGCTTCAGAGTCGCCGCGGCCTCGTCGAATCGACCGAGGTCGTCGAGTGCCTTGCCGAGGCCGAAGCCGACCGCGGCAAGCGCATCGGTATCCAGATCAGTCCGTAATGCGGCCGCTTGCAAAAAGCCAAGATCGACATCGTCGGAATCGCTGAAACGATGCGTGTGGGCGAGGCGTAGCCATGCAGATGTCTGATGAGCGTCACGTTCAAGCGTTGCTCGCAGACGCTCGCGCGCTTCGTCGAAACGCCCCAGAATCAACGCGATTTCTCCACTGCGACGCAGCAGGAACGGGTCGTGCGGATGCGCATCGAGCATGGCCTCAACCAGCGAATCCGCTTCGACAAAACAGCCGCATTCACAAAGAAACGACAGCACACGCTGATCATCTTCCAGTGAGCGCGGACGCTTGCGCCACGAGGCCAGCAGTACCTCGGCCAGCGCTTTCATGCGACCCTGTTCGCGCAACAGATGAGCCAGCGAAATACTCGCGTTGGCGTGCGTGGGATCCAGCGAAATCGCCTGGCGCAGTGCAAGCTCGGCCTCGCTGGCGCGGCCTATCATACGCAAGGCATTGCCGAGCAGATAATGCAGAGTGGAAGAATCCGGAAACCGATTGATTGAACCCTTGAGACTGCTCGCAGCGGCGCTTGGATCATCGCGCAGCAACCGTTCGCCCGTTGCAACACAATCCTCTTCACTCTCCTCGGTCGCACGCCAAGCAATCGTAGTGTCACTGGAAGATTTGCTGAATTCTTCGATGATCATAGCAACCTCTCATAATCTTATTTGACACACGTACACAACCATCCGAGAAAATGTCGAGCAGGCTTGCTGATTCGTCGGCTGTCTACCGGTCTACGCCACGTCAAAAGGCAATTACTGGCACGACAACCAATGAGCGGCTATTCGCGAATAGTTGCGGCCGAGCAACGTTTGATTGGCGGAGACGCACTGCGCGCACCTTTTCCTCTGCCCGGATCAAACCCTCTTCCGCCAAAACAGAATCCGAAGAACATCCCGAGAAACGGTCTCAAATCAACAATTCTCCTCCGCGCCGCTCTTCGGCGTGCCCTCCGGGCCAGCTTCGCCGCTGGTTCCGAGGTTCCCGGATCAAGCCCAGGACAAGCGCTGTCGCCACGATCCGACGTCCGCTGCCCCACTCAGATCGAGTAGTACATCTGGTATTCGATCGGATGCGTCGCTGCGCGAAAAAGCGTGACCTCCTGCATTTTCAGATTGATATAGCCATCAATGAAATCATCCGAGAAAACGCCGCCGGCGGTCAGAAAAGCGCGATCCTTGTTCAACGCTTCCAGCGCCTGATCGAGGCTTGAGCAAACCTGCGGGATGTTCTTCTCTTCTTCAGGCGGCAAATCGTAAAGATCCTTGTCCGACGGTGCGCCTGGATCGATCTTGTTGAGAATGCCGTCGAGTCCGGCCATGAGCAAAGCGGAGAAGGTCAGGTAGCCGCTGTTGACCGGATCGGGGAAACGAATTTCGATGCGCCGCCCCTTGGCATTGTTGACGAACGGAATGCGGCAGCTGGCGGATCGATTGCGAGCCGAATAGGCAAGCATGACCGGCGCCTCGAAACCCGGCACCAAGCGCTTGTAGCTGTTGGTCGAGCAATTGCTGAAGGCATTGATCGCGCGCGCATGCTTGAAGATGCCGCCGATGTACCACAGCGCGGTTTGCGAAAGTCCGCCGTAAAGATCGCCAGCAAACAGGTTGACGCCACCCTTGGCCAGCGATTGATGCACGTGCATGCCGGAGCCGTTGTCGCCGACCAGCGGCTTTGGCATGAAACTCGCCGTTTTCCCGTATTGATGGGCGACATTTCGGATTACATATTTCATCGTAATCAACTCATCGGCTTTTTGCACCAGCGTGTTGAAGCGCGTGCCGATTTCGCAGTGTCCGGGGGGGGCGACTTCTTGGTGATGCACCTCGACGACCTGGCCCTTGGGTTCGTGGATCTTGCACATTTCGCTGCTTAGATCTTGCAGCGAATCGACTGGAGGCACAGGGAAATAACCGCCTTTGACGCCGGGACGATGGCCGCTATTGCCCGCCTCGAAGCGTTGGTTTGATGACCAGGCGGCCTCCTCGGAATTGACTTCGAAGGAGGTCTTGCCCATATCGTTCTGCCAGCGCACTGAATCGAAAACGAAGAACTCAGGCTCCGGGCCAAAAAACGCGGTGTCGGCGATGCCGGTGGATTTCAGGAATGCCTCGGCACGGCGAGCGAGCGATCGCGGATCGCGTGAATACGCCTGCATGGTGTGTGGTTCGAGCACGTCACAGGTGAGGATCAGAGTTGGATCGGCCATGAAGGGATCGAGAATCGCGGTGCTTGGATCCGGCATCAGCACCATGTCCGACTCGTTGATGCCTTTCCAACCGGCGATCGAGGAACCATCGAACATCGTGCCGTCCTCGAAGAACGCCTCATCGACAGAATGCGCCGGAAAACTGACGTGATGCTGCTTGCCGAGGACGTCAGTGAATCGCAAATCGATGAATTCGACGTCGTGATCCTCAATCAGCTTGAGCACATTGGCGATAGACATGGGAACTCCTCGTTGATGGTTGGCGATCGGTGCGACCTTTTGCACCCGCTAGATACAACAATTCTCGCATGATCAACCCATCAACAGGTTTCGCGCCCACGCAAACGCGCAATTCTGACTTATGCTTGCGCGCCCTTTGCATTGGACGATCCGCGTGCCTGATCTGATCAACGTCATCCTGCTCGGCATCATTGAGGGGATTACCGAATTCTTGCCGATTTCGAGCACGGGTCATCTGCTGATTGTCCAGCACTGGCTGGGTGCGCGTTCGGACACCTTCAATATTGTGATCCAGGCGGGTGCGATCCTCGCGGTGACCCTGATCTACTGGAAACGATTGTGGGAGCTTGCGACCGGCTGGCGCGACCCGGCCAATCGAGACTATCTGTTCAAGTTGATTGTCGCGTTTGGGATTACTGCGGTTCTCGGACTGATCGTCGCCAAGCTCGGTTTTTCGTTACCGGACAAAGTGACGCCGATTGCGATTGCGTTGATAGTCGGCGGTTTCTGGATCTTTGCCGCAGAGTTCATCAGCGCGCGTCGGCCGGAGAGTGAAAGGATCACCTGGACGGTTGCGATTCTCGTCGGTCTCGCGCAGATCGTTGCGGCGATTTTTCCGGGCACGTCACGCTCGGCGGCAACGATCTTCATTGCCATGCTGGCCGGCACCAATAATCGCGCGGCGGCCACCGAATTTGCTTTCCTGGTCGGTATCCCGACCATGTTCGCGGCCAGCGGCTACGAAATCCTCAAGCAGTGGAAGGCGGGTGGCTTGCAAGAGGACTGGCTGGCGATTGGCGTCGGTTTCATCGCCGCCACGATCACCGCCTTCATCGCGGTCAAATGGTTGCTCGGCTATATCCGCACGCACACATTCAACGCTTTTGCGGTTTACCGGATCGTCCTTGGCGCAGGTTTGCTTCTGCTCATGCCGGGCAATTGAGTTCGCGCGATAGAACCCGCGAAGGAGCTTTCGCCGTTGCCACGTGAAATGCGCGATCTGTTTGCTGGAGATTAGTGCGCCTGGGCGTCGTCCACTTCAAAGGCGGCGCCCTTTGCAACGTTTGGCTGCTGAAGCCGGAGACGGGATCGTTCAGCGTCGCGAAACGAGTTATCGGCGACGCTCGAGAATCGTTTCTCAGCGCCGCAACGCCGCGTTCAAGCTATAGGTTCCGATGATCTCGGCCTCGCCGAGCACATGACCTTCCATCGCCTTGCGCACATCGCCAATTTCAAAGCGACCATCGATGCCGAGCGTGGCAATATCGAGAGCGACGACGCGGAAATGGTAATGGTGCAGGCGTTCGTCATTCCACGGCGGACACGGGCCATCGTAGCCGCTGTAGTCGCCCTGCATGTCCGCATCACCGGCAAACCAGCTGGTGAAGTCGTTGATGCCTTGCTTGGAGCCCGGCGGGCCAAAGGTTTCCTGCTTGCCGTGCGCGACGACGCCTTCGGCGCAAGCGCCCGCACCGAACTCACGGAACTCAGTTGGAATGTCGATCATCAACCAATGCACGAATTCCGTGCGCGGCAGACTTGCGCTTACGCTGCGGCCTTCCTGATTGACGTCATCGCCGATCGTGGGAACATCAACGTCGATACAGGTCAGTACAAATGACCGCGTGCCATCAGGCACGTCGCTCCAGGTCAGGTGCGGATTGCGGTTGTCGGAGAATACGCAATGCTCTCCGTCCGGCCCCGGTTTGCCAAAGGCGAACTCGGCGGGAATCGGTTGCAT
>JBBSVJ010000175.1:0-7344 GCA_038233665.1 Lysobacterales bacterium
AGGTGGACGCCAGTGGCGCCGACAACGCGATGGATGTGATTTTCTTTTCTTCGCGCGGACCGGCGCCAGGTGACCGGGTCAAGCCGGATCTCCTCGCACCGGGAACCCATATCAGCGGCAGCCAGGCAACATCCGGCATGGGTGAGGGCATTTGCGACCCGCAGCGACCTCTCGGCAACGCAACCTATGCCGCATCATCCGGAACCAGTCATTCCGCGCCCGCGGTCTCCGGCGTCGCTTCATTGTCGTGGTGGTGGATCGCGACCGCGCAGGGCAGTCTGGAGTTTGACGCGGGCGCGTCGCAAACACCGACTCCGGCCCTCATGAAGGCGTGGCTGGTTGCCCATCCGACCTATCTGACCGGCAAGGATGCCAACGACACCCTGCCGAGCAATGCACAAGGATTTGGCATGCCGAATCTCGAGGACATGTTCAGCGATACGCCAACGCTGTTGGTCAACCAGAATCATGTATTTGGCGATTCCGGACAGGTCTGGACGACCGAGATTCAGCGCGTTGATCCAGCCAAGCCGCTGCGTGTAGTACTCGCCTGGACCGATGCACCCGGTGCGCTGGGAACAAGTCCTCAGGTCAACAATCTCGATCTCGATTTACAGGGCGTGAGCTCGCTCTGGCACGGCAATCATTTTGACGGCGCCTGGAGTACGCCCGGCGGCGAGCCGGATGCCGCCAACAACGTCGAGGCGATTTTTCTGCCACCTGGTGCGAACGAGTCGCTGACGATCAACGTACGCGCGTTCAATATCGGCGGTGACGGCGTACCGGGCAACGCTGATTCAACCGATCAGGATTTCGCCCTGGTCTGCAGCAATTGCGCCAAGCAGCCATCGTTTGCATTCAACGTTACACCGGCTACACGTAGCGTCTGTACGGCGACGACGAACTCGGTGGATTTCGCGCTGGTCACCCAGTCGATTCTAGGGTTCAACGCTCCGGCGAGTATTTCGCTCAGCGGCAATCCCGTCGGAACGACGGTGACGCTTGCTGGAAATCCGATTGCCGTTCCGGGTAGTGGCGCACTGACAATCGGCAACCTGGCGGCTGCTGCGCCCGGCGCTTATCCGCTTACATTCGACGCGCAGGCGGATGGAATTTCGCGCTCGCGCCATGCGCGATTGCAGTTGGTGACAGCAACGCCCGGTTCGCCGTCGCTGCTTCAGCCTCTCGACAATGCGGGCAACGTCAGCCGGCATCCGCTATTGAACTGGACCGAGACGCCAGGCGCTTCGGAATATCAAATTGATGTCGCGCTCGACGCGGCATTCAGCAACATTCTCTACACGACGACGACCACCGCGACCACGCACACAGTAGGCATCGAGCTCGATTACGCGACGCAGTACTTCTGGCGTGCAAGCGCATCCAATCAATGCGGCGATAGTCCTGCCGCGCAATCGTTCTCCTTCACGACCACGCCGCCGCCAGGTCAATGTCCGTTTGGCAGCACGCCG
The DNA here is from genome assembly GCA_038233665.1 of Lysobacterales bacterium. Taxonomy (GTDB): domain Bacteria; phylum Pseudomonadota; class Gammaproteobacteria; order Xanthomonadales; family Rhodanobacteraceae; genus Dokdonella. The sequence goes on from JBBSVJ010000175.1 coordinate 1,473, forward strand.
ACGGCGATACAGCACAGTGATTTCGAGAGCGGCATCGGTGCATGGACGCATTCCGGCGATCACGATACCTGGGCGATTTCGAGCGCGCATGCGCATGGCCCGGGTCAATCGATGCTCGCCCAGGATGTCGCCTACGATTCCGATCAGCGCCTGGTTTCCCCGCCGATTGCCTTGCCAATCAACGCCTCCCCGTTGAGTTTGCAATTCTGGAGCAGGCAAACCATAGAAGATCGCATCGGCGGTTGTTACGACGGTACCCTGCTGGAAATTTCCAGCGACGGCGGTGCGAGCTGGAGTCAGGTGTCAAGCTCGAAACTTCTGATCGGCCCCTACCAAGGTCCGATCAGTCGATCATTCAACAATCCTGCCCGCGGCAAGCAAGCCTGGTGTGGTGATCCAAGCGATTGGTCACGCTTTGTCATCGATCTTGATGAGCATGCCGGCGCCACCGTACAGTTCCGTTTCCGCATGGCAACCGACGCCTCAACCGGACGCGTCCCTGATGGCTTTTATCTTGATGATGTGACCGTGCAGAGTTGCGCCGGTCCGGCTGATTCGATCTTCGCTGACGGATTCGAAGGGTCGCCATTCGATTGAATGGCACTTCTGGACTTTGGATTGTCAGGCTGCTCCACGCGTCGCCACTCAGCTTGATATGCTCCTCGGGAATTGCGCACGCCGAGATCGCCGAGTTCAATGTCCGACGCACATGATACTGAAGAAATTGCCCGTCTGCTGGCCCGTTGCGACGATGGAGACAGCGACGCGCGGAATCATCTGACGCCCATCGTCTATGCAGAACTCAAGGCGCTCGCGGCGAATGCGATGAGAGGCGAGCGTGCGGGTCACACACTGCAGACCACGGCACTGGTCAACGAAGCGTGCCTGCGCCTGCTCGGGGACGCGGCTGCGACGATGGCGAATCGTGCCCAGTTCGCTGCACTCGCGGCGCAAGCAATGCGTCGCGTCCTTGTCGACCATGCCCGTCGACGTCAGGCGGCCAAGCGACCTGACCCTGCACAGCGCGTCGACATTGTCGACATTGATCTGGCCTCTGATGCGGCCGGAATCGTCGACTTGATAGAACTCGACGGAGCACTCGAACGCCTGGCCGGGTTGAGTCCTCGTCAGGCTCAGGTCGTTGATCTCAAGTTTTTCGCGGGGCTTGAGCTCGAGCAAATTGCCGACATGCTGGAAGTCGCCCGCCCGACGATCGTGCGTGACTGGCGCATGGCGCGCGCTTGGTTGCAGCGCGAGTTGGCCTGATCTGGTGTATTCCGCGAAAACTACGCGCCTGGAATCCAGCGTTCGCGCATACCAATGCTGCCGCCGAATCGAGCGCGGCCGGTTGCGCGGTGGCGATGCGAGTTCAAATCGACTGCAGTGCCAAGGACATCATTGGCCAGGATTTTTGTTCGGACATTCCAAGCTATTGTCGTTTTGGATCGTTTTTTTGGTGCAACTCTAATTTCTTGGATCAACGGTGATTGAGTGCATGGTTAAAACGCATGGTTATGACTGACCCAGCAGCGCAGCGCTATCGACGTGCTCAAGCCATAGTGCACAAATTGCTTGAAGGGCCGCCTTCGGAGCGTGCGCAACTGCTCGCTGACGCCTGCGCAGGCGACGACGCCTTGCGTCGCGAAGTCATCTGGCTGATGGAGTCGGTTGAGGCGCCGGACGAAGAGGAGGGCAGCGCAGCTGACATTCTTGATCAAGGTATCGGGGTGATCACGAACGCCTCGTTGGCTGATGTCCGCCTTCAGCCGGCTGCGCCAGGCAGCTATCGATTGATTGAGCGCGTCGGCGAAGGCGGCATGGGTCAGGTCTGGCTTGCCGAACGCGAGCAGGGTGACGTACGTCAGCGGGTCGCGCTGAAAATGCTCCATGGCGCTGGCATCGGCACCGAAAACGCCTTGGCGCACTTCCTTGAGGAGGGACGCATCCTGGGGTCGCTCAACCATGTTGGCATTGCCCGTTTGATCGAGGCCGGTCACGGCACGGATGGGGTGCCGTTCCTCGCAATGGAGTATGTCGATGGCGAATCGATCGGACGCTGGTGTGAATCACAAAACCTTTCGTTGAAGGCACGCATCTCGCTGTTCATCAAGGTCTGCGCGGCGGTCGAATACGCCCATGCGAATCTGGTCATTCATCGCGATCTGAAGCCCGCCAACATTCTTGTCGATGCCGCTGGCGAACCGAAACTGCTCGATTTCGGTATTGCCCGTCTCACTGAGGCCGACATCTTGAATGCCCGCGAAGTGACGGCGACGCGGGCGATGACGCTCGCCTATGCGAGTCCCGAGCAGATCGAAGGCAGTCGACTCGGGACGGCCACAGATATCTATTCTCTCGGCATCATCCTCTATGAACTACTCGCAGGCGCACGACCGTTTGATCATCTGGAAACCGACCATGCACGCGTGAATGCAATCATTTCCGGTGATGTGCCTTCGCTCGGTAAAGCGCGTCGCCAAACCAATCGGCAGAGCCCCCTTCACGCACTGCCAAAACGTGTGCCAGCAGACATCAACGCCATCGTCATGAAGGCCCTCCGTCGCCAGCCGGCCCAACGCTACGCCTCGGTTGCCGAGTTCGCCGAGGACCTGCGTGCGTTTCTTGCCTCGCGTCCGGTGCAGGCTCGACGTGGCCAGGTGGGATATCGCTTGCGACGTTTCGGCTGGCGCAATCGTTGGTTGCTCGCCGCATCGACCTTCGTCGTCGTTCTCGCTGTCGGATTTACCTGGCGCACCGTGCTCGCTGAGCGCGAAGCCCAATCACAAGCCGCGATCTCGGATCGTGTTACCGAATTTCTGGTTTCGGTTTTCGCCGCGTCGGATTCCAATGCAAACCACGGGTTGACGCATGAGTTGACTGCGCGGGAAGTGCTCGATTCGGGTGCTGCTCGCATCGATTCAGAATTGGCTAGCCAGCCGCTCATCCGTGCCCGTCTTCTGGAAGCAGTGGGAAGCGCCTATCGACACATGAATGACAATGCGAAAGGCGTCGCCATGTTGCGCGAGGCGGCCGACATTTATCTGAATCCTGCTATTGATCAGCCCCTTGATGCGGCACGTTGCCTCGAAGCGATGGCCAATGCAATGGCCAACGGACAGTTTCCAGCGCGTGATGCCGAAGCCGCTGCGCGCGAGTCGCTGATGCTGGCGGAGCGTCTCACCTCGCCAGGTTCGCAGGAAATCGCCAATGCATGGATGGTGCTTTCGCTTGCGTTGAATCGCGCTGGAAATCTGCTCGCAGCCGAACAAGCGGCGCGAAAGACCTATGTGATGAATGAGCAGCTGCAAGCCAGTCCGGAAAATCGCTTCGATCCGGCCATTGGCAATTTATGCATCATTCTCAGCCGTCGCGGCAAATGGGTGGAGGCTACCGAGTTTTGCGAACGTTCTTATTCAGAGCGCCTGAGTGCTGACAATCCAATCGTTCTCGCGATGTCTCAGAGCCGCTTGGCGATATTGCAGGCCGCCCGAGGGAATTTTTCGCAAGCGTTGGTTTTTGCCGAGGAAGGATTGAAAATCACCCGTGACCTCAAGGGTGAATCGAGCCAGTTCGGCACGGTTTTCTTAATGCGCCAAGGCGTGATTCTTGATGACATGGGCAACCATTCGCAAGCCGGTGCCGTGTTCGAGCGCGCGTTGGCGGATGCCGAAACGCTGGATGGCGCGAGCAGTGGCGAGGCGCTTGAAGCACGCTTGCAGCTTGGACAACATCACGTGCGCGCCGGACAATTTCAGCAGGCAATTGCCGAGATTCGAAAGATGGTTCCCGAATTCACCCAGCGATACGGCGCGGACGATCCGCGTTCACTCGCGGCGATGACGGTGCTGGGTCAAGCCTTGCTCGATAGCGGCGTAGCCGACGACGAAGCTCGCAAACTGCTGGATGAGGCAATCGCCGGCTGGAACAGCAAAGACGACCCGGATGCGGTGGCGCCAGGATATTCACGACTCGCACTCGCACAATGGTTCGTCATGAACGGGGATTATTCGCAGGCCCTGTCTCTGCTTGATCGCCTTGACGCCGCGGGTTCACGTGCCGATCAACCGGTGAAAATCGCTGCTAAGAAGCTGCGTAGTCGCCTCGCCAGTCGATCGGAATCGTCCAGCGCTCAACGCTCAGGGTTCACGACTTCTCGGTAGGGATCATCAATGCCGAGCTCCGCGAGCAAGCGGCGCTCCAGTGATTCCATACGTTCGGCATCGGCATCGTCTTGATGATCAAAGCCGAGCAGATGCAGGGTGCCGTGGATACTCATATGCGCGTAGTGATCGCGCAGCGACTTGCCTTGGTCGCGGGCTTCGCGGGCGATGACTGGCGCACAGATGACGAGATCACCGAGCAGCGGCAGTTTTACACCCGGCGGCAATTCAACCGGAAACGAAAGAACATTTGTTGCGTAGTCACGCTCACGGTATTGCCGGTTGAGTGTCTGGCCCTCGTCGGCATCGACGATGCGCAGCGAAATCTCTCCATCTCTTCGGCCGCGAACGAATTTCAAGGCGGCGTTGATCCACGATTGAAAACTCGATCGATGAGGAATGCCGCGAGCACCGAGTCCACGGGATCGCGACAGATGCAGATGCAAGGCCATGATGCGGTTCAGCGTTCGAAATTGCTGGCGAAAACGGCCGGTTCGCAACCGCTTGCATGGAAGCTTGCTGTGTTGTTGCCCGATTGCGGCACGCCGATATCCGCGCTGACCCAGTCGTAGTCGATATCGGCCGGACTCGACAAACCGTCAATGATCACCTGTGCGCTCGATGCAAGCGTGAACGGTCGATCAAAGCGACGCAAGCAGCCAGCCGACGAACAGCCGCCCCAAGCGGCCACGACGATCGCGCCGCGACAATCGAGGGTGATGCCGTCGATGTTGCTCAACGATGTATTGATCAGCGGCGAAGGTGTGGAGTTTGGGGTGAGATCCAGGCTGAGAATCTTCGCGTTGTTGCCCCAGGTGGCGATCAGAATTCGGTTGTCAGAACCATCGTAGACCAAGCCATTCGGTGTAAAGCTAGCGGTCGACACCGAAAAGCCTGCTACCGGCACGGCCAGATTCGATACATTGATCGAGCGGACGGTTTTCTGGCTGAAATCACTGATATAGAGTGTGTCGATGCCGTTCGATGTGATGCCATTGAGGAATCCGGCACCGGCAATCGCAAGATCCATCACCGGTGCCGCCGTATCGATGTCATAGCCTTTGACATGGCCGGAATCGAGGACAAACAAGGTGCCGGCAAGTAGTTCGATTCCATAGGGCGAACTTGGCGCCGAACTGAACAGGCTCAAGTCACCATTTGCCGCCCGCGCGACGATGCTGCCGTTGCCTGGATTGCTGATCAAGGTGCGATCGAGTCGCGCGTGGTACTCGATGCTTTCCGGCCCACTGAGGCTCTGCGCGAAGGCCAGTGATGGAAGCAGCAAGGTGGCGATGATCGACTCACGCACGCGGCGCGCCGTCATTTTGTCTGCTCCGCCTTTGCTTTTTCCAGATCTTCTTCGCGCGCCTCGTATGCTTGCACGATGCGTTGCACGAGAGGGTGACGCACGACATCTTTCGAGGTGAAATACGTGAAGCTGATGCCATCGACATCGCGCAATACGTCGGCGGCATCGCGCAGGCCCGAGCGGATCTGTTTGGGCAGGTCGGTCTGGGTGACGTCACCGGTGACCACGGCAATCGAACCGAAGCCGATGCGGGTCAGGAACATTTTCATTTGTTCGATCGTTGTGTTCTGCGCCTCGTCAAGAATAACGAACGAGTCATTGAGTGTGCGTCCGCGCATGTAAGCAAGCGGGGCGATCTCGATGACGTTGCGTTCGATCAGCTTGGTCACGCGTTCGATGCCGA
>JBBSVJ010000176.1:0-7296 GCA_038233665.1 Lysobacterales bacterium
GAACCTTCGGCTTCGGCGCACCGGTCGACCGTCGCGGCGAAGTCATCACGATTGATGGCAAGAATTTCCGTTACACCGATGTCGAGTTTGATCGCCTTGCCGTCAATCCGGGCAACGCGCCGGGTTATGCCGGGCTCGCCCCGACCGCCGGCGGCCTGATCAATGTTCCGGGCTACTACGCGAATGCTTCTGGGCTGCTTGCCGGCACCGCGTTCGGTCAGCCCGAGTCTGGCATTCGCCCCGACGCGACGAACTATCCGGGTCTTGATGCGTTTGTCGTCGTCGATGATTCGGGAAACAACCGGTTCGCACCGCAAGCCGGCTCGGATGGCGCTGATGCGCTGACCGAAAACGAGGTGCGCGTGATCATGCAGGAGGCGCTCAAAGTCGCCAATCGCTCGCGTGCGCAGATTCGCCGTCCGCTTTCGACACAAGCTCGGGTCAGCGTATCTATCGTTGATACCAACGGACAGCCTCTGGCCATCGCTCGAACTCGCGACGCGCCCATTTTCGGCACCGAGGTTTCGCTGCAGAAAGCACGCACGGCAATGTTCAACTCCAGCACATTTGCTGCCAATGATCAGCTGACCGCGCCGGCACCGACCGGGCTCATGACGCCGGCAGCCGCCGACTACCTCTCCGATGTCGTTGATCTCAACACAGGCACGGTTGCCTTGAATGTGGTTGAAACACGCCCATTCGCAGACACCCTGGCCCGCGTTCGCGGCTTCCTCGGAATCCCTACCGCGTTTGCTGATGGAGCGATTGCCTTTACTGATCGGGCCGGCGGCAACATGGCCCGCCCGTATTATCCGGACGGCGTCGATGGCGCCCCACCCGGACCTTTCAGTAATCCGATTGCGCAATGGAGCCCCTTCCAGGTAGGTCAGCAACTGGATCTTGTATACAACCGCGTCGCCTTGACGGTTGCGGTCTATCTTCAGCAGGCCGGCCTGAGCGTATCGCTCAATGGCACCGATTTGCCGCCCTTGCCGACCGACCTGCCCCGAACCTGCACGGGCATTCCGCGCATTGCCAATGGCATCCAGATCTTCCCGGGCAGTGTGCCGATCTACCGCGGCACAACGCTTGTCGGCGGAGTCGGTGTTTCCGGTGATGGCGTCGATCAGGACGACATGGTCAGCTTTCTCTCGGTACACAATGCCGGCGTGATTCTCGGAACTCTGGGCAATGCACCCGCCGCAATGCGCGCAGACAACCTCGCCCCAAGCGGGGCCCATCTTCGCTATATCCAATGCCCGCAAGCACCATTTATCGACTCTGGCGCTGACAACGTCTGCGAGGGCAAGTAGATGAACGTCAAACGCTTGTACCCGCAGCGGTTACTGCCAATCAGTGCCGCAATCATAGCGGCGCTGGTTTGCCATGCGCCCGTGTCCGCGCAAAGCCCAACGGCCGCCACGCCGCACCTGCTTGAAATGCTCGGCATCTTGCCTGCCGCGAATTACGATCCTTACCAGTCGCAGATTCCGCGGCGTCGGCCCGGCCATCCACCTGAGCCACTGCCGATGTTCGTCGAGCAGAACCCCGATGGCATCAACCCGGCGCCGGTGGATCAGGCCGGCGAATTCCTGCCCGTGCCCGATCGCTGGCGGATCATGGAATCGCTCGGCTTCAAGCATTCGCTGCTCGATCCCTACAACCAAAATGTACTCAAGGGTGATCTGCCGATTCACGGCGACGATCATTTTCTCAGTCTGCTGGCTATCTCTGACACGATCATCGAGCCACGATCAATTCCGACACCGGTGGGGCCTCAGGGAACGGGTGGTGGCGGAGATCTTGATGTACTCGGTCGAACCGACCAGCTGATCCTTGCGCAGAATTTCATCGTCGGTGCGGACTACTATATCGGCGACACCGTGTTCAAACCGCCGGAACTTGAGTTCAAGGCGCTACTCGCCTTCAACTACAACCGGGTGCAGACACGCGAACCGCGCGCACTGCAGGTGAATCCGGATCGTGGCAGGATCCGCGATGATGGTTTCATCGGCGTGCAGGAACTGTTCGTCGACAAGCATCTTCGCGATGTCTCCTCACGCTACGATTTCGATTCCATTCGTGTCGGTATCCAGCCCTTCAACAGCGATTTCCGTGGCTTTCTTTTCCAGGACAGTCAACCCGGCATCCGCTTGTTCGGCAATCGAGAGAACAATTTCTGGCAATACAACCTGGCCTGGTTTCGCCGACTCGACAAGGACATCAACTCCGGCCTGAACGATGTCACCAAGGGGCCGCGCAAGGACGATGTATTTGTCGCCAACTTGTACCGCCAGGATTTTCCGTTCACTGGTTTCACCTCGCAGGTCACCGCGCTCTACAATCGCAATCGTGAGGATCGTGCGTTCTACGATTCCAACGGATTTATCCAGCGGCCCTCGTCGCTCGGGCTGGAAACCCCGCGCACTTATGATGTCGGTTACATCGGCTACAACGGCGACGGGCATATCGGGCGGCTCAATCTCACCGTGTCGGCCTATGGCGTTTTCGGCAGGCAGACGCCCGGCGTCTTTGTTCGTCAGCGCACCGATATCCGTGCCGGTTTCGCTGCTGCTGAAGCCTCCATGGATTTCAACTGGATTCGTCTGCGCGGATCGATCGCTTATGCCAGTGGCGACAGCAACCCGTATGACGATCGTTCAACCGGCTACGACGCCGTATTCGAGAATCCTATTTTTGCCGGTGCCGATACCAGCTACTGGATTCGGCAGAATGTTCCGCTGATCGGCGGCGGTGGTGTCGCCCTGGCCCAGCGCAACGGCTTTCTCAATGATTTGCGTTCATCGAAGGAAAACGGTCAGTCCAATTTTGACAATCCCGGCTTGCGCTTGATTGGTTTTGGAGCTGATTTCGATTTGACTCCGGCAAGTCGCGTCGCCACCAACCTCAACGAACTCTGGTTTGACGAGACCGCGATTCTCGAGGCCGCACGCAACCAGGGAAATATCGGCCGGCATATCGGTACCGATGCCTCCCTCTCGTGGATCTACAGGCCGCATTTCACTCAGAACGTGATCGTGCGCCTTTCCGGGGCCGCCCTGCTGCCCGGCAGTGGATTCAAGGATCTTTACGGCGACAAGCACAGCACCTACTACTCGGTACTGGGCAATATCGTGCTGACTTACTGAGGTGTATGACATGCGCACGCCGACACCCTCCGAATTCGACATGCGAGCGGAGCTTCAGCCAGAAAAAGGGTTGAGGAATCAACGTTTGCCATTTGCTTTCGGCATTCTTTTCGTCGCGGCAAATTTTCTTGGTCTTGCCTTTGCTCCGCACGTATCGGCCAACGAGGAAGTCGCGGTCGAGCGGACTTATACGACGGCGCCGAATGCGCCTGCATTCCAAACCTGGGTCCAAGCCGACGAAAAATCCAGCGGTTGCATCTCGTGTCATACGGATTCTGATCGCAAGACCATGCATGCCTCCACCGCTGTCGTTCTCGGCTGCACCGATTGTCATGGAGGCAATGCGAGCGTGAATGCGCCGGCGGGTGTATCCGGCGAGCGTATTTCGGCGTCAGCATCGCAGCATGAAGAAGGTCATGGCCATGAGGCGGGTCATTACTACGCACCTGCCTATCAGGGCGCCATTGATCAGGCCCATGTGTTGCCACGCTTCCCGGACAAATGGCCATCGAGTGCCAACCCCGTCCGCAGCTATACCTGGTTGCTCAAGGAGTCGCCGGAGTATGTGCGCTTCATCAATCCCGGAGATCTGCGCATCGCACGTGAAGCTTGTGGCTCTTGCCATCTCCCGGTGATTCAGGCCAACGAAAAGAGTCTCATGGCCAACGCCGCCATGTTCTGGGGAGCTGGCGCCTACAACAATGGCATCTTGCCCAACAAGCATTCTCTCCTTGGCGAAGCGTACAACCGCGAGGGTGAGGCAGTTAGCGTGAGCAATGGCATTCCCAACGATGCCAACATGGATGCACACGGAATCCTGCCCAAGATCAGCCCGCTGCCCAGCTGGGAGTCAACACCTCCAGGTGACATTTTCCGCGTGTTCGAACGTGGCGGAAGGAATATCAGCAATCTGTTTCCGGAAATCGGCCTGCCCAATGAGGCGGGGCAAATTCAGCGCCTGGAAGAGCCAGGTCGTCCCGACATCAAGCAATCCAATCGTGGCCCGGGCACCGGCAGTCGGGTCTCGATCCCGGTCCTCAACATCACCAAGACGCGTCTCAACGATCCCTTTCTATGGATGATGGGCACCAACGACAATCCGGGCGATTACCGCTCATCCGGTTGCAGCGCGTGTCACGTCGTCTACGCGAATGATCGTGATCCACGGCATTCGGCCATCTACGCCAAGTTTGGCAACACCGGTACGAGCCAACAGCTTGATCCGACCATTCCCAAGACTGAATCCGGCCATCCACTGAAACACGAGTTCACGCGGCAGATCCCGACCAGTCAATGCATGATTTGCCACATGCATCAGCCGAACATGTTCATCAACTCGATGCTCGGCTACACGATGTGGGATTACGAATCCGATGCGCCCTTCATGTGGCCGGAAAAACAGCAATATCCCGATTCGGAAACGATGCACAAGATCCTCGAGCGCAACCCCGAAGAGGCAGCGGTTCGCGGCAAGTGGGGCGATCCTGATTTCTCGAAGGATGTTTCCCTTCTCAACCCGAAACTCAAGGATACCCAGTTTGCCGACTACCACGGCCATGGTTGGAACTTCCGTGCCGTCTACAAACGCGACCGCAAAGGCAATCTGCTCGACAAGGTTGGAACCAAGATCGCCGACAACGATCCCGAGAAGTGGAAGAAGGGTGTGCATCTTTCCTCCATCCATGTCGACGTCGGCATGCAGTGCGTCGATTGTCATTTCTCGCAAGATAGCCACGGCAACGGATACCTCAAGGCTGAGGTCATGGGCGCCGTCGAAATTCAGTGCCAGGATTGCCACGGTACGGCCGATACGTTGCCGACCTTGAAGACCTCCGGGCCATCTGCTTCGAAGTTCGGCAATGATCTGCTGTTGATCCGCAATACCGATGGCAAGAAGCGATTCGAATGGATCGGTGACAAACTGATCCAGCGCTCGGCAGTGACTCCAGACCTCGAATGGACCATGAGTCTGGTCAAGAACACCACCGATCCGCTGTCGGGAACTTACAACCCGAAAGCGACGCGCGCACACACGATGTCGAAGGATACCGATCAGTTGCGTTGGGGTGCCGACGTGGCAAAGGATCAGCGCGCGCACAGCGAAGACAAGATGCTCTGCTATGCCTGCCATACCTCATGGACAACGAGTTGCGGCGGCTGCCATCTGCCTATCCAGGCGAACTGGAAAACCGAGCGACACAAATACGAAGGCGGTTCCACGCGCAACTTTGCCACCTACAACCCACAAGTTGCGCGCGACCAGATGTTCTTCCTCGGCAAGCACGGCAGCATCAAGGGCGGAAAAATCGCACCGGTGCGCTCATCTTCCGCGCTTGTCTTGTCATCGACCAACATCAATCGAGAAAAGATCTACATTCAGCAGCCTCCGATTTCGGCCTCCGGTTACAGCTCACAGGCATTTGCTCCGCACTATCCGCACACCGAGCGAAAGACCGAAACCAAGGATTGCGAAGATTGTCATCTTTCCACAAAGAATGACAACAACGCGATCATGGCTCAGTTGCTGCTGCTCGGCACCAAGTTCATCGACTTCGTGGGTTACAACGCCTGGGTCGGAGGCGATGGTGAAGTGAGTGCGGTGCGTGTGACTGAATGGGATGAGCCGCAAGCAGTCATCGGCAGTTACCTTCAGCGTTACGCGTATCCGGACTGGTTTGCCGAGCATCAAACGAACAAGCAGGAGTTGAAGTTTGCTGTCGAGCACTCCGCCGGCGTAGCCAACTGCTTGCAGCTGCGAGGCGAGTATTTGTATGTCGCCGAAGGACGCAAAGGCACGCGTATTTATGACGCCGCAAACATCGCCAACAAGGGTTTCTCGCAGAAGCTGGTGACCGCACCGTTCTCGCCGCTTGGGCAGGATACTTCGATCAAATCAAAGAACGCGACCTGTATCGTCCTGCCAACCACGCAACCTGTTGCGCCGGAGCGCAACACCGGTGATCTGATGCGCGTGAAGAATCAAGAGCAGCCGATGCATCCGCTCTACAAGTACGCCTTCATCACCGATTCCGAAGAAGGCCTGATTGCGACGGACATCGACACCCTCGCCGATGGTGATCCGCGCAACAATGGTCTGACCAGGGCGATGACCTGGAACGAGAACGGTGTGCTCAACGGCGCGCGTCACGTGACTATTGCAGGCACCACTTTCTATGTGGCGACCGATGCCGGAATCGTCGTCCTCGATCTCGATGATCCACTCAAGCCGCGCTATCTGAAAACGGTTCCTATCGCCGACGTTCGCGCCAGCCAAGTGCAGTTCCGCTACCTGTTTGTCACAGCCGGTGATGGCTTGCACGTGATTGATGTGACTCATCCGGAAGACGCAACTGAAGTCGCGGGCTCCATGCTGCCGCTGCGTGACGCGCACAAGCTTCACGTTGCGCGTACGTTCGCCTACGTCGCCGATGGTGCAGACGGTCTGGCAATCGTTGATGTGACCAACCCTGAGCATCCAAAGCTTTATCAGATGTTCAATGCGCAAGGCAAAATCAATGATGCGCGTGATGTCGTCGTCGCCACCACAAACGCATCGCTGTTCGCGTATGTCGCTGACGGCAAGAACGGGCTCAAGGTCATCCAGTTGACGTCACCCGATCTGCAACCGAAGTTCTACGGGTTCGCACCCGACCCGAATCCGCAGTTGATTGCCTGGTATCCCACAAGGAAACCCGCGCTGTCGTTGTCACGCGGACTTGAGCGAGATCGTGGCGTGGATGAAACCGGCCATCAAATAGCCGTATTCGGTCGGATTGGCGCTCGACCGTTCAACCTTGAGGAGATGCGCCAACTGTTCCTGCGCCCTGATGGCACGCCCTGGTACGTCAGCAATGATGTTGATGATCATGAAACGCGCTCTGCCGACCAGCAACGCGAAGCAGCCAAGCGTTCGGGTTCGACTGGCACGGCAGCGCCCGCTTCGTTGCAATAGCGCTGGGTAGCGGATACGAGAGCGTCCGCTACCCGGTTCATTAAAATCCGCGAAGGATTTGTTCTTTCAAAATCCTGACAGCTGATCGCGTTCAACGCGATACGTCCATTCATTCAAGTAGCGTTAAACTTACAGGAATGTCTGCCCTACCCTCTACCCCAGCTGCTTATCAATCCAGCACATCGATGCGCCTGC
>JBBSVJ010000177.1:0-7207 GCA_038233665.1 Lysobacterales bacterium
CGAGCCGCCCATGAGCGCCGGCAACTTCGCGGCCATTGCATTCATCACCTTGCCACCCGCGACGCGCGTGGCCATGCCCTTTGCATCGGCCGGGAATACCGGGATGTCGGCATCCCAGCTCGATGGCAGTTCGCCGCGCAGACGCGCGCCCAGCTCTTTTGCCAATACGGGAAAGTCCTGCGCATAGGCATGCAGTCGCGCGTTCCAGTCTGCTTCCCATTTCGCCCCGCGATCCAACCCTTGGCGGAAATGCTCGAGCGCAGGTGCGGGGACGAGAAACGGCGGATCGATCGGCCAGCCAAGATTTTCCTTGGTCTTTTTGACGTCCTCGACGCCGAGCGGTGAGCCGTGCGCCTTGAAGCTATCCTGTTCGGGCGATCCGAAGCCGATGTGCGTGCGCACGAGGATCAACGAAGGTCGCGAGGTATCAGCGCGCGCGGCCACGAGCGCCGCGTCGATCGCCTCGATGTCGTTGCCATTTTCGACATGAATCGTCTGCCAGCCATAAGCGTCAAAACGCTTCGCGCGATCTTCCGAAAACGTGATGTCCGTGCCCGCTGCCAGCGTGACAAAGTTGTCGTCATAGAGGCAGATCAGTTTGCCGAGCTTCAGATGCCCCGCCAGCGATGCTGCTTCGGAGGCCACCCCTTCCATCAGATCACCATCGCTGACGATCGCCCACGTGTGATGATCGATCACACGGTGTCCGTCGCAGTTGTAGCGCGCCGCGAGATGCGCCTCGCCGATCGCCATGCCGACCGCATTCGCGAGACCCTGCCCAAGTGGACCAGTCGTTACTTCAACACCGGGAGTGTGACCGCGTTCGGGATGACCGGGCGTCTTGCTGCCCCATTGGCGAAACTGCTTGATGTCATCGAGCGAAAGATCGTATCCGCTCATGTATAGCAAGCTGTAAAGCAGCGCAGAACCATGACCAGCCGAAAGTACAAAGCGATCGCGATCAACCCACTTCGGGTTGGCCGGGTTATGCCGCAAATGCCGCGACCACAACGCGTATGCCATCGGCGCTGCACCGAGCGGAAGTCCCGGATGCCCACTATTTGCGTTCTGCACCATGTCCACGGACAGGAATCGGAGCGTGTTCACGCATTGCTGATCGAGATTCTCGGACATGGTCATTCCTGTTTTTGCGAGTGGATCCGGTGTGGCTTCAGGCGATCGCCGCGTCGACGATGCGTTGCGCTTCCTTGAGGATTTCCTTCAAGTGCGCCTCACTCTTGAAACTCTCGGCGTAGATCTTGTAGATCGCCTCGGTCCCGGACGGCCGCGCGGCAAACCAGCCATTGGCGGTGATGGCCTTGATGCCACCGATTGCGGCATCGTTGCCGGGCGCACGATCAAGGACTTGCTCGATTTTATCGCCGGCCAGTTTTTCGTCGCCCAATTGATCGGGCGAAAGTTTCGAAAGCTTGGCTTTCTGTTCGGGCGTGGCCGCGGCTTCGACGCGGTCAGCGAAGATCTCGCTGAATTCCTCGTTGAGCTGTGCGTACAACTGACCCGGATCCTTGCCTTCTATGGCCATGATCTCGGCCGACAACAAGGCCGGGACGAGACCGTCCTTGTCCGTCGTCCAAACCGAACCATCGCGGCGCAGCAGTGAGGCGCCAGCGCTTTCCTCGCAGCCGAAGCCGAGCGAGCCGTCAAACAGACCTTCCGAGAACCATTTGAAACCAACCGGCACTTCGACCAACTTCCGCCCGAGCCTCTTGGCCACGCGATCAATCATCGAGGTGCTGACGACGGTTTTGCCGATCCCGGCCTGCGCATTCCACAACGGGCGATGGCGGAACAGATAATCGATCAGCACCGACAGATAGTGGTTCGGTGGCATCAGCCCGGCGCTGCGCGTGACGATGCCATGACGGTCATGATCGGTATCACAGGCGAAGGCAACGTCGTATTGGTCCTTGAGTCCAATCAGTCGCTGCATTGCATAGGGCGACGACGGATCCATGCGGATTTTTCCATCCCAATCGACGCTCATGAAGGCAAATTGTGGATCGACCACCGCACTGACTACGGTCAGATCGATCTTGTATCGCTCGGCAATCGGCGCCCAGTAGTGCACACCGGCGCCACCGAGCGGGTCGACACCCATGCGGACGCCAGCGCTTCGAATCGCATCGAAATCGATGATGCTGGCCAGGTCATCAACATAGCGCCCCAGGTAGTCGTGCTCGTGCGTGCTCTCGCAATCGCGCGCCTTCGCGAACGCCACGCGCTTGACATCCTTCAAGCCGTTTTCGAGGAGTGCGTTCGCGCGATTCTGGATCCAGCTCGTGATGGCGTTATCGGCCGGCCCACCGTTTGGCGGGTTGTATTTGAACCCGCCGTTGTCCGGCGGATTGTGCGACGGCGTGATCACGATGCCGTCGGCGAACCCGCTTTTCAGTCCGCGATTGTGCACAAGAATCGCATGCGAGATGGCCGGGGTCGGCGTGAACTCAGCCTCCGCCGAGATCATGGTTTCGACGCCATTCGCAGCGAGCACTTCGAGTGCATTCTCGAACGCGGGTTGGGACAGCGCGTGCGTATCCGCACCGATGAACAAGGGGCCATCGATGCCGTTGCTCTTGCGGTAATCGCAGATCGCCTGACTGATCGCAAGAATATGCGCCTCGTTGAAACTGCGCTCAAACGGCGTGCCGCGGTGACCCGATGTGCCGAAGGCGACGCGCTGCGCAGGCACGGACGGATCAGGCTTTTCATCAACATACGCCGCCAGCAATTTCGCAATATCGACGAGGATCGATTGCGGCGCCGGCTTTCCGGCGAGAGGACTGATCTTCTGACTCACGGGTTTGCTCCGGGTTCTTGTGCATCGCGCAACGTGCGATAGCGCCGTATCAAGGCATTCGTTGAACTGTCGTGCGCAAGTTCGGGCTCGGTTTTCGCCGTCAGTTCGGCGATCGTGGTCTTGGCCAACTGCTTGCCGAGTTCGACGCCCCATTGATCGAACGAATCGATGTTCCAAATGACGCCTTGCACGAAGACGCTGTGCTCGTACAGGGCCACCAGTGAGCCGAGCGAAGTCGGCGTAAGTTTTTCCGCGAGAAGCGTATTGCTCGGACGATTGCCTTCGAAGGTGCGGTGCGGCACCAGCGCGGCTTTGGTGCCCTCGGCACGAACCTCGTCGGCAGTCTTGCCGAATGCCAGCGCTTCGCCCTGCGCGATCAGATTCGCGATCAACAAATCGTGCTGGTCACCGAGCGGATTCAAAGGCTGGCAAAAACCGATGAAATCGCAGGGCACCAGACGCGTGCCCTGATGGATCAGCTGATAGAACGAATGCTGACCATTGGTTCCGGGCTCACCCCAATAAACCGGACTGGTGACGTAATCCACCACGTCGCCATCGAGCATGACGTGCTTGCCATTGCTCTCCATCGTCAATTGCTGCAAGTACGCGGGGAATCGTTTCAGATATTGCTCGTACGGCAGCACGGCCACCGTCGCGGCATCGAGAAAATTCGTATTCCAAATTCCGATCAGACCAAGAAGGACCGGAAGATTTTCCTCCAACGGAGTCGTGCGGAAATGCTCGTCCATCGCATGGAAACCGGCGAGCATCTCGCGAAAGTGGGTTGCGCCGATCGCCAGCATCGTCGACAGCCCGATCGACGCGTCCATCGAATAGCGCCCGCCGACCCAGTCCCAGAAACCGAACATGTGTCGCGTATCGATGCCGAACTTCGCGACCTCCTCGGCGTTTGTCGAGACCGCGACGAAGTGTTTCGCGACCGCCTTTTCGTCTGCCGACGCCTTGAGAAACCAGCTTCGTGCCGCTTGTGCATTGGTCAGGGTTTCGAGAGTCGTGAAGGTCTTCGAGCAGATGATGAACAAGGTCTCTGCCGCGTCGAGGTCACGCGTCGCCTCGACGAAATCGGTGCCATCAACATTCGAGACGAAACGGAATGTCATGTCGCGCTGGCTGTAGTGCTTCAAGGCCTCGTAAGCCATTACCGGCCCGAGATCGGAACCCCCGATGCCGATGCTGATGACGTTGCGGATGCGCTTGCCGCTATAGCCCAACCAGGTGCCACCACGAACCTGCTCGGCGAAAACGGCCATGCGATCAAGTACCGCATGCACATCGGCGACCACATCCTTGCCATCGAGAAGAATTTTCTCGCCTGCCGGCGCGCGCAGCGCCACATGCAGTACGGCGCGATCTTCGGTCGTGTTGATGCGCTCACCGGCAAACATCGCATCGATGCGCTTTTCGAGATCGCAGGCTGTCGCAAGCTCACGAAGCAGGCGCAGCGTCTCGTCGGTGACGCGTTGTTTGGAATAATCCAGATAGAGACCGACCGCTTGCGCGGTCAATCTTTCGCCGCGCACTGAATCTGCAGCGAACAGCTCGCGCAGATGCTGTTTGCCCATTCGCGCGCAGTGCTGCTTGAGCGCTTGCCACTGAGGACGTGCGCTGAGGGACGAGCTATTCATGAGGGGGCGCTGGCATTGTGAGCTGAATCGAGTGCGGCTGCCTTGTCGGCAATCTTTATTAGCAGCTGTCGCCACGATTTGACGAAGGCCTCCGCGCCTTCTTTTTGCAGGGAGGTTGCGAGTGCCTCGATATCGATACCCGACGAGGCGATTTTCTTGAGCGTCGCATCGCTGTCGCCGCCGTCCGTGGCCATCATGTCGCCCACTATGCCGTGATCGGCGAATGCGTGGAGCGTCTTCTCCGGGATCGTATTGATTGTGTCGGGTGCAGCAAGCGCGCGAATATAAAGTGTGTCCGATGCTTTGGGATCCTTGGTGCCGGTACTCGCCCACAACACGCGCTGCGGCTGCGCACCCGCGTCTTCCAGCTTCTTCCAACGCGGCGAGGCGAGCAGTTCGCGATACGCGCGATAGGTTTGCTCACCGACCGCTATGCCGAGCGTGTTGTGCTGATCCTCGGGCAACTGCTTGTTGCTGGCCACGTCCCAGCGGCTGATGAACAGCGACGCCACCGACCCCACTTGCGGATTCAAATCCGCCGCGATGCGCCGTTCGATGCCGCGCAAGTAAGCCTCGGCCGCCGCAAGATATTGCGCGCGCGAAAACAGCAGGGTCACATTGACCGGGATGCCCTGAAAGATGGCTTCCTCGATAGCAGGAACGCCTTCGGACGTACCCGGAATCTTGACAAACAGATTCTCGCGCTCGGCTTGCGCATGGATCATTTTCGCCGCCGCGACTGAGCCGGCCGTATCGGCCGCAAGCAGGGGCGACACCTCCATCGACACCCAGCCGTCGATGTGATCGGTCGCCTCGAAAATCGGCTGGAACAAGTCAGCCGCGCGACGCAGATCCTCCAGTGCCAGATCGATGAACAACCCTTCGCCCGAAGCGCCGGCCTTGGTCTTCTCGCGAATGGCTGCATCGTACGCATCGCTGTCGCCGATCGCGGCGTCGAAGATGCTCGGGTTCGAGGTCAGCCCGGTAATCGACTCCTCGGCAATGTAGCGTTTGAGGGTTCCATCGTCGAGCAAAGTCCGAGTGATGTTGTCCAGCCAAAGGCTCTGGCCGAGGTTGTGCAGTTGCGTAGTCGGTTTCATGTTGGCCTCGTAGTCGTTGACGCGACGGATCGTCATGCGCTGATCAGCGCGGAAAAATCCTTTCCCAGCAAATCACCGATTGATTCGACGTTGATGTCTGCGGCCGCGTAGTCACGGATGTTGTTCGGATCGAATGCGTATTTTCCCTGACGCGGGAAGACCGTTGTGAGCCGTTCTCCAAGAATGCGCTTCATCGCCTGAAGGATGCGCAACTTGTCATCGACCAGCACATAGTGGGTCGCCGGAAAACGTTCGCTGATCGCACCGACCATCTGTTCCTTGTGGATGTAGATCAGCACCCTGCCCTGCACCGCGTCCCAGAGTCCGGAGCGCTGCACTTTGCGCGGCTGGAATACGACATCGCCATCGGTGAGGATCACCGTTTGTCCGAATGTATCGAGATGGCGGATGACATCGAAAACGTCGCGGTAAAGGCGCTGTTCGAACGGGTAGTCAATGAGAAACGCGGACATCTGCAGCAGGCTCGGATCGTTCAGATGATCCAGGCGGTAACGTTGAAGGGCACCCAGATAATCTGCGTAGCCGAGTTCCGCGCGCAAGGTTTCGAAGATTTCCCAGTAGCGTCGGCTGCAATCAATGCCGAACTCGTGCTCCAGATGATCCTTAAGATCTGCTTCGACCCGATCGTTGTCGAGCAAGGTGTTGTCGACATCGAGCAGAAAGACCAATCGGCTGGGCGGGTTCATGCTTGCCCCGGTTTGCTGGTCGGGTTGTGCCAACCGCCATCTTCACGAATCAGTTCATCAGCCTGTTTGGGGCCCCAGCTTCCCTGTTCGTAGGGATACGCCTTGTCATGATTCTCAAGTACCGGCTCGACGACGACCCAAGCGGCCTCCACGGCTTCCTCTCGAGTGAACAACGCGCCATCTCCAGCCATCGCGTCGCCGAGCACGCGCTCATAGGGTGATTTTTCACCAGGCTCTTCCTCCACCAGATACAGCTCGCGCTGATCGCCGACGAACTCTTTGCCTGCGCGCTTGACCCTTGCTGCTAGCGCAACGGCAGAGGTCGGCGAGAGCCTGAAACGAACGTAGTTCGCACGACCTGGCTCGGTCGCCGCGTCATCAAACAGCTTTTGCGGCGGTGGTTTCAGCTCAACCAGAATCTCCGCAAATGTTTGCGGCATACACTTGCCCGAACGCAGATACCAAGGCACTCCGCTCCAGCGCCATGAGTCGATATAGAGGCGCAGGGCGCAAAAAGTCTCGACATCAGAATCCTTCGCCACACCCGCCTCGTCGCGGTAGCCCACGTACTGGCCGCGTATGAGGTCTTCCCTCTTAAGTGGACGCATCGCCTGAAACACCTTGGCTTTCTCACTGTGCACAGCGCCGTAACCTTGATAGGCCGGCGGCTCCATCGCGAGCAACGCGACAATTTGCATCAAATGATTCTGCACGACGTCGCGCAGACAACCCGCCGTTTCGTAGAATGAACCGCGTGTGGCGACGCCGAAGTCCTCGGCCAGCGTGATCTCCACGCTGGCCACGCAGTTGCGATTCCAGATCGGCTCGAGAAACGAATTGGCAAATCGGAAATACAGGATATTCATGATCGCTTCCTTGCCGAGGTAGTGATCGATGCGAAAGATGGAGTCCTCCGGAAATACGGCGGTCAGA
>JBBSVJ010000178.1:0-7135 GCA_038233665.1 Lysobacterales bacterium
GCCGAGCAGCGGCAGACTTCGGCGATGGCCTACAGGCAATTGACAAAATCGGCGGAACAATCCGCCCAGTGAAATGGTCTATCGTTTCAAAGTTCAGCTGCCGGCATCAATGGGATCAAGCTGCCGATTTCCTGACCTGAAAGTGCGCGATGCCGTCGCGGCATACCCCACCGACGGATGCGGCGACAGCCGATGGATAACATTTTGAGACTCAAAACTTATATCGTCGAAGACAATCCCACCATTCGGGAAAATCTCATTGGAACGTTGGAAGAGCTTGCGCGGATCGAGACCGTAGGAACAGCGGAAACCGAGATCGAGGGCCGCCAATGGCTGTTGGATCACCAAGCCCAATGGGATCTCGCCATCGTGGATCTTTTCCTCAAGCAAGGAAGTGGACTTGGGATTCTTGCAGCATGCCGCGATCGGGCTGCACATCAGAAAGTTGTTGTGCTCAGTAACTACGCCACCACCGATATCCGGACGCGCTGCGCCCATCTCGGCGTAGACGCGGTTTTCGACAAATCCAATGAAATCGACGCGCTAGTGGATTACTGCCTTCAGCACGCTGGCTCCCAAGACCGTACCTGACGGTATCAGGCAGCAGATCGCATCAATCGATCAGCTTGTTCTTGAGTGCGTAATATGTGAGGTCGCTGTTGGAGGAAAGGTTCATTTTCTCCATCAGGCGCGTGCGATAGGTACTGACCGTCTTGACGCTGAGAGACAGCGATTTCGCGATGTCTCCCGCCGTCTCCCCCTTTGCCAGTTTGAGAAAAACCTGGAACTCGCGCTCCGACAGCAATTCGTGCGCGGGGGCATCATCCTTGCGATTGAGTTGCTGGGCGAGCAGGTCCGCAACTGCCGGAGTGATGTAGCGCCGTCCCAGCGAGATCGTCCGAATGGCGTTGACGATCTCCATCGGATCGCACTCCTTGTTGAGGTATCCGCTCGCACCCTGCCGGATAAGGTTCATCGCGTAGTGCTCTTCCGGGTAGCCGCTCAGAATCAGGATGCCCACATCTGGTGCCTTCGCCCGGATCATTCCGAGCGCGTCAAGCCCGGTTTGTCCTGGCATGGAAAGGTCCATCAGCAGCACATCTATCTCGGTGTTTCGGATCAGATCGATCGCCTCGCGCCCATTGGCGGCCTCGCCGACTACACGCAGATCTACATGGTCGGAGAAAAACTGCTTGAGCCCTGAGCGGACAATGGCGTGGTCATCGACGATTCCAATTTTGATCATTTCGGGTCTTTCGCGGGAAGGCTCACGTTGAGCGCGGCACAATTGCCGCTTGGCGCAACGGATTTCTCATGGTCTGTTTCGCTACCGATTATTGACGAAATCCTATTGACCCGACCAAGCCTTTCGATGCGACGGTTCTCCTTGCCCAGATATCTGATCAGCCTGCCTGTCGCAATCATTGCGGCGCTGTTGTTGGTTGGCGTCAGCGAAACCGGTTATCACCTATCCGGCACAGCGCTTTCGCGCATGGAAATCTCGCAACGATTGCACAGCGATCTGGATCTCCTGCTTCGACAAATAGTCGATGCCGAAACCGGGCAACGCGGATACCTGCTGACAGGCGATCCGCGCTACCTCGAGCCTTATCGCGAGTCGACATCAACTATCAGCCCTACCCTTGAGCGCCTGCGCACGGCATACGATGCATCGCCGGCCAACATGGAGCGGCTCTCAGAGCTAGCAAAGTCTGTCACGCAGAAACTCTCCGAACTGGAATTTGGAGTCAAGCTTCGAACTGACGGCAACGAGGACGCATGGCGATTCGCCCTTCTCAGTGACCTTGGCCGTGATCATATGAATGCGATTCGCTCGCAGGCGGCCAGTTTGATTCTGGCCAACGATCACGTCATAGCGACCGATCGCGAGCTGGTCGAACGTTCGCTGAAGTTCGCTCGCTATGGAATCCTGGCGATTGCGTTCATAAGTCTCGCGCTCTTCTACCGTTATCTGCGTCAGAGCAACGCACTCAAGGAGGCTCGGGAACGTCAAAAAACCGCGCTTGAGCAAGAGCGGGATCGACTGGAGACCATGGTGCGCGAAAGGACAGCGTCGCTGGCAGAACTGGCGACCCACCTGCAGCAGGTCCGGGAAGATGAGCGAGCCAACCTTGCGAGGGAACTGCATGACGAGCTGGGATCGCTCCTCACGGCCGCCAAGCTTGACGTTGCCCGGCTGAAACCGCGTTTGGCGGACCAAGCCCCCGAACTTACCCACAGACTGGGGCACCTGAACGAAACGCTCAACGCCGGCATTGCGCTAAAGCGGCGAATCATTGAGCAGCTCAGACCCTCATCGCTGACAAATTTGGGCCTGGTGGCAGCCATCGAAATCCTTGCTCGCGAAACGGCGGACCTCTCTGGTTTGTCAATCAGCACTGATCTGAGCGCGGTGAGTCTTGATGCGACGTCGCAGCTGACGATCTATCGATTGGTTCAGGAATCTTTGACGAATATCTGCAAGTATGCGAACGCCGAAATCGTCACGGTGACGCTTCAGGATTTTGCGTCTTACGTATCAGTGGAAGTGCGCGATGACGGTGCCGGTTTCAATGCGGCCAGCTTCCCAGCGGGCGCCCACGGGTTGAGCGGGATGCGCCATCGCGTCGAAGCGCGCGGCGGCAAACTCACAGTAGCATCGTCTCCTGGTTCCGGGACACAAATCCTTGCGGTCTTGCCGCTGAACTAGCTCCCCGAGGAGCTGACAGCCCCTCCTCCTACAGGGGCCGCGCTCCCGAACTGACATGGCATCGGGCCAGCTGCTGATGAGTTGCAGAGCCATCTTTGGTAGCCTTCACCTTATTGAAATTTTCGGTCTTTCGTCGCTTCGCGTCGGGCCCAAAATGGGAAGGATTCCGAGGATGCTTCATTACGCCGCCATTTTTTTGGTTATTGCAATGGTTGCAGCAGTGTTTGGATTTGGTGGCATTGCCGCCGGAGCCGTGAGCATCGCCAAGATCGTGTTCTTGGTATTTATTGTCTTGGCAGTCGTTAGCCTCGTGACCCAAATATCAAGACGTCGTAATTGACGACGGTGTCCAATAAGTAAGTGGTCAAGTAACTTTTTTCAATTTCCGCAACCCGCTCATAAAGCAAACTTCCCGAGGAGTCTCCAATGAACAATCCAGCCGCCACCGCCGCCAGCGCTACCCGCTCATCCGCCGAACAAGGCCTTGACGCTACTCAAAAGGCCCTCGACAACACTAAGAGCTACGCGAACGAAACACTCGACCGTGCGGGTGAAAAGGTTCGCGGTCTTCGCGATCAAGTCGATCCGCTGGTCGACCAGCTCAAATCCCGTGCGCAGGATGTTGCCAGCCGCAGTAAAGAATATGCGGCTGACGCGAAATACCGTGCGCAACAACAGATTTCGCGCTACGCCGATGCCACGGGCGAATATGTATCCGATCAGCCCATGCGTTCGGTGCTCATTGCTGCAGCTGCAGGCGCCGCGATTGCAGCAGTGATCATGTTGGCCACACGTAGCAACAATCGGAATCGTTATTGAGCTACCGAAAAATGTCCGTTCGTCACCGGCTTGCCGTCATGGTTTACCGGCCCGATCGGGCGTTTTGAACCTACCCCAGAACCAGGCAAGCCAAGCGAATGCTCTTTCATCCAATCTTCAAGCTGATCTTCAAGAAGCCTGAGTTGCTAGCGGCCCATGCGTCTGGCTATGTAACTCTCGCGAGGCAGGAAGCGTCTGAAGCGGCCGTCGAGTTGGTCACGAAGGTAGCGGCTTGGGTCGCAATGGCAGTAGCGGCATTTCTTTTCGTGTTGTTGGCGGCCATTGCGGTGATGCTTGGCGCTGTCAACGGAGTATTCCACTGGACCTTGATTGCGGTACCTGGTGTGTTCTTGCTTATTTCTCTGCTCGCGTTCATCTGGGCCAGAAAACCATTGACCAATGAACAGCGCTTTGCGGAGTTGAAAGCGCAGGTCAATGCAGACATTGAAGCCCTTCGACTGGCCGGGAGTGCGCGATGAGCGACGCGAAAGATCCATCTACGCATCGCGCAACGTCTGTTGAAGACGCGAAACGTGAGCTGCAGGCCTCGCGCGAGGCTCTGATGCACCAGATGCTGCCGAGTACGCGTAGCCGCCGATCGCCGACACCACCCCCCTCCAAGGCACCATCAAACCCTGGTGACTTGCGTGTGGCCCGAGGAGCTGTCGAGGCGACCGCCATATTGCCGCCAGCGTCAGTTGACTTCACGAAACCTGAGTTTTCCTCCCGACCAATTCGGCCCGGCGCATCGCTTTCTAAGCGAGTGACCAGATCGCGGTCCCAAACGAGTTCTACGTTTGGCGCTACGTTTGGCGTTGTGCGGCACGCCTTCAATGCCTGGTGGCAGTTTCACCCGGCACGGGCGATCGGCGCCATTGCGGAACCATTTGTTGAGGAATTTGCAGATAGAAGGCCATTCCGATTGCTGGCGATTTCAATGGTCGCAGGCGCAGCGATCGCAGTCGTTCGGCCTTGGCGGCTTATATCCGTCGGGGGAATAGCATTGGCTGCGTTGAAATCTTCTCGTGTCTCCAGTGCGGCTCTGACCTTCATGGCGGACAAGGCGCGCCGCGATTGATATGTACGAAAAAGGAAATTTCATGACCCAACAAAATCAATCTACGCGGGAAAGCCAAAGCACAAGCGCAGACTCCATGAAACTCGATGAAGCTGCACTGCGCGAAGCTGCAACCAGTCATCTTGAGGATGGTCCGATTACGCCAAGCTTTGGCCCCCACCGCGAGGCAATCGTCAAGCTATTGAACGATGCACTCGCAACAGAGCTGGTTTGCGTGCTCCGCTACAAGCGCCATTACTTCACTGCCGAAGGCATGACATCCCCCGGGATTAAGGAAGAGCTGCTCGAACACGCCCATGAAGAATCTGATCACGCCGACATGATCGCGGAACGGATTGTTCAATTGGGGGGTGAGCCCGACTTCGCACCTGATTCGTTGACTTCACGCAGTCATGCCGAATATGACGAATCGAAGGATCTGAAGTCGATGCTTCGCGCCGATCTGGTTGCGGAGCGGATTGCCGTCGAAGCCTATCGGCAGATGATCCGGATGATCGGGGACAAGGATCCCACGACCCGTCGGATGCTTGAGGAAATTCTGGCTCAGGAAGAAGAGCACGCTGACGAAATCAAGGATTGGCTGCAACGCTGAACCATCGACCGCTTGTGGAAATCGTGCAATCCACAGGTGGCCCAAAACTACAAATGCACCGGCTTCCGCCAACTAAATCAACCGAGGAACCATCATGAAACTCACCCGCGCCCTTGTTTTCGCCACCGTTACCGGCATCACCTTCGTCACGGCAGGTTGCTCGGTGGCACGTCATCAGCAAACCGTTGGTTCGTATGTCGACGACACCGGCATCACTACGGCAGTGAAGGCAAAATTCGCCGAGGACAAGACCGTTGCAGCGACCTCTATCAGCGTGGAAACGCTGGACGGCACGGTGCAACTCACCGGTTTTGCCAAGTCGCAAGCCGAAAAAGATCGCGCCGAAACGCTGGCTCGCAACACGAAGAACGTGAAGGCGGTCAAGAACGACATCGTCGTTCGCCGTTGAGTTTCGGCTTCGCCTGATCAACGCTGAACGGTCTCGTTCGGCGTCGAGATCCAAGGGCAATCTGCTGGATCCATTCCGGCAGATTGCCCTTTTGCATTTGGTGGTACGGACAGCTCATCACCCCGCCGGAATATCGACATGAAAATCTTCAGATGTGACCACTGCGGGCATCCGGTATTTTTCGAGAATGTGCAGTGTCTGCATTGCGGCAGCATGTTGGCATTCATTCCCGAAGAACTGACCATGGCATCGATGATCGCGGCGACTGCCATTTCTTCTGGCGGCTTCTTGCGCCAACATTCGCCGGCCGGGGTGACCCAGGCTTATCGGATGTGTATCAATCACGACCGATATCGCGCATGCAACTTTGCAGTTGCGGCCGAGGATTGCAACGCTCTTTGCGTCTCCTGCAGGCAAACCCGGGTTGTGCCTGATCTTTCGATCAGCGCCAATCAGCAGCGCTGGTACCTGATCGAAGCTGCAAAACGCCGACTTTTCTACACTCTCGCCCGACTCGGCCTTGTCTCGACTGATGGCCTCTCGGAGCCCGATCAAGGCCCGCACTACGAATTTCTGGGTGATATTCCCGGCACTCCACCGGTCATGACGGGCCACAACGAGGGCTTGGTCACTCTCAATATCGCTGAGGCCGACGATGACGAGCGCGCCAGACGCCGGCTTGTTCTGGGCGAGCCCTACCGGACGCTTCTGGGCCATCTGAGGCACGAATCAGGCCATTTCTATTGGGATCGCCTCATTCTGGCTGCGGGCAGAGTCGATGCATTTCGTGCTGTGTTCGGCGATGAGTCGGTCGACTACGCTCAGGCATTGAGGGATCACTATGCCGCCGACCACCGTGCGGGCCAATGGCGCGACTCCCATGTCAGCGCATACGCTACCGCTCACCCTTGGGAGGACTGGGCCGAGACTTGGGCGCACTATCTCCACATGGTCGATTTGTTGGAGACAGCAGCAGCGTTTCACACATCGTTGGTGGTGCCGGGTGGCACCTCGATTGCGGGAGACGGCGTGCATAACCCGTTCGATTCGACGGTCACAGATTTCGACCAGCTGGTGTCACAGTGGATTCCGGTGACTTTGATGCTCAACAGCATGAACCGCAGCCTGGGTCAAAACGATGCCTATCCATTTGCACTTTCGGAAGGTGCGCTCCAGAAACTGCGTTTCGTGCACACCGCCATCCACAGAAGCGTGACCAAGCCTTTCATCGACGACGCAGGGGACATGCGCAAGCCAGCAAATCCGCAGCCAGCCAGGCCCGCCTGATCGGATCATCAAGCCGGACACAACCAGACGAAAAGTCCGTTTCAGTTCCCCATCGCAACTGACTGCGTGGGAGCGCCACCCTGAAGCGCCACCTTTTGCTCCAGGCGATGCAGAACATCAGCGGACACGAACTGGCCGGTCTCACCACCGAGCAATGCAATTTCACGCACGAAGGTGCTCGATACGAACTGATAGCGGTCGCTCTGCGTGAGAAACACGGTCTCCACCTCGGGCATCAAA
>JBBSVJ010000179.1:0-7129 GCA_038233665.1 Lysobacterales bacterium
TCCTCACCATCGACTTCTTCAGGCACGTCCGGCTCGACGCTGCCAGAGGTCATTACGATTTCTTCGACCGGACTTTGTTTGACTGTGGCCGAATCGAACGATGACGGATTGTCCTTCCCATCGTTGCCGGCCTGAGCGGAAACGTTCTCGCTGATGACTTCCTTTGCGGTTTTGACCTCGAAGGATTCGCCATTGAGCAAACCTTGATAGAAAGTCGACAACTCCTGCATCAGCGTGCGCACATCGCCTTCATGATAGGCAACGGTTCCAAGTCCGTGCTTCAACGCTTTTTCCAGTTGCGGCAAGAGCGCGCGGAGGCGAGTTTTCTCGGCTTCAGAATTTTTCGGCAGCGAACTCCAGACAAATTCGTCAGCAAAACGCAGCGCATTTTTCCATTCGCCGGAGTCCTTGCCGTGGCGCAAGTCGGTTAAAACCAGATAATTTGCCCAAGGGCGAGACAGCACGTTGTGCACAACCGGCGCAAGCTCGCGATTGCCGATTCGACTGAGAATTTCGCGAGCGGCATCCTTTCGCGCATTGTGTAGTTTTTCACGGCCACGGGTTACTTCCGCTGCTCGTTGTTCAGCCAATTCCGCGCGGCGTTTGTGCTGGTGCAGGAATTGCTCAAAGCCGGCCAGTTCGTGTTCAATGACCGCAAGATCGTCGTCGAATTCGCTGAGGATTGTTTCGACTATGTCCTTGATCCGGTCGTACAGCTTGTTCTCGACATCGGATTCTGCAGACCAACTCTTGCCCGCCTCAGCCATGGCATCGAGCAAGCGCCGGGCAGGGTGGGTCTTTTGTGCAAAGAGGTGTTTATCGAGAATGGCTATCTTCAGATATGGAATCTGCAGACGGCCGATCAGAGCCTGGATTTGCGGTGGCAGATTTCGATCCTGGAGAATGAATTCAAACAGCATGCCGACCAGATCGATGGTGTCTTCGTCGGCACTTGAAACGTTGTAGTTCTTGGATGCAGTGCCGCCAAGACGCTGGGCCTGATCGAGCATTTCCTGCTTGATCTGCTGCACCACTTTGGCCGCATCGGCAACGCTGTCGGCATTGGCCTGATTGGCTTGGGTTTGGCCCTGCAAAATCGTCAATGCGCTGAGCAGATCGGTGGGGCTGAGATTGGGCATCATCCCGCCGCCAGGCCCTTGGTAGGCGCCGCCAACATCGTTGCCGCCGCCATCCGTTTGTTGAGGGCGACGCCCCGCAAGCAGATTGCGCAGGGTCGAGTAGAGTTCGGCTTGCAGTTCGGATGCGATCGGGTCGTATGCGCCACCTCCCGAATAATCGCCTTCGCCACCCCCGGAATAACCTTGTTCGCTGTCGGCGGCTTTCTCGCCAGTCTTGCGCGGCGGCGAAGATCCCCCTTGGCGATTTCTAGCCGATTGCGGAAGTTGCGGACGAATCTGCGGCAGTACGCCTGCCTTGATCAGCTCTGCATTGACCTCTTCATAGAGAGGCTCAAGACCAGACATCACAAAGCGGTCAAACAATTTGTAAATGATCAGTTTGACCTGAACGTTGAGCTCGAACTCGCGGACTGCCACGCGGAAAGCTTGGCACAACGGAGCAGGGCCGATTGGATTGCTGGCGTCCTCAACGGCGTTTCCGCCACTGATTACAGCAAGCCGCTGATTGACCAGATGCAGGCTGCGCGAGAGGCGATTTTCAGCCTTTGCCACCATGCTGGAGACCGCCAGCGAATCCTCCAGCTCCAGATCATCGACCAGACTCAGGCCCGAGCTGCTCGGATTGACCACTTCCGGACGCACTGGTTTGAGGTTTCCAGCGGCGAAGTCGTTGAAGATTTGCGAGAGTTGTTCCTGGAAAACGCGTTCCACCAGTTGCCGCTTCTTGCGCACTTCACGCATGCCGTCAAAAAACTGCACCTGGACGGTGTTGTTCTCTGCGCGCTCGGCGAGGTGAAACAGCGCATCGTCCACATTCTCAAACAACGTGCTGACGTGACCGTTGACGCGCTTCAGCGCGATTCCGCGCACGAGCTTGAGCAATTCGCCCAGACGATCCTGTGAACCCATCGCGCCGCCCTGGCGCTGCTTGAGTTCAACGATCTTGCTCGGTTTGTCTTCAGCGCTGGACATGTGACCTCAGTACGGATGGCAGATGCCTGTCCTCGGTGCCTGTATAGCTTGCATCAGAAGGCGCGCGGCTTCATGTGCAATACGCCATGCAAGTGTGATGAACTTCACAAATCGAACGACATATCGAATCCGCACATTTCGTTCGACGCTACCTAGCCCGGAAATCCCTCTATCTGCTGGGTAGGGATGCCCTCGTCAATCAGCATGACCGGAATACCCTCATCAACTCGATAGATGGTCTTGCGATCCTGGGTAATCAAGGCCTCGGTCAGCGCCGTGACGATTTTTGTACCTGCCACGGTATTGAGATTGCCGCTGCTAATCGACTGGTTCAATGCGGCGATCTCTTCCGCTCGCGCGATGCGCACAGGCACCTTGGTCGACGGACAACAGAGTATTTCCAGAAGGTGCTTGTCCATGCTTGTTCCTGTTTGAGCGTACAGCCCTGATGATTGGATCAATATGCGTACAATAGCGATTTTGCGTTGTCACAGCCATGATAGATCCGGTCAAATCCCCACGTATCGGCGTTGTAATGGGTTCCCGTTCTGATTGGGAAACCATGCGCCACGCCGTCGAAATCCTTGATCGCCTGCAAATCCTCCATGAGGTACAGGTGGTCTCGGCGCACCGCACGCCGGATTTGATGTTTTCCTACGCCGAGGCTGCGGCATCGCGCGGGCTGCAGGCGCTCATCGCCGGAGCGGGTGGTGCCGCGCATTTGCCGGGCATGCTTGCCGCCAAGACCCGTCTGCCAGTGCTCGGTGTTCCCGTTCAATCGCACGCACTCAACGGCATCGACTCGCTACTATCAATCGCTCAGATGCCAGCCGGCATTCCGGTTGCCACATTTGCGATCGGCCGGGCGGGAGCAGTCAATGCAGGCTTGTTTGCAGCGGCGCTGCTTGGCCTCACCGATGCGGATCTCGCCGCCAGACTTGATACCTATCGCCGCGAACAGACTGAAACCGTGCTCGCGCATTCTGATCCAAGACAGGAGTAATCGTGGCAACCATCGGCATTCTCGGGGGCGGTCAGCTCGCCCGCATGCTCGCCATCGCGGGCGCTCCGCTTGGGCATCGTTTTGTTGTGGTCGACACTGCGGATGACGCTTGCGCGGGCCAGGTGGCACCTTTGTTGCGCGCGGATTGGCGTGATTTCGAGTCGTTGCAGAAATTCGCTGATCGGATTGATGTTGCGACCTTTGACTTCGAAAATGTTCCTGCCGAAACGGCAGAGTGGCTGACATCGCACACCCGCGTGTTCCCCAACCCGGCAGCGTTGGCCGTTGCACAGGATCGCTTGGTCGAGAAACAGCTGTTTGGCGAGATTGGGCTTGAGACACCCGTTTACGCGGCCGTCGACAGCATCGAAGATTTGCGTCACGCGGTCGACAAGATCTCGCTGCCGGCGGTGCTGAAGACGCGTCGGCTTGGCTATGACGGCAAGGGTCAATCCATTCTGCGCCAGCACTCCGATATTGATTCAGCCTGGGAAAAACTCGGTGGCGTGCCGCTGATTCTTGAAGCGTTTGTCGAATTCGAAAGCGAGATATCAGTAATCGCCGTGCGCTCGCGCAGTGGCGAATTCCGCCATTATCCGTTGACGAGAAACTGGCACGAAGATGCAGTTCTCTCGTTGAGTCTGGCGCCCATTGAGCTTGATGACGAGATACAGCGACGGGCAATCGCACGCGCTCGCGCGCTCGCAGAACGCCTCGATTATGTCGGTGTGTTCGCACTCGAGCTGTTTCTGCGCGATGGCCAGTTGCTCGGCAACGAGATGGCTCCCCGCGTGCACAACTCCGGTCACTGGACCATTGAGGGGACGGCTTGCAGTCAGTTTGAGAATCATGTGCGTGCGGTTCTCGGGTTACCCCTCGGCGATACCCAAGCTCTCGGCTACAGCGTCATGCTGAACTTCATCAGCGAACTGCCGGATGCAACGCCGATCCTTGCCGAAGCGCGCGGGCACTGGCATGACTACGGCAAGCAGCCGCGACCGGGGCGCAAGGTTGGCCACGCGACTCTATGCGCCGACAGCGCGGACGAATTGATCGAGCGACTCCAGCGTGTCGGCAGGGCGCTTGGCCGCGAAGCACAAGTGCAACCGGCTATCGACTTGCTGGGCGGGCGCTGATCGCCAGGTTGAGCCTCGCCGAATCACGGCTAGCCTCTTCAGCGGCGGCAGATTCGATCTATCCTGGTTAGCCGTTCCGCTCAAGCGTGATCTTTGTTGCCGTGCCATTTCATAGCCACGCTGGCAAGCACCAGATGAGTCGGCAGCAACAGCAGAATCCAAGCAAGGTTGGCTTGCGGAAAATTCGCAAGGATTTTGCTGAAAAGCGCCAATCCTGCGAGCACGGCAATCGTTACTGCAATGGTTCGGGCGAGCGTCGTTGTTTTGACCTTGGTTCGCGCAGAACGCAACCAAGTGGGCAGCATAAGCAGACACAAGGGACTGAAAATCAACAGGTTCTCGTTGTGCCACGCGGATTGGTGTTCGGTGAAGCCCCAGAGCCCGAGCAGGATCAATCCAATCAATCCGCACAGCAGGGAAATCAGCACTGCGAGCGCGCAGAAACTGCGTCGGGCAGTCGCGGAGTGGCGGCGCGTGGATAAAAACAGCATCAGCGCGCCCAAACCGAGTCCAATGCCGAAAAACGGCCAGCGCAGGTCAGGCGGCAGCGCTGGTGGCACCGGCAGACGCGCTTTGACCAACACGTGCTCGGATATGACCAAGGGCAATACATCGCCATTCTCGCTTTCCACCTTCATTTCGCGCATATGCGCCATCAACTCCATTGGAACGAAGCTGTCCTTCCAGTAGGAAAGTCGCTGGTCGGCGAATGGGCCGAGGCCGATATCGATCACGCCCATCAACAAGGGCTCGGGCGAGGTCAGCGCGTCGGCCAGCATGCGATAGGTGTAACCGCGCGACGGGGAGGTCATATGCATCTTCAACGCGCCGCCCAGCGCCTGGTCAAGCGCATCGCGAACGCGGGTCGAACAGTTGGAGGTGAAGTAGTCGTAGCGGTAGTGACGATTTTCCGGAAGCAGATTCGTTTCTAGTGCGGATTTCAATGCGCTCGCCTGAGCGGCGGAAAGGCGCAGATCCTGGCGCGTGACTGAGCGACCTTCACTTGCGTACCAGGGGATCTCCTCATCGGGATTTTCCGCGGTGATCTGGTAGGTCATTCTGCCGCGCAGAAAATTGAGGAAGAAATTTTCCTCCTCAAAATCGAACATTCCGTAGTTGTAACTGACCGTCTCGCCGCTGGCCGGATCATGGATCGCGATTGCGTTGTGGCCGAAGCGTTCCCAATAGATCTCGCCGGGGCCGAAGGTCAGCAAGCTCACCTGCAGGGTCGGTGACGCGCTGGATTCGGAGCTTGCGGGCTGGGCGAGTGCAGGGCAGACCAGGCTGGCGAAGGCCAGCCACAAAACGAGAATTGACGCGCGAATCACGCTTCCTGGATCCGCACAGCCAGTTGTTGCAAGCGACGACTATCGCCCTTGGAAATCCGAAACAGAAATCCTTCGAGCTGAAGTTCTTCACCGGGCTGCGGCAAATGGCCGAATTCGGAAGTGATCATCGCGCCAATCGTGTCGAAATCCTCGACCGAGAAGCGAGATTCGAAGCGATCGTTGAAATCCTCGATCGAGGTCAGCGCGTTGACCAGAAAGCGGCCATCGGCCTGCGGCTGGATCAGATTCGGGGTTTCTTCCTCGTCGTGCTCATCATCGATTTCACCAACTATCTGCTCAAGCACGTCTTCGATGGTGACCAAACCACCGACGCCGCCGTATTCGTCCACGACAACCGCCATGTGGTGGTGAGACAGGCGGAACTCCTTGAGCAGGATATTCAGCCGTTTGGCTTGCGGGATCAGTGCCACCGGACGCAGCAGGGTGCGGATGTCGTCGCCGCCATTTTCGGCGAAACAGCGCAGCATGTCCTTGGCCAGAAGGATGCCGATGATCTCGTCGCGATCCTCGCCATGCACCGGAAAGCGCGAGTGGCCAGATTCGATGACGGTTTCCAGCACGCTGCTCAAGGAGGCATCTGCGGCAATCGACACCATCTCGGAGCGTGGCACCATGATGTCGCCGACAGTCAGGTCGGTGACCTTGATTGCTCCCTCGATCATCGCCAGCGTGTGATTGGAGAGAAGGCCGTTGGTCTGGGCCAGACGGAGTTCGTCGATCAACTCCTCGCGGCTGCTTACTTCGCCCGATAGCGCGTGGGTAAGGCGTCCAAACCACGAACGATGGGAGTTGCTACTGGGGGGATCCTCGCTCATCTTCCAAAAACACATGCCCAGTCGGGCGGAACGACGAAGTGTAGCAAAGTTGGCGTTCGAGACATCTACCCGGATTCTGTCTGCATTCGCTCTTCCCATGAGTCTTCATGTAACTCCGCGACAGTCACGAACAAGATGGGCTTACCTAGCCCTGGCGTGATTGAGCCACGACGAAGACGCAGTTGCCCAATCACTCGCAAACTGGCTGGATTCAATAGAAGAGCGCGTGCGAGGATGATTGATGAACAGCTTGGGTCGCTGAATAGAATTGACCCGAGAAGCCCAAGCCGCTATCATCGCGCGCCCCTTTTCACGCTTGCTACACGCTTGATGAAAATGAGGGTCGTTCCCAGAATAACTACATAGGCAACTCAACAATGTACGCAGTCGTACTCATTTCCGGTAAGCAGTACCGGGTCATTCAGGGCGAAACCCTGCGCGTGGAAAAACTTGTCGGCGACGTCGACAGCACGGTCGATTTCGACCAGGTGCTGATGGTCGGGTCCGGCGAAGGCGTCAGTATCGGTGCACCGCTTGTCGCAGGCGCGCTGGTCGGCGCGAAAATCAAGTCGCACGGTCGTGCCGACAAGATTCGCATAATCAAATGCTGCCGTCGAAAGCACCACAGGACGAAGCTGGGTCATGGGCAGCACTACACCCAAAGCGAGATCACCGGAATCACCGGTGCTTGGAGCAAAAAGAAAGCGACCCAGGA
>JBBSVJ010000180.1:0-7050 GCA_038233665.1 Lysobacterales bacterium
CCGGCAGACGCGCTTCCTCGCTATCGTCTCGAATCATGCCGAGTCGTTGATCAACCCGGATCGGCTGCGAAAACTCGACCATGGTTCGCTGACAAATCAGCGTCAACGAAGTGTCGAGCTTGAGATCTACATAATCGATCTCAAACTCATCGCGTCCGAACTCGACGGTGTAACGGATTTCGCCATCAGACGAAGCGAGCATACCGACCAGCCGGCGCAATTGCGCCACGGCAAGGGTACCCTCATAAACGCGCCGCGCTTGCACCGTGCGCCAGGGATCAAGAGTATCGGGCAAGGTGTTCGACATGGGCGCGCGATGGTAGGTGTGGGTTCCCTCAAAGTCAAATGCAGAAAAGTCGCAAGCGATTGACTCGGCCCACAATTTTAGCGGATTTTCTCGGGAATTGCTGGTCGACGCAGCAACCGGCAGACTGGAGGCCTGTTTGGAGACCCCGCCGTGTATCAATATCTGTTGATTGCTGCCTTGTTGCTCGCTCCGCTGGTTGTGGTTGTGTGGCTGCGCGAGCGCCACCTTGCCGCGCGCACAGGTGAGTTGCGCAAGGTTCTCGACCATGCCGATGCCTTGGAAAAGGAACTTCAGGAATGTCGGGCCCGATTGCGTGAGATTCCGGCGATGGTCAGTCGCTTGCCGCCGGCGATCAGCCTTTCAGCTCATGCAACGCTGACGGCCGAACCTGAAGTCCAGGCTGCGCTGCATGACTTGCTCCAACATCGCCTCTGGCTCAAGCAATTTGGCGCCGAAGCATCCCTGAAGGCCTTGAAAGCATCGTCTTCTGCCTTGGATACATCGCGGCAAAAGCTTGCCGCCCAACTCAAGCAGTTAAGTGAGGTGCGCGAGGATCTGCTTCAAGCGGGCGCAGACCTAGAGGCAACACCGAATTGAGTGGCCTGCCCCGCCCGCTGGTGCTTGCATCACGTTCTCGCTATCGCGCCGAGTTGCTGAAGAGAGTCGTCGCCGAATTCGAGACCTGTGCGGCGGATGTCGATGAAACGGCGATTGATGGCGAATCACCGGCGTTGACGGCTGCGCGCCTGGCCCGCGTCAAAGCGTTGGCAGTTGCCGCGCGCTATCCAGGCAAGCTCGTGATCGGCTCTGACCAACTTGCCGAACTTGACGGTGAGCCGCTAGGCAAGCCCGGCTGTGTGGAACTCGCACATGCACAACTGCGCGCGTGTTCGGGGCGAACCGTCACGTTTCATACCGCGGTGTGCCTGATCGACTCAGCGTTCTTTAGCGGCGAACCCTTGGAGGCCATGGATGTGACCCGGGTGGTATTTAGAGCGTTGACCGACGCGGAAATAGCGCGCTATCTGGATCTCGATTCGCCGTTTGACTGCGCGGGCAGTTTCAAGATCGAGCAAGCCGGTGTGAGTTTGTTCGAGCGGGTGGAAAGCACAGATCCCACTGCTCTGATTGGTCTGCCGCTGATCGCTGTCTGTCGATTGCTGCGCAAAATTGGCCGACCCATTCCCTGAACGCATTACAAGTAGAGAGCGGTTCCCGCTAAGCTCGATACCGCGCCAACGTCCCCAGCCAATCACCAGAAACCGTCCGCCATGCCAGATTCCGACAACCCGCAAAGCCACGACAAAATCCCGCTAGATGCTGAATTGCGAGATGCACTTGCGCGAAGCATTGCCCAGGTCAACAGCATCCTGCTCGGCAAACGTCACGAAACTCGGCTTGCGTTTGTATGTTTGCTGGCCGGGGGACACCTCTTGATCGAAGATCTGCCCGGGGTCGGCAAGACGACGCTGGCACACGCACTCGCTGTGACTCTTGGACTGGATTTTCATCGGGTCCAGTTCACCAGCGATTTGCTGCCTTCGGACATCATCGGCGTCAGTATCTACGAACGTGATGCTGGCAATTTCCGATTCCATCCGGGCCCCGTCTTCACCCAGCTTCTACTCGCCGATGAGATCAATCGGGCCACGCCAAAGACGCAAAGCGCCCTGCTCGAAGCGATGGCCGAAGGCCAAGTGACTATCGATGGTCGAACGCAGACACTGCCTGCGCCGTTTTTTGTCGTTGCCACGCAGAACCCAGTCGATTTTGCCGGCACGTTTCCGCTGCCGGATTCGCAACTGGATCGATTCATGCTGCGTATGAGCCTGGGTTATCCCGACGCGGAATCCGAGCGTGCCATGCTTGCCTCAAGCGACCGGCGCCGTCTGCTGGAAGTCGCGAGCGCCTGTTTGCGGCCGAGCCAGATCATGGCTCTGCGCGAGCGCGTGGAAACCATAGTGGCCAGCTCCGCCCTTATCGACTACGTGCAGCGATTGCTCGAAGCGAGTCGCCAGCACGCAGAAATCGAAGTTGGCCTTTCGCCACGAGCGGGCTTGGCCGTAATGGCCGCATCACGTGCGCACGCACTGCTCGGCGGACGCAGCCATGTTCTGCCGGAAGATGTGCAAGCGGTTTTCCCCTATATCGCCGCGCATCGACTCAGTCTCGGATCCAGCGCGAGGACGGACGCCACCACGATCGTAGGCAAGTTGATCGAGGCGACCGCAGTGCGATGAGTGCTATCGGCATGTCGTTCACGGCGCTTCGCCAGCGATTGCTGGCATTCGCGGAAAGGCGCTTGCCGGCACTGACGCGTTTGCGTGCCGTCGAAGCGCTGCCGATTCGCCTGCATCGTCGCCGAATCTATGTGCTACCCAGCGGGTTCGGCATCGTCATGGCCTTGCTGCTGGTAGTCATGCAGTTGGGTGCACTCAATTATGCGAACAACCCGGCCTTGCTGCTGACCAGCCTGTTGATGGCTGCCGCGTGGATGAGCCTGTATGCGGGATTCCGAAGCATGACCGGGCTGGAACTTGTCGCCATTCAGGCGCGCGAGTGTCACGTCGGCTCGTCGATCGTGATTCGTTGTCAATTCGCCAAGTCAAAACGCGCCCGTCCGCATCTGCGTTTGCGCATGGCGGATGTCGAACACGCCTTCGCAATTGCGCCAGACACCCGCAGTGAGACTGAAATTGAGCTTTCGGCCAGTCAGCGCGGATGGATGCGACCGGGTCGGCTCAAACTGTGGACCGACCAGCCGCTTGGCTTGTTCATCATCTGGAGCTGGCTCCATCCCGAGTTGGCCGTGCTTGTATATCCGCAAATCGAGGATTCACCACCTGCCCTTCCCCGTGGCGGCCAAACGGCAGGTGAGCGTAGCGTTCGTGGTGAAGGAGACGAATTCTCCGGATTGCGCGAATACCGCAGCGGCGACCCACAACGACAAATCGCCTGGAAAGCTTCGGCGCGACATGACGCTCTGCTGGTTCGCGAGAGCGAGCGCTTGCTGAGTGAGGATCTGTTTTTCGATTACGCCACGCTCAATGAACTGGATCACGAGGCGCGCATCCGTCGCCTGACCGCGTGGGTGGTTGCGGCCGATGCGTCGCAATTGAGCTACCGACTCGATATTCCTGGTCAGCGTATCGGTCCGGGCCATGACTCGTCGCATCGACAAACCTGTTTGCGCGCGTTGGCGTTACTCCCCGATGCGGCTTGATCAACGCCAGTTCAATCTGCTTGGCATCGCCGCTCTGGTGGCCTTGGTCACTCACTTGCCTCATCTGCCGCTTTGGATGTCGATTCCGATGGTGCTGATCGCTCCGTGGCGGATGTGGAGTCGAAATCGAAACGAGCAGGCGATACCGGCCTGGATTCGGGTGCCGTTGGTGTTCCTCCTGGTATTCGCTGTTATCAGCCATTACGGCAACATCTTCGGCAGAGAACCTGGCAGCGCGCTGGCCTGTGGGCTGCTCATGCTCAAGCTGCTGGAAAGCGAAAAAATACGCGACGCAAGGGCGACCATCGGTTTCGCCGCATTCGTCCTCATGAGTGCTCTGCTGTTCACGCAGACCATGGGCTTTACCTTGGTCGTTTGTCTCAGCCTGATCATCCTGCTGGCGGCACTGCACGCCTTGCAGCCTGCACCTCTGAGACGACGACACCCGATTGCCGGAGATCTGGCTGTTGGCGCAACGTTGCTCGGTTTAGGACTGCCTCTGGCAATCGCGGCTTTTCTTTTGGTGCCCCGCCTGAGCTCGCCGCTCTGGGGCGCACCGGGCGCTTTTGATGAAGCCCGAACCGGCTTGAGCGAAACCATGTCGCCCGGATCGATGACCGATCTTCTGATTGACGACACGCCAGCGCTGCGGGTGCATTTCGATGGCGAACCGCCCGCCCCTTCCGCCCGTTATTTCCGTGCCTTGGTGCTTTGGGATTTTGACGGCAGAACATGGACGCGGGAAAACGCGCGACCGCAGCGGCTATTGGAGCCCATCGAGGCAGCGGCTCAGGTGACCGATTACGAGATCACCCTCGAACCGACCAATCGACCTTGGCTGCCTGCTCTCGACGTGCCCCTTGATGCGCCGAGTCGCTCATTGATGAGTCGGGATAGAACCCTGCTGGCGCGCAATAGCGTCAACCAGCTTCGCCAGTATCGCGTGCGCTCAGCGATGAGTTACACACTCGCGCCAAGCATCGAAGCGCGTGATCAGCGCCGCGCACTCGCCTTGCCCAAAGACTTCAATCCAAAGACGCTCGCGCTGGCTCGACAATGGCGCAGCCAAGGTCGCAACGACGCGGCGATCATTCAAGCGGCATTGGATCTTTTCAACACAAGCTTTACCTATACGCTTTCGCCACCGCTGCTCGGGCGCAACTCGGTCGATGACTTCCTGTTCGACACCCAAGCCGGGTATTGCGAGCACTACAGTTCGGCGTTCGTTGTGCTGATGCGTGCTGCCGACATCCCCGCACGTGTCGTCACCGGCTATCAAGGGGGCTGGTGGAACGGCTTGGGCGACTATCTGCTGATACGCCAATCCGATGCGCACGCGTGGTCAGAGGTGTGGTTGCAAGGGCGCGGCTGGGTCCGCGTTGATCCGACCGCTGCGGTCAATCCAGCACGTATCGAGGCCGGTGCTTCGGCGACCAGCGAAGGCGGTGATTGGCGATCGGGGTCATGGCTGCTTGCTCTGAGAAATCGCCTCGATGTGGTCAATCGCCTATGGACTCAGACGATCGTCCAGTTCAATTCGCTTCGACAAAAAAGCTTGTTGACGCCATTCGGCATTGCCGATGCAGATCAAGATGATCTCTTGCGAGCATTGGCTGTCATCGTGGCGAGCTTCCTGATTGTCGCCACACTCTGGGTTTTGCACTCGGGTCAGGCACAAAGCGGCGACAAACTGGATGTAGTCTGGAACACACTTAGAAAGCGTCTGGCTCGGCGAGGATTGGCGATGCATCCGGGTGAAGGTCCGAACGATTACCTGGCCCGCATCCAACCGCTGGTCGCTGCGAATTCCGCTCAAGCGAATCTTGATCAATTGGTTCAACACTATGTCCGTCTGCGCTATGCGCAGTGGGCGCCGGAACATGCAGATGTTCAGGCGTTCGCGCGCAGAATCAGGGAATTGAAACTGCCGCGCGCGGTCAAGAAAGGACGCCATCCCGCCACGCCCTTACATTGAATCGAGACGAGGTACACGATGAACAAGTCAATCTTTCTGATTCCGCTAGTTGCCGCTCTCGGCGCTTGTGCAACCGCGCCGGTGCCGCTCAAGGGTGAATTCTCGACGATAACGCCTTCTGCCAGTGTTTCCAGCGGCCAAGCTGGTGAACATGTGCGCTGGGGCGGTGAAATCATCAAGGTCAATCCGGGCGATAGTGAAACCTGTTTCGAAATCCTCTCGCGTGAACTTGATAGTTCCGCCAGACCACTCAAGCGCGACAACAGCGATGGTCGCTTCATCGCATGCCGCGCGGGATTTTATGATCCGGAAGTTTTCAGCAAAGGCCGTGAGATCACTGTCACCGGCCGCCTTGATGGCAGCGAAGTCGGCAAGGTCGGACAGTTTGATTACACCTATCCGAAGCTTGCCGCAGACGCCATTTACTTGTGGCCGAAACGACCCTTGGTCATCGAGCAACGCAACGCCTGGCCCTATGATCCGTTTTGGGGTCCTCGTTATGGAGGTTGGTGGGGCGGTGGTTTCTGGGGCGCGCCACCAATCGTGATCATCAGGCCGAATACACCGCCCAGCAACGGTGGCGGCAAGCGCTGATCGCGATGCTGTTTAGCCAGGCGGCCACGTAAGTTGTCGCCCGGCGAGCAAGTGCAGATGCAGGTGGTAAACCGACTGTCCGCCATCCTCATTGCAATTGATCACGCATCGATAGCCTTTTTCCGCAAAACCTTGAGCTTTGGCATAGGCCGTGGCCGCAAGCACGAGTTTGCCAATCAGCGTTGCATCGGCTTGCTCTAGATCATTCAACGTCGCAATCGACTTGCGCGGGATAAACAGGATATGCGTCGGCGCTTGACCGTTGATGTCACGAAAGGCA
Organism: Lysobacterales bacterium; assembly: GCA_038233665.1. Lineage (GTDB taxonomy): Bacteria > Pseudomonadota > Gammaproteobacteria > Xanthomonadales > Rhodanobacteraceae > Dokdonella. The sequence continues at coordinate 6,380 of JBBSVJ010000180.1, forward strand.
AAGACCTCGTCGTCCTCATAAACGATGTCTGCCGGAATCTCACGGCGCATGATCTTGGAAAAAATGGTGTCGCCCACGGCACTCTCCATTACAAGGATTGACGACCGCCGAAAGCATGCGCGAGCGTGCCGCGGTCGATGAACTCAAGCTCTCCGCCGAGCGGGACGCCATGCGCAAGCCGCGTCGCCTTCACGTCGGCCGCTTTGGCCAGTTGCGAAAGCATATGCGCGGTGGCCTCGCCTTCGACGGTCGGATTGGTCGCCACGATCATTTCCTCGATCTCGCCTTCTCCCAGCCGTTGGGCGAGGAGATCAAGTCCCAGTTCCTTTGGACCCAGGCCATCCATCGGCGAAAGTCGACCCAGCAAGACAAAATAATAGCCGCGATAGCCCGTCGCCGTTTCTATCGCGAGCTGATCGACCGGGGTTTCGACGACGCACAGCAGCTGCTTGTCGCGTGATGCGTTTGCGCACAGCGAGCAAACCTCCTGCTCGCTGAAACCACGGCAGCGCCGGCAATTGCCGACTTTCTCGATGGCCAGCGTGAGCCGCTCGGCGAGACGCCTGGCACCGGGTCGATCGCGCTCAAGCACATGGAAAGCCATGCGCTGCGCGGTTTTCGCGCCCACGCCAGGCAAACAACGCAAGGCCTCGATAAGGTCGCTCAGCAGG
>JBBSVJ010000181.1:0-7026 GCA_038233665.1 Lysobacterales bacterium
CCCTCGGTACCCGCCTGCGGCAAGCCCGTGAGCGTGGAAAATCGACCTGAGCACTGGCGAATCGACACATTTTTCGACGTGCCCACCTGCCTTTTGCTGCCGCACGTTATAGATTTATGATAGCGTAATTATGTGTGTGGATGCTCTACGCTGGCGTCTGGATGGGCACCATCAGCAGCGGATTTCGTAGTGCAGATTCGGGATTTCGCTGCTCGACCCCGTCGAGCCTTGGAGCGCGGCCGTGATGACGTATGGTTGATTCCTCGGCAGGCCGCGTGCCGGCCATTGTGCTGGGCCGCGATGCAACCGGCCTTGGCGCGTTGCGTTGCCTGCAACATGCCGGCATTCCCGCTTTTGTCGCCTGCCCTTCCGGCGATCTCGTCACGCGCTCGCGCTGGTATCGAGCGACACCGGGCGCAAACGCCTGGGACGGCACGATCGGCGCAACTGCGCTGCAAGCACTGCGCGAGATGCCGTTGGAACAGGCCGTACTGATTCCCGCCGCGGATGATGCTGCACTGTGGCTGGCCGACCTGCCACATGAGTTCGGTGACCGTTTTTACGTCAGCAGCAGCGCGCACGCGAGCCTCGAAATACTTCAGGACAAGACCCAATTCGCCGCTTTCATGCTGCGCAGTGGCTTGCCGCATCCGCGCACGTTCACGATCAGCCAAGCCAGCGATATTGATGCCATTCCGTTCGATGAACTTGATCGAGTATTCGTCAAACCAGCCAACTCGCAGCGCTTCAGTCAGATCATCGGTGCCAAGGGCATCTGGGTAGATAGCCCGCAGCAGCTTCATGATGTCTGCGGAAAACTGGATGGCCAGGGTTTCAAGCTGATGGCTCAGGAATATGTGCCTGGCACGTCTGCCGATCATTATTTCGTCGATGGATTCCGCGCTCGTGATGGCACGCTGACGGGTCTGTTTGCGCGCCGCCGCTTGCGCATCTTTCCTCCTGATTTCGGCAACAGCTCATACTGTCGGAGCATTCCACTGAGTGAGGCCAAAGGCGCCGTTGAATGCGTGACCGAGCTACTCGCGCAGCTTTCCTATCGCGGAATTTTCAGTGCGGAATTCAAGCGCGATTCCCGCGACGGTTCGTTTCGCATCCTTGAGGTGAACACACGCGCGTGGTGGTACGTCGAGTTCGCCGCACGTTGCGGCGTCAACGTCTGCGAGATGGCCTGGCAAGATGCACTCGACATGCCGGTGACGGTCGCCCCGCGCGACTATTCCGTGGGCGCGGGTTGCGTCAATTTTTATGGCGATATCAAGACGGTCATGGCGCAGTCGGCGCAGACGCGTGGGCCGCTCTGGAAGATCCTGTCGCAATGGTCGAAAGCCAACTTCCATATCTTCCAGCTCAGTGATCCGGGCCCCGGCCTATGGTATCTGGGCGATCTGCTGAAGCTGACTTTTCGCCGCTGGTTGCGGTCGAAATAGCGCCATCACCGGCGCGGGATTCCTGCGCTATTCTGTTTGGCTGCGTGCATCTCAGCCAGCTCGTCTCAGGACACGGCTGTTTCTTTCCGATCGGCAGGCAAGTCTTCGCCATGGGTCAACAGCGAGAGCAATTGCTCGGCGTTGTTGCGCCATTGCCTTTCTCGAACGATATAGGCGCGAGCCGCGTTGCCGGTCGAGGTCAGCGACTCCGGCTGGCTCGATAGCTCCAACGCACGATCAATACAGGTTTTGGTCTGTCCCTTCGGAAACAGCCAGCCGCTGACGCCATCGTCGATGACCTCGGCAATCGGCGCATAGTCCGGTGCGAGCACGGCAACACCCATCGCCATGAATTCGAACAGTTTCATCGGTGAGCCGTATTCGTTGGAATTTGGCAAGACAGCAAAATCCATGCAGGCGATCCAATCCGGGATTTCGCGATGATCCACGCGTCCCGGCGTCAACACCTGCTCACGCAGGCCATGCTCGGCGATGGTGGCTTCGACCGCGGCAAGATCGCTGCCACCGCCGACGAGAATCAAGGTCAGATGTGGCGTCTTGGCCAGGCGTGTGGCGATGTCGCGCATGAACTCCGCCACTCCGTGCCAGCGAACGAATGCGCCCACGTAGCCGCAGACGATCTGACCGTCCAGCCCTTTGGCCGCACGCAGCCCGGCCCGGTCGAAACGGGCTGGATCGAATCGGCCGATGTCGGCGGCATTCGGGGAGATCACCGAAGGACTGATAGTGCCGTGCGCCTTCGTCGCAATGTCGCGAAAGTAACTGGATATGAAAACGATGCCGGTGCAGTTGCGCAGGCACCAGCCTTCGATGCGTCGGGCCAGACCCTTGAGAAAAAGCGGGCGCACGCGCGGAACCAGGGCGGAATCGTTGATCTCAAGGATCAGCGGGATGCCGCTACGCCGCGCCAGCCAGACCGTCGCACAGAGATAGAGTGAGTAGCGTTCGTAGATGAGGTCAGGACGATCGCGGCGAAATACGCTGCGTATGCGGAACCAGGTGATCAGGTTGTAGGCCAGTTCGAGAAGCTCGAAGAACACGCCGGGCGTCTTCGTCAACCAGCCTGCCAATCCGCGTTTTGCGCCTTTCTGCGCATTCGCCGGCGGTTCGCTTTCCGGATCAGCACCGGGGAAAGACAGAACGCTGACCTGATGGCCGAGGTCACGCAGCGCATGGACGATTCCACGGATGTGCACGCCCTCCACTTCGCGACCGCGCGTGCGGTGGTGATAGAGAATTTTCACGCGTCGAGCGCCGGTAGCGCATCCAATCTGAAGCCTTGTGCGCGCCATTGCGGAAGCATCACCTCAAGCAGTTCGACGGTATGCGCGCGATCGTCGTGCATGAGGACAATGTCGCCGGTTCGAGGCGGCTGTGCGCGCAGCATCGCGACCAACTCTTCGGCGGTGCGCTCCTGGTAATCGAGGCTGTCAAAGGACCAGAACGCAATATTGCGCCGCTGCATCGCGCAATGCGCGACCAGCCGCGCTGGCAAGACACCGTAGGGCGGGCGGAAGCGATGTCTGGCAAGACCATCGAAAGCCGAAAGAATGTGCTCGGTACGCGTGATTTCCTCAATCTGCGCAGACAACGCAAGATTGCCGAAGCGCGGATGGCTGTAGGAGTGATTGCCAATCAGATGGCCCTCGGCAACCAGACGCTCAACCAGGCGTGGATGCCGCTCCGCATGTTCGCCGATCAGAAAGAAGCTCGCATGCGCGCCATGGGCGGCGAGCAGGTCAAGAATCCGCGGCGTGTGCTCAGGATCAGGGCCGTCGTCGAAACTCAGATAGAGCGTCGGAACCGCAGCCGGGCCATGGGTCAGCACCACACGGTCCGGCAACCAGCGCAACAGCGAGGCTTTTCTGGGTCGATGATTTACTGCAGTCGATTGCACGGGATACGTGTGGCATTCACGAGGGCGGACTAAGCGTCAGTTTATCGGTTTCCACGGATTTCGTCGCGGCAGGGGCGCTTGCAAAGGCGAAGCAAGCCCGCTTGTCGTCAACCGGGCGCGACCGATCCTGCGATCGACTATCCACGATTCCGCGCGTCGGGGATCGTAGAATGGGCATCGGTTCTCGGGCGTTTACGTCCGCACACGGGAAATTGCTTGAACACGACAACGCAAAATTTGAGTACGTCTGGTTTGGAATTCATGCGCTGGCCGAGAGACGAGAGCGGTGAATTCCTTGTCGGCGGCAAGCGGCTTTCCAGCGTCGTCGCTACGGTCGGCGCGACCCCGTGCTACTTGTATGACCGCGAGCGGCTGGCCCAACGAGCGACCAGCCTGCGCGCGCGTTTGCCAGCCGAGGTGAAGCTCCACTATGCGATCAAGTCCAACCCGATGCCGGCGCTGGTCTGCCAAATGGCCGAGCTTGTCGACGGCCTCGATGTCGCCTCCGGCGGCGAGCTTCGTAACGCACTCGATAGCGGAATGCCGCCACGACGTATCAGTTTCGCCGGGCCGGGGAAAACCGAAGCCGAGCTCGCGCAGGCGCACGCTGCTGACATCCTCGTCAACATCGAGTCGTTTCGCGAAGTGACCCTGCTCCGTCACCTCAGCGAGCGGAGTGGTCATGCCGCGCGCGTCGCGATCAGGGTCAACCTCCCGTTCGAGCTCAAATCCTCGGGCATGAAAATGAGTGGCGGTGCGCGGCCCTTTGGAGTCGATGCCGAACGCGTTCCCGAGATGCTCGATGAGATTGCGCAGGCAGGCCTGGATTTCGAGGGCTTCCAGATGTTCGCCGGTTCACAGAACTTGCGCGCTGCTTCCATCATCGAGGCACAAAACCTGAGCTATGAGCTGGCCCTTTCCTGGCTTGAGCGCTGCCCGCGGCCGCCACGGTCGCTCAATATTGGCGGCGGGTTCGGCATCCCTTACACCACACAGGATTCGCCTCTGGATGTCGAGGCGGTGATGGAAAATCTGGACGACCTGGCGATGCGCTTGCGCGAGGATTTGCCGTCGGCCCACATGATTATCGAACTGGGTCGATACCTGGTCGGTGAGGCCGGCCTGTATGTAGCGCGCGTCATCGACCGCAAGATCTCGCGTGGCCAGGTATTCCTCGTTGTCGATGGCGGCATGCATCATCATCTGGCTGCCTCGGGAAATTTTGGCCAGGTCATGCGACGCAACTATCCGGTCGCCATCAATGGACGCCGCGGGGAAACGGAAACCGCCAGCGTGGTCGGCCCGTTGTGTACGCCACTCGATCTGCTCGCGGATCGCATACCCCTCGATGTCGCAGAACCGGGAGACCTGGTTGTCGTGTTCCAATCCGGCGCCTACGGTCGCAGCGCCAGTCCGCGTGGATTCCTCAGTCATCCGGATGTGCTTGAAGCCTTGATCTGAAGGGATCAGCGGACAGCTCGGCTCACGATAAACGAATCAGGACGCAGCTGATGGCAACGAGCGACCTTCCGCTTCGGCCTGCAAGGCCGCACGCTGAATCTTGCCGCTGGAGGTCATCGGCAGCGAGTCACGAAACTCGATAAGGCGGGGCACCATGAAATCCTCAAGATGGACGAGACAATGGGCGATGACGTCGCGCGCCTCCAGCCGAGCATCCGCAGTCTTCACGACGAAGGCCTTCAAGGCCTGACCCAGTATTTCATCGGGAACCCCGACCACGACCACTTCGCGAATGCCAGACAGGGCGTGGATCACGTTCTCGATTTCTTTTGGGCTGACTTTTTCGCCGCGCGATTTGATGATGTCGTCCTTGCGCCCGACAAAGTAGCAATAGCCCTCTTCGTCCATCCGAAAGAGATCGCCGGTGTGCAAAACCTTCTCCCACGCATAGCGACCGGGCTTCAAAGCGACCGCCGTCGCCATCTCGTTGCGCCAGTAGCCTTGCATGACGTGGCCGCCGCGAACGACCAGCTCACCGACGGTATTCGGCGGGACCGCATTGCCGGCCTCATCGGCAACCCAGACCTCGGTTCCCGGAATGGCAATACCGACACTATCCGGACGCGTCGCCAGCTGCTCCGGCGGCAACCACGTGCAGCGCTTAGATTCGGTCATGCCGTACATCGAAAAAACACGTGCACCGCTAAATAAACTTTGTAGCTTTCTGATATGCGCGGTCGGCAGGGCCGCAGCCGTATTGGTCAGGAATCGCACGCTCGACGCCCAGGCCGGATTGAAGTTGCGCAGTTGCACGATCAACGCGGCCATCGTCGGCACCAACGGGAAGCCGGTTACCTGCTCGCTGGCCAGCATCGGCAGGATTTTCTGCGGAAACGCGAACGACTTTTCGAGCACCAGCGTGGCACCCAGGGATACGCACATCAGCAACTGATACAGCCCGTAATCGAACGACAGTGGCAGGACACTCAAAACCACATCCTCGGAGCGCATTTCCAGATATGTCGTGATCGAGGTGATCGCGAACACGACATTGCGGTGCGTCATCATCACGCCTTTCGGCTGGCCGGTCGAACCCGAGGTATAAATCAGCATCGCGAGATCGATATCGATCCCGCTGAATGTCGGGATGCGCTTGCGCGGCGCCGTCGCGAGGAAATGATCCCAATCGACACAAGCGTCATCTCCGTCACTGCCGCCATCAACGACGATGATGCGGCGGATGCTTGATGTCCTTTTCGCAGCCTTGCGGGCCGTCTCCAGAAGGGAACGCTGGGTGATCAGAATCGAGGCCTCGCAGTCGCCCAGCACGAAAGCGAGTTTGTCGGCCTTGGTCGATGGATTGATGACACTGAAAACGCCGCCAGCCCTCAGCGTTGCGAAAATGCTGATGGTCGTCTCGATTCGATTGTCGAGGAACACGACACAACGATCGCCTCGACCGAATCCCTCGATCAGGCAAAGCCCGCAAGCGAGCCGATCAACCCATTCATCCAGTTGTGCATAATTAGTACGGACATCGCGGCAGACGACGGCGGCTCGTTCTGGAAAACGCTCGGCCGACCTCTCCAGCAATTGCTCAATGCGGATCATCCAGCCAAGCCTTCTCCGGCGCTCTTGCTCCGCACAAAGCGAACCAGCGGGCCGATCCCGTCGAAATTCTCGGGCAAAATCTCGTCATCATCAACGATGAAATCGAATTCGCGTTCAAGCCATGTGACGAGGGACAGAACACTGATCGAATCGAGGACCCCGGCGTCGAAAAGACTGTCTTCCGACCCCAAAGTTTCTTGTTCGGGCGAGGGATTGGAGTCACGAAGATAATCGCGAATTCGCGTCTCGATAGTCTGCATGGATGGCTCTGGGTTGAGAGATCGTTCGCGCATGGGCTGGGCAGGTGTGTTTTCAGCGCGCCAGTCTGCCAGAACTCCATCGAATCGGCATTTCGGGTCTACCACGCGCTTGAAGCTCTCCCGAGGGACGCCATTGGTCGTTCAGGAGTGAGCACCGGTCTACAGTATTGTCTCGGTGATTCTATATAGCGTACAAAGATGTGACTGGATTCACTTAATAGAATCAGTAAGTTGCTCAGGCTCACTATCCCCTGCTCGCCCTGTTTGAAACTTCATGCCGTTACTTTCTGAAATATCCCGGCACTGCGTTTCCAAAGCCGCCTTGCTC
>JBBSVJ010000182.1:0-7013 GCA_038233665.1 Lysobacterales bacterium
ATCGTCGTCCGTTCGTGTCGGTTGGCGGTTTTGATGATTGGAGCAGAGGCAGAGGTGCTGGACCCCTGCCTGCGCGGAAGCGACGGAACTTTTGGGGATCGTCGTCCGTTCGTGTCGGTTGACCGTTTTGCTGATTGGAGCAAAGGCCGAGGCGCTGGACCCTCGCAGGCGCAGGGGCGGAGGAACTTTTTGGGGATCGTCGCTGGTTCCTGTCAGTTTGCTGATTTGCTGATCGGAGCAAACGCAGAGGCACCGGACTACTGCCTGCGCAAGGGCGACGGAATTTTTGGGGATGCTCGCCCGTTCGTGTCGGTTGGCGGTTTTGATGATTGGAGCAAAGGCAGAGGCACTGGATCATTGCCTGCGCGGGGGCGACGGAACTTTTGGGGATGCTCGCCAATTCCTGTCAGTTGGCTTTTTTGCTGATCGGAGCAGAGGCAGAGGCGCTGGACCCCTGCCTGCGCAGGGGAGACGGAATTTTTGGGGGTCGTCGCCAGTTACTGTCAGTTGACTGTTTTGCTGATTTGAGCAAAGGCAGAGGCACCGGACTACTGCCTGCGCAAGGGCGACGGAATTTTTGGGGGTCGTCGTCCGTTCGTGTCGGTTGACCGTTCTACCGGTCAGCGCAAAAGTAGAGGCGCTGGCGCCTTGGCTGCTTGGAGCAACAAAGAATCTGCAAGGTCGGATGCGGTTGTTGTCGCGAACAAGGTCGTGACGCGTGGAGCCGCTCAGAGATCCTGGCGGTATTGCACGTAGGGCGTGCGCGCTTTGCTGGCGTCTACATCATGTGATGTTGCCGCATCCAGTGGCGCTGACCACAGGTTCTGCGCGCCAACCGTGACCTCACCGCGCCAAGGCGTCCGCCACGAAACACCAAGATCCAAACCGCTCCAGCGTTGGCTGCCAATAACGCCCGGCTCATCGAGACTATTGATCCGCCCGACGATACTTCCGCGCAACGAGCCGCTGGAGAGACCGAGACCGAGCGACGCCTGATTCAAATCGAGACCGGAACCGGAAAGCCCGTACCAGATTGGCGACAATTGAACACTGCCAAGCGCCGCAGTCAGATCAACGACTGATCCTTGACTCGACTGCCAGGATCCACGCGCGCTCAGACGGCGAGCGGAATCAAGCCGGTAATTGGCGATGCCTGGAAGATCAAGCAGGCCAAGATCGATCGGCGATGAAGTCGACAGCGACTGCGCCAGCACTGGCAGCTGGTTTGCTCCGCCGTCCAACCATGAAAGACCAAACGAGAAATCTACATTTTCGCTGACGGCTGGACTCCAGCCAAACCCGATTCTGGCTGACAGTGACGAATTATTTCCGGCGACCGCTTGTCCAGCGGTACACGCTTCGAAAGCACAATCGAACTGTGGGGAAGTGCCGTAGGAAACGGGGGAAGCCAGCTGACCGAGAGTCAGGTCTGCGCGCATATCCTGACCGATGCGCAAGCGCAATCCGGCGGAAAACAGATCAGTGGCATCGACAACCCGCAAATCGGATACGCCACCAAAAGCAGGTGAAGGTGGCAAGGTGGGCGCGCCAGCGTCTTTTGACATCGCAACGATTGCGAGCAGCCGACCATCAGGGCTCGCCCACAACGGCACCACTTGGCTGCTGGTCCCGCTCAGCGGCGAACTGACCTCGACCGACAGCATCCGATCGAACAGCGGACGCTTTGCATCGACAATCTGTGCTGGCGCAACCCGCTGCGCCGCTGCGTCTATCGACAGCACCAGCGAAAGCAGGACGATGACAATGCGGAACAACATCACGAGTTTCCCCAGTGTGAGTATCTGCTGACCTCAGACAAGCAAGCTGAGTTCCTCCTCAACCTGCTTCAAGCTGTGTTGTCGGCAACGGCGTTGATTGTACGCCATTTTACGAAAAACAAACAGATGAATGCGGCTCAGCTTATCCTGCCAAATGCTTGAAATATCGAGCTTTCAACGGTTCAGATCGACAGATGCCGGGCTTTCATGGCCTGGACAAGCGTCTTTTCCGGGCCCAGGGGTCGCTTATTGCTGGCGAGGACTCCCCGGAGCCTGTGGAATCTCCGAAAACAACCCCGAGATATCCACGGAATCAAACGTATATCGGTGATCACAGAACTCGCAGGTGACTTTGATTTCGCCATCCTCTCCGAGCGCCTCTTGCGCCTCTTGCTTACCCAGAGAACGCAGCATTCCGAGCACGCGCTCGGTCGAACAACTGCATTCAAAGCGCAGCGGGCGACCTGGCTGCAGGACAACCTCTTCCTCGTGAAACAGCCGCGTAAGCAAGGTATCCACGGGCAAATTCAGCAATTCCGGCTCGGTCAAGGTTGCCAGCAGATGATCAATACGATTCCACGCATCGGTATTGATGAGCGGCTCCGAGCCACCCTCGCCAGCAACCTTTTGCAACATGATTCCCGCACATCGACCCTCGTGCTGAACCAGCATGAGGCGGGTCGGCAGTTGCTCGGAACGCTCAAAGTAGCCTTCGAATGCAGCCGCGAGGTTTTCCGAGTCAACCTCGACCAGGCCCTGATAACGGTTATCGGTCTGCTCATTCTCGATCGTGATTGCGAGTTGAGTATCGGGGCCCGCCAAGCTGACGGCAGAAATGTCTGCATGCTCCGCGCAGCGGGCGATTCCGCGCAGCGCACCATCATGGCGACACTCCGCAAACAGCAAGTTCAGTGACCCGGCATTGCGAAGCTGGATCGACAATCGTCCTTCAAACTTGAGGGCACCGGCAAACAGGGCGCTGGCGACCAGCGATTGGCCAAGCAACGCTTCGATTTCAGGCGCGTGGCTAGCGTGAGTGCGAATCTCGCTCCAACTCGTCTCAAGCCGAACCAAGCTGCCGCGAAAGCCGCCTTGGGCAAGCTGGAAGGTATGCAGCATGTCAGTGGAATCGTTCATTGCTCGACTCATCGATATCGGATGGTCGATGTGTGGCCAAACGACCCGCTTGCAAGCACAAACCAGCGAGACGGACAGAGTTATGGGTTGCAGAGGTGCATGGCCGCGAAGGGCGCGCAAGAGGTTCTGTCGGAACTCGCACAACGGCGAATCGAGCAGGGCTGGATTTGCTGCAAAACTCTGCTCATGGCTGAGACTTTCGCCATGGCGAGACGGCTGCAAGTAAACGGCGGCTGCGAAAAAGCACAGCCAGCGCCCTGAAAATTTGGTTTCGGCCGCGCCGGGCACCCTCCCCCTGAAGACCGAGGCATCACATCGGCACCTCGTGCACTATCGAGGGCTGGCGCTTTTCCGGGAAGGGGGAGGCTTGCCGCACGGATCGTTTTGATCTTTCCACTGGATTCAACCGGAGAACACCTTATATGACCCGCAATTTTCGCCGACTAGCGCTGGCCAGCGCACTGACACTCGCGTTGGGCCAAGCCTCGGCCGCGACCATCGATCAGCGAGTCGCCGTCCCCGCACAACGACTCGATCCGACAACGATTGCTGCCGCAGCCACCAATCCCGATTTGATCATTCTGCGTGCCGGCATCTTCGACCCGGCCACTCAACGACTGAATGCGCCATTGAGCGCGGCGGCCGACACCGTGAGCTCGAGTTACGCCATCGTCCAATTTCACGCGATTGAGCTGGCGGCCGGAAGAGAGTCACTGGAAGCGAAAGGTGTGGCAATTGTCGGTTACATTCCGAACAATGCCTATTTGGTAAAACTCAATGGCAACAGCCTCGCTGCGATCAAGCAAAGCGTCGGCGTGCGCAGCGTCGAGTTTTACGCCGCAAGCTACAAGGTCGATCCACGCCTTTGGAAGGATGCACGGACGCAGTTGCTCCAGCAGTCGCCTGAGGATGTATCTGATTCGCAGGAGATCATGGACATCGTCGATATCCGTGGGTTCAAGGGCGAATCCTCCGCGCAGATCGAAGCCGCATTGCGCAAGCTGGTCCCCGGCGTTCGCATCACGAGCCGCAGTCAGCGCGCGCAAGCCACGCCTTTCGTACATGCCGGCGTGCCGCGCGATCAGCTTGATCAGTTGCTGCACGCCGCCAGCCTTCTCGACAGCGTGGCCTATATCGAACCGTGGCTACCAACAACGGTGAACAATGCGGCATCGATCGGCGCCATCCAGGGCAACCTGCTCGGCAGTTGCGGTGGCAACGGTGCCGCCTGCGGGCCGACTCCCGTGTGGGATCACGGCATCTTCGGCAGCGGTCAAATTGTCGCCGTTGCCGACTCGGGCACCACACCGTGGGTGGCCAATTTCACCACCCTCGACAAGGGCAGCGGTCCGCTTATGCAAATAACCTTGTCGGATAATCCGCCGCCGGTCCTTCCGGCCATCGGCAACACCTATCCGAATCGCAAGATTTACGCCTACTGGCTGCAGCCCAGTCTCGGCGGCGATGGTCCGGTGGACTACGATTACACCTCCGGACACGGAACCCACACGACCGGAACCGTACTCGGCGACGTTGCCGGCACGTTCGGTGCCAGCACGTATCTTGCCTCCACGCCAAGCGCGGCAAATCACGAGCAGGCGGATGGCATGGCACCGAATGCGCAGCTCCTGCTGCAGGATATCGGTGGCACCTCACCCACGTCGGTTTACGTCAACGATTTCGCCGGCACTCTCGATCAGGCTTATGCCGGCGGCGCTCGCATCCATAGCGACAGTTGGGGCTCGTCGACCGCGGGTGTCTACAGCACCAACGACGCCGAGGCAGATGCCACGAGTTGGGCCAACGAAGACATGTTGGTTGTGGTGTCGGCCGGCAATGATGATCCCGGCCCGGTCCAGACCGGCTCACCGAGCAACGCCAAGAACGTTCTGTCGGTCGCCGCACTGGGACACGCCGGCAGCCTGGTCGTCGCCGGCTACTCCAATCGTGGACCGGCGGCAGATGGTCGGCAGAAGCCCGATATCGGCGCGCCCGGATCGTCGATCCAGTCGGCACGGAATACGACATCGTTCAGCGCTGTTCCGGTCTACACCACACCAAAAGCCAACAGTGGCACCTCGATGGCTGCGCCCACGATCAGCGGCAATGCCGCGCTGATCCGCCAGTATTTTGCCGATGGTTTCTACCCGCGCGGCGTCAAGACAGCCGCTGATGCCTACAACCCAAGTGGAATGATGCTTAAGGCAGTTTTGTTGAATGGCACGAATCCACTCGGCGCGCCGAATTGGCCGAATGCGGACTCCGGCTGGGGTCGCGCTTGGCTTGACGGCAATCTCTGGTTCAAATCAACTCTGACCGGCGGCGATGACAGTCGCCGCCTGCGCATCTTCGAGCGCACTCAAATTGCCGGCATGGAAACCGGTGAGGTCAAGGAATACACAATCAACAGCGTCGCCGGTAGCGCGGAACTTCGCGTCACCCTTACCTGGTTCGATCCGGAAGCGGCGGGGGGCGCCGGCATGGCCTTGATCAACAATCTTGATCTTGAAGTCGTCGCGCCAAACGCTGCGATCTACAAGGGCAACGTGTTCAACCTGGGCGTTTCGACCGCGGGTGGCGCGGCAGACGCGCGCGACACGGTCGAACAGGTGCGCCTGATCAATCCCTTGGCGGGCGCGTACACAATTCGCGTGAAGGCAATTTCGGTGCCTGGAAACGGCCGACCACAGTCCAGCACGCAAGGCTACGCCGTGGTCGCATCAGGCGGGTTCGCCATGCCTGATCCGACTCCGCTTGCCGCTCCGACCTCAGTCAATGTCGTCAGCAACGGTTCCAGTGGGATTGCCGTTGCATTCAGTTCCGCTGCGGCACAGCGTTTCCAGCTCTATCGCGCGAATGGAACCTGCGCCACGGCAGCGGCAGGTAATTTCCGGCTGATTTCCGATTCAGCCATCTCGCCTGTCGTCGATGACAAGTCGCAGGGCGGTTTTTCATACGCCTACAAAGTGCGCGGCGTAGCGGGCGATGTGGAAGGCAATGTCTCCAGTTGCATCGATGTCGTCTCGGCCGACGATTGCTCCTTGCAGCCGGAAATCCAGAGCACATCGCTCGATGTCGATGGGGCGAACATCAGCTGCAGCAATGAACTTAGTTGGCAAGCGGCTACGGCGAGTTGCCCGGCTTCGAGTGGCTTGACCTACACGGTCTATCGCTCGGCAGATCCATTCATGGTTTCATCCACGGCCATTGCGTCAGGGATCGCGGCGACAAGCTACAGCGACACGTCGGTTGTGAATGGACAGGCTTACTACTATCGCTTCGAAGCCGATGACAGCTTTGGCAACTCGTCACCGTTGTCGGAAATCGTTGGTGCAACGCCGACCAGCGCGCTCGGTCCCGATCCGGATCCTTACGTTGACAATGTCGAAAACGCCACTTATCTGGTCGCGGAATCGGCGTGGGCAATCAGCAATCTCGCTGCTGCCAATGGCAATTTGAGCTACCACACAGGCGGTCAAGGTCCGAACTACCCTGATCTGACCTGCGCCAGTATCGAAACGCCTGCGCTGACCTTGGGCAACAACGCGAGCCTGACGTTCTCGGCCAAATACAACTTCGAGTTTGGCTGGGATGGTGTGGTCACCGAGATTTCAACCAACGGTGGCGCAAGCTGGGTTGACCTGCCCCCGGCTGGCGGCTATCCAACCGTGTTCAATACTGGGCAGCCGAGTCCGATCAACGCCTGCGGCTTCGCTGACGGCAAGGGCATTTACAGTGGTGTAAGCACGGCTTCTTCCAACGCGGATGCGGACAACGACAATGCTACGGCGGTGTTCAAGCCTTTCAGCGTCGATCTGTCCAGCTACTCCGGACAAACGATCAAGGTGCGCTGGCGCTTGTCGTCGGATCCGGGCCTGAACTACTCCGGCATGTTCCTCGACAAGGTGCGCATCGGTGACGCCGATTCGATCTTCGAGAACTCCTTCGATATCTCGACATACATGTGCCAGTAGTCGACCCGATCCATCGCTGAATCCAACGGGCGCAGTTCATTGCGCCCGTTTTTTTGTCTCACGCTCACAAACGTAGCGGCCAAAAGCAGCGCCGTTGCACAGATTGTTTAAGCGCAGCCACGGG
>JBBSVJ010000183.1:0-6928 GCA_038233665.1 Lysobacterales bacterium
ATCCGCAATCCTCTCGCCGCGATCCGTTACTCGGCGCAATTGCTGGCCGAATCGGAAAGCATGGAGGATGAGGATCGCCGTCTCGTCGAAATCGTCAACAATCACTGTACCCGCGCCAACGAAGTTATCGAGAACATCCTGCAGCTCTCGCGTCGCGAGCGATCCCGCCCGGAAAGTATCGATCTGAATGCCTGGGCGCTGGCGTTTGTCGAGGAATACAAGCAGAGCAATGACATTGGCCAAGACCATCTGCGCGCGATTACCCAGAACCGACAAATCGAGGCCATGGTTGATCCCCAGCACTTGCAGCAAGTGGTCTGGAATCTGGTCCAGAATGCGATTCGCTACGGACGCGAACCCGGCGCGGTGGCGCGTGTCGTGGTGGTCGCGCGACTGGCCACCGACAAGGGGCCGCCGGTGCTGGAGGTGGTTGATCGCGGACCCGGCATTCCGGCCAAGGTCGCCGCGCAGATCTTCGATCCGTTCTACACCACCAGCGAATACGGCACTGGACTGGGCCTGTATCTGGCCAAACAGATGTGTGAATCAAGCCAGGCGACACTCGAATACGTCCCCGTGGCAGGTGGCGGCGCCTGTTTTCGTATCACCCTCTCGCCAGCGGCCACTCTGGCGCCGCGCCCGGTTGCGCAGGGTTAGCCACTGACGCGATGCAAAGCTTTTGCGGATGGCGAGGTGCGGGGGTCGGTTGAACAATCCATCGAAAAAGGAAGCACAAACTGATGAAGCAGCACGCTACCGGCACCTTTGAGGTCACGCTTGATCCGCTCGATCTCAATGAGGTCGGTGATGGCGAGACGCGGGGTCGTATCTCGATCAACAAGCAGTTTCATGGGGATCTGCAAGCCAGCAGTATCGGTGAAATGCTCAGTGCGATGACCGAGGTTAAAGGATCGGCAGGCTACGTCGCCATCGAGCGGGTGGTTGGAAGCTTGCAGGGGCGCGAGGGCAGCTTCGTTCTGCAGCATTCCGGAACCATGAATCGGGGTCAGCCGAATTTGTCAGTGACCGTGGTGCCGGATTCCGGAACCGGGCAATTGACCGGATTGAGTGGCGCGCTGAACATCATCATTCGCGAAGGAACGCACTGTTATGGCTTCGATTATTCGCTTCCAGACCCGGAGTAAGAGAATTCGCACGCCTTGACAGAATGCCGCCGGTCATCGTTTGCATCGTGCGCAGAGGTCGCTGGCGTGGCATAATCCGCGGCCTTTTTCGTGTCCCGGCGACCGCCGGACATGCAGCAAACTTTCGGAGTCGCCATGGATTTTTTGATCAGTTCCGCTTATGCGCAGGCCGCACCAGCGGCAGCCGCACCGAATCCGCTGATGTCGTTCCTGCCGTTGATCATCATCTTCGGCATCTTCT
Organism: Lysobacterales bacterium; assembly: GCA_038233665.1. GTDB lineage: Bacteria > Pseudomonadota > Gammaproteobacteria > Xanthomonadales > Rhodanobacteraceae > Dokdonella. The sequence continues at coordinate 1,387 of JBBSVJ010000183.1, forward strand.
ACTTCATGCTGATCCGTCCACAGATGAAGCGCGCCAAGGAAGCCCGCGCGATGATCGCTGCGCTCTCCAAGGGCGATGAAGTATTGACCAGCGGCGGTCTGCTCGGTCGTATCGAAGACATGGCAGATACCTTTGTTACGCTTGAAATTGCCGACAAGGTCACCGTCAAGTTGCAGAAAAGTGCGGTCACGGCAGTTCTGCCCAAGGGTACGATCAAGCAGGCTTGAGTTTCATTCAGGCAACCCCACTGCGTTGAACGGTGGCGCGGTCGCGAGCTCGTATCTTCACGTCGGGGTTGGCAGCAATCCGACGCTGGTCGAATCGCGATCCGCTTGAAAAATAATTGATAGATCGGCAACAGCGTAAAACCGGATTTGTACGAATGAACGATTATCCCCGTTGGAAACACATCATGGTCGCCCTTGTGGCGCTCATCGGTGTGCTGTTTGCGGTGCCTTCGCTGTATCAGAAGCAACCGGCTGTGCAGGTGCTCGCCAACAAGAGCGGCGTCGTTGACGATGCGGTAAAGGAGCGTGCACTGCAGGCGTTGCAAACGCGCAAGATTGCCTTCGACGATGTGCAGGTCAAGGATGAGCGCCTGCTGGCGACCTTCCCTGATACCGATGCGCAGCTTGCGGCTGCGAGTGCCTTGCGCACGGATCTCGGCGACGATTTCACGGTCGCCTTGAATCTGGCGTCCACCGTGCCGACCTGGATGCGGGCGATCGGTGCCAACTCGATGCCGCTGGGCCTCGATCTGCAGGGTGGCGTGCACTTCCTCATGCAGGTGGATCAGAAGAGCGTGCTGGAGTTCCAGCAGCAACGCTACGTCGATGATATCCGCACCTTGATGCGTGACAAGGGCGTGCGCAACGCAAAGGTCAGCCGCGGCGCGCAGAACATCATCGTGCAGACCAGCAATGAAGAAGATCGCGAAAAGGTTGCCACTGCGATCGCTTTTGATCTGACCGATCTGGTCGTCACCGATGGGCCGTCAGTCGACGGTTCACCGACCTTGAACGCGACGATCAAGCCCGAACGCATCAAGCAGATTGCCGACAACACGATCAAGCAAAACGTCTCCACCCTGCGCAACCGCATCAACTCGCTGGGCGTTGCCGAGCCGTTGATCGTGCAGCAGGGCGACAGCCGCATTGTTGTCGAACTGCCGGGTCTGCAGGATACCGCCGAGGCGAAGAAGCTGCTCGGTGCCACGGCCACGCTTGAATATCGCGCGCAAGACGAAAGTGTCAATGTCGCCGAAGCTGTGCGAACCGGCTCGGTTCCACCCGACTCGCGCCTCTACTATTTCAAGGATGGCCGACCGGCTGTTCTCAAGAAGAAAGTCATTGTCACCGGCGACGAGCTGGTCGATGCATCGAGCTCGGTGGATCAGCAAAGCGGTACGCCCGCTGTGAGCGTGACCTTGAACTCGGCTGGCGCACGCAAGATGCTCGATTTCACGTCGCAGAACGTCGGCAAGGGCATGGCTGTGGTGCTCGTAGAGCGCACGCCGGAAGTTCGCGTGGTCGACGGCAAGGAAGTACGCAGCGCCAAGATCACCGAGGAAGTTATCAGCCTCGCAAACATCCGTGGCGTGTTCTCGAACCGTTTCGAGACGACCGGGCTGGACAGTGCCAAGGCAGCCTCGGAACTCGCGCTGCTGTTGCGCTCCGGTTCGCTGGCAGCCCCGGTGGATATCGTCCAGGAGCGCGTCATCGGCTCAACCCTCGGTGCCGACAATATCCACAAGGGCATGAATGCCGTCATCATCGGCATGTTGCTCGTCGTTCTGTTCGTCGGTGTGTATTACAAAGTTTTTGGAATCATCGCCGATGTTGCCTTGCTGATGAATCTGATTCTGGTCGTTGCGATTCTGAGCATCTTCCAGGCGACACTGACCTTGCCCGGTATCGCCGGAATCGTGCTCACGCTTGGCATGGCAGTCGACGCCAATGTGCTTATCTGCGAACGTATCCGCGAGGAATCGCGCAACGGCATGACGCCATTCGCTGCAATCAGGGCGGGTTACGAGAAAGCCTGGACAACGATTCTCGATGCCAACATCACCACCCTCATCGCCGCAGTGAGCCTGATGACCTTCGGCTCGGGTCCGATTCGCGGATTCGCCATCACCTTGTCGGTCGGTATTCTTACTTCGATGTTCACCTCCGTGACCGGTACCCATTCACTTGTGGCGCTGATCTTCGGCCGCTCCAAGCTCAAGTCGCTGCCGATCTGACCTCAGGGATTATTCATGGAACTTTTCAATCCGAACAGCAAGATCGACTTCATGCGCTGGCACAAGGTTGCCATCGTCGTCTCGACCGTGCTGATGGTTCTTGCTATTGCTGTGCTGGCCATTCGTGGGCTTGACTACGGCCTGGATTTTACCGGCGGTACCAGCGTTGAAGTCAGCTACGACAAGTCGATCAGTGTTGCCGAAGTCCGCTCTGCGCTGACTGATGGCGGCTTCGGCAACGCCGTGGTGCAGACTTTCGGCGGTACCAATGATTTCGCCATCCGCATCGTTGCCGACAAGGATGCGCAAGGTAAATCGGACAAGGAGGGCGCTGCTGCAAATGACAAGCTTGCAGCGAAGGTTCTCGCCGCACTGAAAGTGAAACGCGCCGATGCCAGTGTCAAAGGCAGTGAGTTTGTTGGCTCACAAGTTGGTCAGGAGCTGCGTGACAACGGTCTGATCGCGGTGATCTTCGTGGTCATCGGTATCACCATCTATCTGTGGGTCCGATTTGAGTGGCGGTTTGCGGTGGCCGCGGTTGTCACTGAAATACATGACACCTTGTTCACCCTCGCGGTTTTCGCCCTGATCGGCGGCGAGTTTGATCTTCCAGCGCTCGCGGCAGTGCTGTCGGTGATTGGTTATTCGATCAACGACACGATCGTCGTCTTCGATCGTGTGCGGGAAATTTTCCGCGGCTCGCGCAAGGGCGATTCGGTGGATATTCTCAATCGCGCGGTCAACACCACACTGTCACGTACGATCATGACCAGCGCGACCACAGCGATTGCCGTCGGAACCCTGTATTTCATCGGTGGACCTGCGCTGGAGAATTTCGGTCTGATCATGCTGATCGGTATCGGCGTTGGCACCTTGTCGTCGATCTTCGTATCGAACCCGGTTTTGCTGTTCCTCGGCGTCTCCAAGCAGGATCTGATGCCAATGGCAAAGGACGATCCCGCACTCGAACGTCGACCGTGATCTGAGAGTCGCATTAGAATTCACGGGGCGCTTTGGCGCCCCGTTTTGATTTGGAGAGCCGCGTTGCGACGCAAGCCAGCGCAAACAGGTCCAAGATCGACAGCTGGTGTTCCCGGAGCCGCGCAGCATGGACTCGCCCGGGTCATCTGCAAACGCGGAGTGTGCTCACGCTCGCAGGCCGAGGCGCTGGTTCGAGAAGGCCGCGTTCGCGTTTCAGGTCTGCTGGTGCGCGATCCTGAGTCGCGCACGTTCGCCGGCGCGGACATCGACATCGACGGCAATCCAATCGAATCGCCGCCGCGTCGCTATCTCATGCTCAACAAGCCGCGCGGGCTGGTCACCAGCACGGGCGATGAGCTCGGGCGTGCAACCGTTTACGAATGCTTCGAAGGGGCCGACTTGCCTTGGATGGCCGCCGTGGGTCGACTCGATAAAGCCAGTGAAGGTTTGCTGCTTTTCAGCAACGACAGCGAGTGGGCAGCACGCGTCAGCGCACCCGAATCGGGTCTTCAGAAAACCTACCATGTCCAGGTCGATTGTCTGCCTGATGCGGGACTGATCGCGCAGATTCAACGCGGTATCGATGCCGAGGGCGAACGCCTCTCCGCCGTATCTGTGCGCGAGTTGCGACGAGGCGAAAAGAACGCGTGGCTTGAAATCGTTCTTGACGAAGGCCGAAACCGGCAGATTCGCCGGCTGCTGGCGGCTTTCGATATCGGTGTGCTGCGGCTGATACGAGTCGCGATCGGTGATTTGGTTTTATCCGATCTGGGCAAGCGGCACTGGCGGGATCTTGGCGATGACGAGGTTCGCGCTCTGGCAGGCGACGCTGATTCGGCGTCAATCAATCCGGCAACAATTTACCGGGGTTGAGAATTCCCTCGGGATCAAATTGGGTTTTGATCCGACGCATCAGATCAAGCGATACGGCATCCAGCGCACGCGGCATGAACTCACGTTTGGCCAAGCCAATGCCGTGCTCGCCAGACAAGGTTCCATCCAGCGAAAACACCAGATCAAACACCTCCGACAAACAGTCCGGTGCATTCGCGAGCTGGATGGGATCCGCTGGCTGATAGAGAAGATTGACATGGATGTTGCCGTTGCCAGCGTGGCCGAAGGTGACAATCGGGATGGATTGCCGCGTGGAAATTTCCTTCAAGCCCGCGATCAGTTGTGGAACTCGGCTGACCGGCACCACGACATCCTCGTTGATCTTGTTCGGAGCAAGCGTGCGCAGTGCCGGCGACAAGGCCTTGCGTGCCGACCACAGCTTGGCAACCTCATCGGCATCACTCGCGATACGGATCTCGATCAGGCCTTCGCCACTGGCGGCGTGCTCGATGGCGGCAACGGCTGAATCCAGCGCGTCAGGTTCACCGTCGACTTCGATGATCAACAGGCTTCCAGCTTGCGGAATCGAATCCCCTGCGTGATGTCGGGCGAGGCGCAGGGCCTCCTCGTCCATGTATTCCAGTGCACACGGGGTGACCGGCTGAGCCATGATTCGAGAAACCGCCGCGGCGGCGGCGGCGATATCGACATAGGTCGCGCGCAAGGTGCGTTTGTCCGAGGCCATTGGCGTCAGTTTGAGTGTCGCTTCAGTGATGACCGCCAGCGTGCCCTCGGAGCCGATCAGCAAACGCGTCAGATCGTAGCCGGTCGCGCCCTTGGTAGTCGGCTTGCCACAGCGGAACTCCTCACCACGGCCGTTGACCGCGCGCAGGGCGAGGACGTTGTCGCGGGTCGCGCCGTATTTCACGGCACGAGGCCCCCCGGCATTGCACGCGATATTGCCGGCAATAGAACAGAACGGGGCTGAAGTCGGATCCGGTGCCCAGAAAAATCGATACGGCATGAGAGCCGCTTGCAGGTCGGCATTGAGTACACCGGGTTCGACCACCGCAAGACGATTGTCGGGGTCTATTTTTAGAATACGATTCATGCGTTCGAAGCTGGCAACGATACCGCCCGCGACGGGTACGCTGGCGCCGGTCGTATTGGTACCGCGACCTCTCGCAGTCAAGGCAATGCGCTGATCACGACACAGGCTCACCAAGCCTACGACCTGCTCATGAGTGGTCGGAAACACCACGGCATCGGGAAGCGCCTCGCGACGCGAGTTGTCGTAGGCATAAACCGCGCATTCGGCGATCCCGGTGCTTAGCGCGTCGGCAGCAAAGATCGACTGCAATGATCTGAGGGTTGCTTGTGAAAGGTTCATTGTTTAACCGGAATTCGCGGACGTAGCGGAAAACTGCGCCAATTCATCTGATCTTCTGCTCTGTGCAGTCATTGAGTACACCATTGCTGCTCACA
>JBBSVJ010000184.1:0-6905 GCA_038233665.1 Lysobacterales bacterium
CGTTCGATAAAGACCAGTATGCGTTTGCCATCGATATGTACAAGGTTTCAGCATCGTGGGCGTACAAGCCTGCCCAGTACAACCTCTCGGTCATGTATTCGCGGGGGCAGGGGATTCCGGTCGATCTGCCACGAGCCATGGCATGGATCACGCTGGCCGCCGAAGGCGGGGATTCGCGCTACGTGAGTGCTCGCGATGCGATCAATATTGCCTTGGACAGTGATCAGGTCGTCGAGGCCAATCGTATCCTCGAACAGTTAAAGCCGAAGTACGCCAATGCGAGAGCGATGCGCAAGGCCAAACGGCGCTGGCGTGATGTGAAGCTTGATGTGACCGGGTCCAGACTTGGATACACAGGCGGCCTCAAGGTCGGAGCGCCCGGCAGGAGCCCGCTTTCGCCCGGTAACGTGGCATACAACGCGGCGGGAATTACCGGGGGATATCACAACGACGGTTCCATCGAGTATCGGCAGTTGCAGATGAGCACCAATCCCTATGATCCCAAGGATCGCGTCCGCACCGGCACGGTAACGGTGGAGGACCTCATCATCCCCGATCTCAGCAAAGCCAGGCTGCCACTGACGCCAGAGCCCAAGGGTTCACAGAATCGCTAGACGCAATCACGGTAGTTCGATTGCTTATCTCGCGTCAGCCAGAAATTCTGGCGGCGCGCTTGGTTTATCAAGTGGCTAAACGGAATGACGGGATTGGCCAAGCAACCGCGTGCTGGGTGAGGACTCGGCTTAGCCTTTCGATAGGAACACCTATTGATCGTGTGTGCCGTGAATGATCGGATGTTTGCGAATGATGGTTTCGTGTAGTCGACCAATCGGAATTCCAAGCAGGGTAATCGTGCCGATATTGTCGATGGTTTTTCCGTCCGGCAATTGTTCGAGGGTCTGTTTCATGATCATCGGTCCCTTGACCCGGTAGCGAAGGGTCAGTCGATTGCCCTCGCTGCTGCCAGTGACATCACCCGGCGCATCACTCAGGGTGCCGGCAAATTTGGCAGGGGCAAGCGTTTCAATAATCCAATACCGATGCGCTGGCTCGTCACCTTTGAACGTGACGGTCTGATCGAGTCGAAATTTTCCATCGGGCTGAATATGCCCACTACTTTCGACATGAAATTGTTTTGGCTTGCCGAATAAGAGCCTCAGCGAGCCATTACCCTCACTGAGTCCGTCGAACAACTGTTGCGGAGCTAATGTGCTCAGCGGGTCATCAGCGCAAGCATTGAAGCAAACCAGCAGCAGAGCAACGGCAAACCATCGATTAAGGGGGCGCATCAACATCGATCCTTGGTTAAGCCAGCGTGGCGACTTCAACATTGGCCTCAAACGAGGAGTCGTGCAACACCGATGTAGGCTCCTGCTCACGGACGAGCTTTCAAACCAGGGACATGGCGCAATTTCCCGATGTTTATTTCATCGAATGCAGGCCGAACAGGTTGCCTTCGGTATCGACGGCCAAAACAATGTGGCCGTATTCACCTATAGACATCTTCTCGCGCTGAATTTTTCCGCCCGCCGATTTGACTCGACTTGCTTCCTCCGCGCAATCGTCGCAAGTGAAGTAGACCAGAGTGCTATTGGCACCTGATTCAAAACCATCCATCTTGACCAAAGACCCTGCGGCACCCGGTAAATCCATGCCCATCGGAAAGGCCATCATCTGCACGTTTGAATCGCTCGGATCGCCGAGCTTCTGAAGTGTTACGCCAAGCACCGATTCGTAGAACCGCTGCGCTCGTGGCATGTCGTCGACGTAGATTTCGAACCAGCCAACCGGGTTGCGTTTCATCGTTCGTGTCCTTTTCGTGAGAGGTTTCATCAATCGCGCACAATCTAGCCTTGATTGATGTGACGTGCCAGTTTGAGCTACATCGGCAGTTTTTGCCGATCCCGATCTCTTTAGATTCCCGCGAGAAAGTTCACTACGCGCTGCGCTCCCAGAACTCAGTTTGCAACGCCGAAACGCAGGTCAATCTCAAGTCGATATTGCACGAGGGCCTGTCCTGCTACGCTGATGATCTATTGAAACCCTGGGGCATCGCTTGAATCGAATCATATGCAACCTGTGTCTGATCCTCACGATCGCCCCCGTCTCCGTGGCCTGGGCCGAGGTATGCTCGTTCCCCAGCGCACGTGTCGAATTTTCCGAGTTGCTTGCGTTCGAGGGAGTGCCAGGAGGTGGATTTCTCGTCGGCGGCCGCCAAGGTGTCTTGATGGAAAGCTACTACGGAAGCTATTCCGCAGCGACCGTGGTGCCTGTCGCTTCGGCTACCAAGCTGCTCAGTGCAACTCGGGTGCTTCAGGCAGTCGAACGCGGCGAGATCAATCTTGATACTGCGGTCTCTAGTTACCTGCCTGAATTCACGGGTGACAAGGGCGCGATGACAACGCGTCAGATGTTCAGCCACACGGCGGGCTATGGCGACGATACGGGCGCCACCGAAATCAGTGATATGACATTGACCTTGACGGAGGCCGTATCCCAGATTGCCTGTTGTCGTCCATTGAATTCTGGTTACACGGTCGGCGGTCAGTTTTCGTACGGAGGTGTTTCGATGCATATCGCCGGACGTATCGTCGAGGTTGTCGAAAACGGGGATTGGCAGGCGTTGTGGCAGCAAGAGCTTGGTGCACCACTAGGCATTTCAAGCATTGACTGGCAGGGGCTTGGACCGACTCAGAACTACCGCATCGCGGGCGGCGCGCGCAGCAATCTCAAGGATTATGCGCGCCTGCTGCATATGCTCAGCAATGAAGGGCGCGGCAATGGCCAGCGTTCTCTACGTGCAAGTACGATCCAAACGCTTTGGCAGGACAATGTCGGCAACCTCCCGGTTGCCTATGCGCCGCCGAGTATTGCAACGCCGATCCGCTACAGCTTCGGAGGTTGGCTATACAACGATCGGCCGCTCGAGCAAGCGCCGCTCGTGCACAGTCTTGGCGCATTCGGTTTTTTCCCCTGGGTCGATTTCGAGCGACATATCTACGGCGTCTTCATGATTCGCAGCGACACCGGAGTCAACAACGCGATGATCAGCGCGTATGAGTCGATGTTGAATTCGATCAAATCCGAATACGATGCCAACGCCTGCACTCCCATGCACTGGGATGACGAAATATACGTCGACGGCTTCGAGATGTTTTAGGCAACTCGGGATCCACTCGAAATCAAGGCAATGCTGATTAAGGCGCACAACCGTCATGCCAGTAGACGTTGCGCATTTACCTATGGATTCAGTCCATGGACACCGCGACTTTGGTCAATTCTTCCTGGCGCAAGCTTGAGAACCAATCAATAGCGACTATTCTCTGGCCAAATCAATTGTTGATCGAATGGGTGGTCGGCTTTTCGTCGCATTGGGACTCATCCGTGCAAACATTCCTTGCCAATGGAAACGCATGGAATTCATGCTTGCCAAGTTCGCAATATTGGATGCGGTCCCAGAGTGAAGCGACTGCCCACGAGATGTCGTCAGCCTGCTGCGGCTGGCAAGGTGGAGGCGCGCTGGTGTGAAATTTCGGCGACCAGCAGCTCTTCATCGTTGCCCTCGCTGCGGCAAATGAGTTTGTCGCCAGGGTGAGTGATTTGTGATCGTCCAGAGAGTGTGACTTCGCTTGTCGGCAGGCTCAACGCGCCCGCTGCGTTGCAATAGACAAACACGATATCGTTTTCGAAGGCGCGCGCAAGACAAAGTGAATCGATCAGGTCGATATCCTCTTGCTTCGCAACTGAGGCATCGGGTGTTCCTGGCGCAACCAGAGGCACCGACCAGAACGTCGGCGAAATTACCAACTCGACACCCAGCCGATTCATTGCCGTGAACAAGGGTGGAAACGCAATATCCCAACAGACCACAAGGCCGACCAAGCCAAACCGGGTCGGAAAAACCGAAACGGTCGTACCGGGGGTGATGATGGCCTTTTCGGTTTCCCACAGGTGTATCTTTCGGTAGATGCCTGCGACTACGCCGTCCGCAGTGATGTAGTGGGCCTGGTTGTACAGCGCGATGCCGTCGCTCACAGTCCAGCTGCCAGGTACCAGATCGACACCATGGGCAAGCGCCAGCGCTTGCATCCGAGCGAGATAGCTTGGTGCTTGGGCGACGAAAGCGCTCTGACCTGCGAGCGGTCCGCAAATTGCATCTTCCGGGAACACAACCAACTCCGCGCCGCGTTTCTTCGCGGCTATGACGTACTGCTCCATCTTGATCATGTTGCTTTCCGGATTACCCGGCACGACCTCTATTTGCGCGATTGCGATCGATACTTTCATTCAGTTGCAAACCTTCAGTGCAGGAAGTTGATGCTATCTGCCGAGTATCCGAGTGGCGCGCCGATCAAGCAACAAGTCTTGGTACGAAAATCCGACGGCCGTCGGCATGACACGGTCTTTCGGAAATGCCGCCGCAAATCATCGGCAGGCATCATTGCGAAAATGATTGAGCTGACAGCGTCGCTTGCCGCGAGCGATGGCAAGACGCACTGCCGTGGGCCGTGGCAGAAAGCCTCGGACCACGCGACGGAATTATCCAAGGTGCTGGAGTCGGCTGGAACTGTGGGCAGCAGAAATCTTCCAGGCTGCAATACCGTCTGCGCGGTCCATGTTCCCGTCGCTTTTTGGCCCATAGAAACACTGGGAGGCGGCAAATCGCCCAAGATCTGTCCTCATACAGCCATTTTTTCGCCACGAAAGTTTCTGCCGTCCACGCACGTAGCCGAAAACATGTGACGTGCCCGTGTCCCGATTGCTTGATTTTCCCCGGATGCCGTTACCTGCTCGATTCGCGATGCTCTGCGTGGGCACACTGTGCAACTCGTCGCAGGCCCGTCTACCTCAAGCTGCCCCAAAGTCTGTTGAATCGGCGCGAATGGGGCACATGTCGTAGGCTGTCAGTGCAGCAAGGCATGCTCGCCGAAAAATTGAGCCTGGCATCTGTGGGAGATTCGCGCCGATGAAAAGATTGTGCTTCGCTTGCCTTTCGATTGTCTGCACGCTGCTGGTTGTGGCTAGCTTTGCGCAGAGCCCTGAATCGACCAGCGGCAGCGGTTTTGTCGCACGCATCCAGCTAAATGGGGCGATTGGCCCGGCTGCCGCAGAGTATTTCGATAGCGCGACACATCGCGCCATTGCAGACGGCGCGACTGCAATCGTGCTGCAACTGGATACGCCCGGCGGCCTTTCCAGCTCAATGCGTCAGATCGTCAGCAGCATTCTCGCTGCAAAGATTCCGGTGCTCGGCTACGTTGCCCCGGATGGTGCACGGGCGGCATCGGCAGGCACTTATATTCTCTACGCGACGCAAATTGCCGCGATGGCGCCGACGACCCATTTGGGCGCGGCAACACCCGTATCCATCGGTGGTGCGACGCCTTTTTCGGAGAAATCGGATACGCCGAGCAATGAAAAAGATGCAAAAGGCAGTTCCAATAGCGCAGCTCCACAACCCGATACGATAGCTGCAGGCAAGCCGGTCGCGACCGGCGATGCTGAGACCAACAAGGTGCTCAATGATGCAGTCGCCTTTATCCGCTCGCTTGCGCAGTTGCGTGGACGCAATGCGGATTGGGCGGAGCAGGCGGTACGCGGCGCTGCAACGCTTACAGCGCGCGAGGCGCTTGCAGATGGCGTCATCGATATTATTGCTGCCAACACGCCGGCCCTGTTGGCTCAAGCCAATGGTCGTGAAGTGCGCGTCGGCGAGCGTAGCGTCACGCTGAATCTCAAAGGCCTGGCGATACGCGACTTCGCGCCGAGCTGGCGCAGCCGTTTCCTCGGTGTCATCACTGATCCGACCATCGCCTATCTGCTCCTGCTCGCCGGTCTTTACGGTTTGGTGCTCGAGGCGCTTCATCCCGGCGGCTTGTTGCCCGGCGTCGCCGGCGCAATTTGCCTGCTCGTTGGCCTCTATGCGCTTCAGATGCTGCCGGTGAACTATGCTGGGCTCGCGCTGATGGCACTTGGTCTAGGATTGCTCTTCGCCGAGGCATTCACGCCCGCCTATGGCACACTCGGGATTGGCGGCACAGCTGCTTTTGTCTTTGGATCCATCATGCTGCTTGATACTGACGTTCCTGGATATTCGATCAACTTGGGCGTGATCGGCGGCATCGCTGCCAGCGGCTTCATCGTGCTTGCTCTCATTATCTGGTTGGTCATGCGGTCGCGACGTTCGCAGGTGATCAGTGGCGATCAACAGATGCTTGATGCCCACGGCGAAATGCTTGATGCCATCAGCGCCGATGGATTTGCCCAGGCGAGGTTCCTGGGTGAACGTTGGCAAGTACGTAGTGAGTGCGCATTGGCGGCAGGTACACGAGTTCGAGTATTGCGCCGTGATGGCCTTGTTTTATGGGTCAAAGCAGAGTGAATTGTGCGCATTTTGCGCAGCCTTGAAAGGAGAGCGTCATGTTTGGATTTGTTGGTGTATTGGTCATTCTCGGCCTCTTTCTGCTCTTCTCCACGATCAAGGTACTGCCCGAGTACGAGCGGGGAGTGGTCCTGACGCTGGGCCGTTACACAGGTACGAAAGGGCCGGGTCTGATTCTGCTTCTGCCAATGATCCAGCGCATCATTCGTGTTGACCTCCGCGTCAATGTGATGGACGTTCCTCCGCAGGATGTCATCTCGCTCGACAACGTCTCGGTGCGCGTCAATGCCGTGGTCTACTTCCGCGTGGTGGATCCGGAAAAATCGGTATTGCAGGTGGCGGATTTTTATCAGGCCACCCGTCAACTGGCGCAAACGCGTTTGCGGTCTGTGCTCGGCCAGCATGAGCTCGATGAGATTCTTTCCAAGCGCGATTCAATCAATCACACCTTGCAGACAACGCTCGATCAAGCCACCGATCCGTGGGGCATCAAGATTTCCGACGTCGAAATCAAGGATGTCGA
>JBBSVJ010000185.1:0-6875 GCA_038233665.1 Lysobacterales bacterium
GAAGCGCGCCAACTGACCCGCGATGGCGGCATCTGGCGATTCCCGCTGAACTTCGCGCCAAACGGCAAGCACATCGCCTACGCCGACAAGCTGCATCGCTTGCGAGCGGTGGATGTCGCCAGCGGCAATACGGTCGACATCGATACCGGCAAGCGCGACGACATCACTGAATACACATGGTCGCCGGATGGCCAATGGTTGGCCTACGTACTGGAAGACGACAACGGCTTGAATCGCATCTGGTTGCATTCGCTTTCGCAGGGAAAGCATTGGCCCGTGACCGAGGCGACCAGCGCAGCAAGCAGCCCGAGCTTTGATCCGAAAGGACGCTGGCTGTATTTCCTTTCCAACCGCGACTACAACCTGCAATTCAGCGCCTACGAACAGAACTATCTCTACATCAATGCCACCCGCATCTATGCGGTCAGTCTCGCCAACAATGGTCCAGTGGTTTATCCGGAAGCCGATGGTGACAAGCCAGACGCAACGCTTAGCGCGAAAAAGCCAAACGACAAACCTGACAAGCCGGAACCTCTACGCATCGATCCCGAGGGCATGATCGGTCGCGTCCAGGTGCTCAAGGCGCCGGCCGGCAGCTACCCGTCATTGCAGGCTGGCGACAACGCCCTGTTCTACCTTGCGGCGATCGGCGGTGGTCGAGGCATGAGTGGGATGGATCTCAACATGATCGGACTGGATTCGGACAAGGAAATCACTCTTGCGCACGGCATCACTGGATTTCAGGTAATCGGCGAAGGCAAGCAGGTGCTGGCACAACAACGCGACAAGTTCGCGCTGCTTGATGCGAAGGCCGACCAGGATTTCGCCAAGGCTACACTCGACCTTGGCCAACTGCAGATGCTGGTCGATCCTCAACAGGAGTGGAAACAGGAATTTGCCGATGCCTGGCGCATTCTGCGCGACTGGTTCTACGACCCCGGCGTTCATGGCGGCCTTGATCGATGGAATGCCGTGCGTGATCGCTACGCCGCGCTGATTCCCTACGTCGCCAGCCGACAGGATCTGGACTACGTGTTGCAGGAGTTGGTCGGTGAGGTCAACTCGGGACACATCTACGTGCAACAAGGCGACGAGTCCAAGGTCGAGCGCCGTCCCGGTGGCTTGCTGGGCGCGAAGATAGAAGCCGATGCCAGTGGCTATTTCAAAATTGCGAAAATTTATGACGGCCAGAACTGGGACAAGGCAACGCGATCACCGCTGACCGAAGCCGGCGTCAACGTGAAGAACGGCGACTACATCATCGCCGTCGATGGCGTCGACAGCAAAAGCGTCAAGAATTTCTACGAACTCTTGCAGAACAAGGGCGACCGCATGGTCAGCCTGCGCGTCAACGGTAGCCCGAATGCAAGCGGCGCTCGTGATGAGCGCGTCAGGACGATCACCTCGGAGCAGACACTTCGTTATCGCGAATGGGTTGACCAGCGTCGCGCCATCGTCGACAAACTTTCCAACGGACGCATCGGCTACATCCACGTCCCGAACACGTCTGCTGAAGGCAACAAGGAATTGTTCCGCGGACTGCTCGCCTATCACGACAAGGACGCGCTGATCATCGACGATCGCTACAACGGCGGCGGCTTCATCCCTGATCGTATGGTCGAGCTGCTGACACGGCAGCCGCTCAACTATTGGAAGCGACGTGGCGTTGAACCGACACCAACCCCGTTGCTGTCGCATCCCGGCCCCAAGGCGATGCTTATAAACGGCCTGTCCAGTTCCGGCGGCGATGCATTCCCTTTCTACTTCCGCAAGCTGGGACTCGGCAAGATCATCGGCACACGCACCTGGGGCGGCTTGATTGGACTGTCAGGGAACCCCGGTCTCGCCGATGGCGGCAGCGTTCTCGCCGCCACCTTCCGCTTCATGGATACCGACGGCAAGTGGGCCGTCGAGAACGAGGGCGTCAGCCCGGATATCGAAGTGATCGATCGTCCCGAACTCCTCGCCGCCGGGAAAGACCCGAGTATCGAGAAAGCGGTCGAGGTGCTGTTACAGGAGTTGCAAACGAACTTGCCGAAAGTCCCTGTCGCTCCAGCGGCACCCAGCAATTTTGGTGATCCCAAGGGCTCGGCGCAGTAGCGAGCCAGTTTTGCCGTCACGGCCTGCCCAATGACGGCACGATTTGCAACGCACCTGAGTACAGGGCAACCATCGCCGAAAGCACGATGTGCGTAGGATTGGGATCAGCCAATGCATCTGGCGAGCGCGTGATGGATTCACTCCAGGAAGATTGCAATGAATGCACGATCAATCAAAGCTTCAGAAGGCCGATTGCTTCGCGGGCTGTTGCTAAGCCTTTTGCTTGCGTTTGCCTTTGCGTCGGTCGCGCAAGCTCAGGCGATCCTGCTATCCATTCCCGCAGGTTCGGCGAACTTCTCTCGCTTGCAGCCGGGGGAGACTGGAGTATTCACCTACACCGCGAAAAACCGGACGACTAACGATCTCGGATCATTCTGGGTTGCTGCTGGCTTCTGGCCGGGTTTCGGCTCATCTGCTTTCGCAGGGGAGTACACGTTTCAGCCCGAGGCAGGCTCGCGCTGCTCAATCACCGAGACCCCGGCAAGATTTGCGTTCAGCAGCCTCGCTACGCAGGAAACGGTGACCTGCAGGATCACGGTGACGCGTTCGGCAACATCGCGAAATGACCTGATACTCTTTTATTGCGGATACGTTGAATACAATTGCCCGCCGGTGTTCACCGGGTTTAGCCCTTTGGTACCGATTCTGTACATGGGCGATCTGCCCGATGTGGGGTTGGCAAGCTCGATCGTTACCGTTCCCCCGGGCTCGACGACGGCAATCGTCGATATCAAGGTGTCCAACCCAAGCAGCCGAACAATCGCGCGCACGTTCTTCGGCACGGAATGCGCGGAGTTCAATGGTACCGGCCTCGCTCCACCGCCGTTCCAGATTTAAAACGACTTTCCTGGCGCATGCACCAGTTCCACCGCAAGCGAGCAATGCTACGGCGGGTCTTCAACCGCGACTCAAAAAATGTATGTTTCAGGAACAATTCCGCCCAACGGCGCGGCGACATGCAAACTGCGCTTGCGCTTTACATCACCTTTGACGAGCCCTCAAAGCCTGTTGATGCGAACTAATACCAACGTGCAATTTGAAGACGGGATCGGCTACGATTTGAACCCTGTAAACAACGAAGCACGCTTCGGTGCTGCGCCTGCCGAGCTGGCTGTATTCGTTCCAGTGCCAACATTGAGTAGCCTCGCATTGTTGGTGCTCGCGGTGTTGCTGGCCGGATTTTCTGCAATGCGAACCTTGCCCCACTGGCAGCGATAGCGATCCACATCGATCGAGAATTGCAACCGATCTCGAAGACGAACAAGGCAACTCCCCGCGCGATGATCTTCCGATCAATCAACATCGAACCAATGGAGTTGTGCGCGCGGCGGTCGATGTCAGGACGCGGAATGTAGCGAAGCCTAGACTCTTCAAGTAGATGATGGACTCACTGATAGCGAGGACCGTGAGATGAAAATTGCCAGGATGGTGAGTTGGATGTTGTCGCTCGCCCTAGGATGCGGGTCTGCTTCCGCGTTTGCGATCAACTACGAATTGACGTTGCCCGATGGCGATGCGAGCCATCTCCAGATACAGCCCGGGGAGACCGCTAGTTTCAGTTTCGATATCCGTAACCTGGATAGCGAGGCGGGTACGGCGATTGCTTGGAGCCGCATCGAGGACTATCAAGGCTCTCAAGGCGCCTATTCATTCGGGCCAAGTCTTCAAGCGGCATGCCGACAGCCCACTCAGTCACATCCCGATATTTTCGCGTTCCAATGGAGCTTTCCAGTCGATCTCGGCGCGGGCGAGACGATACGCTGTACCTATCCAGTCATCCGCAGTGCCACCTCGATTTTCACCGTGCGCTTCCGCCCCTGCGTCGGGCAGAACGTCAGCGGCTCAAATACGTGTAGCGGTCCCCTGCCGCTACTGGTCATTGGCACATTGACCGATATTGCGTTCAGCATGTCGCCAATTGCAGAACTGCCGGTTGGTGCTAATGAAGCCATGGTCAAGATTACTGTTCGCAATCTCTCGGATGTAGACGTCGGCTCTTTCAAACTCGCTACGTCGTGCGTTGGTACACCGCCGAACGAACTTCCTTACGCGCTCGAGAGGAATATTCCGGACGCCTGCCCGCTGGTCGCGTTCAATCCGGGCTGCACTTATAGCGGGCAGTTTGGCGTACCGCCTCCGGTTTCCAATTGGTTGATAGGCGTTTCGCCAACGCCTGCTCGAGGGGAGTCTTCATGTCTGGTCAGGATGCGATTCCGGCAACCACTGATCGCTCCCGTTATTGACACGCTGGAACTTCGCCGACCTCAACAGGATCGGTTTCCTCCGATTCCACTGCCGCAACCTGCGAACGCTCAAGGCCGCGACGTCAATGCCAGCAACGATGGTCGTACACCATTCGGTGCAATACCATTCGTCAGTACACCCGTTCCATCTGCCGGTCGTATTTCTTTGGCAGCAATGGTGTTTAGCATGATTATGCTTGCTCGTTCGCGCTATCGGCGGCGGAAAGTGCGCAACTAACCAAGCGGCAAGGCTTTTAGTCGACGCTACTCCCCCGCAATCATCATCCGATCAATCAACATCGAACCAATCGAAATGTGCGAGCGGCGGTCGATGTCGTTTCCGATGGCGACGATGCCCTTGTACATCTGCTTGAGGTTCGAAGCGATAGTGATTTCCTCGACCGGGTAGGCGATCTCGCCGTTCTCGACCCAGAAGCCGGCGGCGCCGCGTGAATAGTCGCCGGTCAGTACCGATACGCCCTGCCCCATCAATTCGGTGACGAGCAGGCCGGTGCCCATGCGTAGGAGCATGGCGTTGAAGTCGTCATCGCCCGTCGTGACCAGCAGGTTGTGCACGCCGCCGGCGTTGGCGGTCGTTGGCAGGCCCAGCTTGCGAGCGGAATAGCTGCCGAGAATGTAGCGCTGCAACACGCCGTTGTTGACCAAGTCCGCATCACGGGTTGAGACGCCATCGGCATCGAAGTTGCCAGACCCTTGCCCGCGCATCAGTCGAGGGCGCTCGGTGATTTGCATGAAGTCGGGAAATATTTTCGTGCCGACCGAATCGAGCAGGAAACTCGCACGTCGGTAGAGCGAGCCGCCACTGACTGCCGATAGCGCATGGCCAATCAGGCCGCGAGCCAATTCGGGCACGAACAACACCCGTGCTTCACGAGTGCTGAGCGAGCGTGCATTCAAGCGCGCGACCGCGCGTTCGGCGGCGCGGAGGCCGATGGATTCAGGTTCAGCGAAATCGCTGGCGGCGCGTACGGCGTCGTACCAGAAGTCGCGCTGCATGCCTTCGTCGTCTTCGGCAATCAACGCACAGGCCATCGAATGTCGGGTGTCGCGACCAGAAGCAAGAAATCCGCGTGAGTTCGCTTCCGCCGACCACGACGAGCCAACCTGCACCGACGCGCCTTCGGAATTACTGATCCTCTCATCGTGGCTGCGGCCGGCGTCTTCGATGCGTTTGGCGAGTTCAATCGCTTCTTCCGGCGTGATATCCCACGGATGCCAGAGGTCGAGATCCGGGAAATCCTTCGCCATCAATTCCGCGTCGGCGAGGCCGTTGGCCGGGTCTTCCTCGGTGTAGCGAGCGATGGCGCACGCTTGTTCGATCGTTTGCTCGATGGAATCCGGCGCAAGGTCGGCCGTGCTGGCCGAACCTTTGCGCTGGCCGAAATAGACGGTCACGGCCAAGCCGCGATCGCGATTTCTGGTGATGGTTTCGACTTCACCCAAGCGCACGTTGACGTCGAGGCCGGCATCAATCGTGGCCGAAACATCGGCATCGCTTGCTCCCCGCGCGCGGACACGCTTGAGTACGTCCTCGCAGATGCCAGAGAGGCGCTCGTGCTCGTTGGCACCCGCCTGGGACAGCGGAGTGTCAATGGATGAAAGGTTTGGCGTCGCGGATCGAGTCACTTTGCTATGCTTTTTCAATGAATGACGAAGAACAGGAAGTCCAGTGGGATGGTCCCAGCCGCAGTCAGCTGCGTCGCGAGGCCATTGATGTGTTCAAACTGGCGGAAAGCCTCGCCTTGCTGAGCGACGCGCAATTGCAGCACGTGCCGCTGGACGCCTTCATCCTTGAAGAGGTATTGCGTGCGCGCAGCATCACCGCGCAGATAGCACGCAAGCGGCAGACGCAGTTCCTCGCCAAGAAGATGCGCCAGCTGGAAGAGGATGAGCTAGCCGCGATCCGTTCCGCGTTGGAACATGATCGCGCTGATTCACGCCGCGACACAGCCGATCTGCATCGCCTTGAAGCATGGCGCGCGCGCATGTTGACCGAAGGCGACAGCGCACTCGGCGAATTCATTGCCCAACATCCGAGCGCTGATCGCCAGCGCCTGCGCCAACTGGTGCGCCAGGCGACACAGGAAAGTGAAGCGAACAAGCCGCCACGCGCGTTCCGTGAATTGTTTCGAGAGCTGCGTGACGCGGTAGCTGGCGAGAGCGACGTTCCGTAAAACGGGTAAGCTCGATCACGCAGCCGTACCGCCAACCGTCATCGCGTCGATGCGCAAGGTTGGCTGACCGACGCCAACCGGCAAGCTCTGGCCTTCCTTGCCGCAGACACCGACACCGGCGTCCAGTTGTAGATCGTTGCCAATCATCGACACACGATTGAGCACTTCGGGGCCGGAGCCGATCAGGGTCGCGCCTTTCACTGGACGAGTCACCTTGCCGTCTTCGATCAGGTACGCCTCGCTGGCCGAAAACACGAACTTGCCGCTGGTAATGTCGACCTGTCCGCCACCGAAGTTGACGGCGTAAAGACCGTTCTTCACGGAAGCGATGATCTCA
>JBBSVJ010000186.1:0-6831 GCA_038233665.1 Lysobacterales bacterium
AACGACCGGTGAGGCGCTGCACGGCATCGATTATCTGCCCCGATTGACGAACGAAGGCGATCAGCTTGCGCACGTTTTTTCGAGCTCACCGGGCGGCGGATCGAGAAGCATGCAGCTGATGTACCTCATGTCGATAACTTCAGCGACGAAATCGATCGACCTCTCGGCAGCCTACTTCATCCCGGACGAGGTTGCCTTGGCGACAATGGTCGCGGCGCTGAAGCGCGGCGTCCGAATCCGCATCATCATGCCCGGCCCTTACATGGTCCCGAAGATTGTAACGCACGCATCGCGCAACAAATGGGGCGTCCTGCTCGGTGAAGGCGCCGAACTGTACCTGTATCAACCCACAATGTTTCACTGCAAGGTCATGGTGGTCGATGCGCTTTGGACATCGGTAGGTTCGACGAACTTCGATTCGCGCTCCTTCAGCATCAATGACGAGGCGAACTTGAACGTTTACGACGCGCCTTTCGCGAATGCGCAAGTTGCGATATTTGAAAATGACCTTCGGCATTCGAAAAAGGTTTCGCTCGAGGAATGGCAGAATCGCTCGTGGTGGCAGCGCACGTTGGACGCTGGCGCAGCGACAGTCGCGTCACAGCTGTAGGCGAACACGACTATTCGCCTTCGCACCCTCAGCGTTTAGTACCTCCAGTAGTAGTGACAGCTATTAGACGTTTAACCGCAGGCGTTCAAACTCTTCCTTGAAACTGAAGGCGTCGTGCCCCCGTCAACCGACCGTCGAGAAGCGTCGCTTCACAGCCGATTAGCGGCCTCATCGAGAATATTCACCAGTACACGCATGCTCTCGTTTGCCGTCTTGGCGCAAGCTCATTTCAGAGCTGCTGTGATATCGCAGCCTAAGCAGCGATCAACCGCGATCGAGACTCCATTGTTTTGGCCGCAGCTACGCCGCTCCGAGTTCCATAGTCGGCAAGAAAAACCCACCAACGTGCGATTCGCGCGGAATCAGTTCCCCGGTCTCCAGATCGAAGGGCACGACCCAAAGCTCAAGTGAATCCGAGTAGTTGAACACGGGCAACGGTGCTTGAAAATCCGCCGTCATCGGGTAGATCAGGATCATCCGGCCTGCGCCTGGCAGGTAGCGATGACCGTAGGCGAATAGCTGGTAGAAATCGGATTGGCTAAGCTTGTACTTGTCCTTGGTGTTCGCCAGCGATGAATCCAGCCGCTTCCATTTGGTGTCGAGAACCCAGTTCACTTCTCCATTGCGCAGAAGGAAGTCGGGCTTGAGCTGGAACCATCGCTGTTGTTGATGCGTGCAGAGATATTCGCTGGATGCCTGACGCTGCAGCGCATTCGGTGGCAACCGGCGCCGCAGGCACACCTCGACATAGCGTTCGAATAGCCGCTCCATCGGGAACAGCAAACTCGGCCCATGCCAGTCGCCCACAATTGAGCGCGGGCTTTGCTCGTTGAGGATCAGCGTGCACCAGGGGCGGATGGGCCAGTAGTGTGTCATCAGGCGATCATCACGCCAGCAGCGAAAATCCGCCGCGATATTTGCACTACCCGGAACCGGTGACAGATAGACCGCAAGCTCATGCGCCAGTCGCCAACTGGCAGCATCCCGCGTCATCCGGCAGACGCGATCCAGTGCGCTGCGCAGCAGTCGGTTTTCGGCCCGATCAGGATCGAACACATCGTGCTCGATATTGAGAATGTGCTGCCGTCCCGGCGGTTGGCGAAGCTGACGGGTGACATCAAGACGCCCACGCAGAAAGCGCTGCTGCTCCTTGACCGAATGATAGTCAAAGCGCAAACCGCGCTTTATCAAGCGATCGAGGTGGTCGAGGAATTGTCGCATGATCCATTCGTTGAGCGGCGCATCGAATGTCTGGATGCTGGTCGGGCCGCTTTCACGCGGCGTAAGACTCATGCAAGCGGCTAGCATCTTGCGCAACAAACGGCGAGCCGATCGGATGGCCACTTCGTCAGTTCCGTCGAGATGCTTCGGCAGGATCTCGATCCGCGTTCCGCACGGCGTTTCAATCACGCCGACATAGTTGTCCAGCCGCAATGATCGTCGGTCTCCCACCTGCACAAGTTGAGCGCCCGAGCCGCGCAGGCGCGAACTCTCCTTGCACAGCCAATCAAACGCAGTCGCACTGACCGTCGCCTCGCTCAAGTTGCTCGCGACCTGATCGGTCGTCAGCCTGGCGAATTCGCAAACGGTGATGTGCGCACTCATGGATTATTGATCGGCCCCGTAAACGATAAGACATTGCATTGAGAACGCATCGGTTTACCTCAACCGTTCACCCTGAGCTTGTCGAAGGGTAATTCCAACGTATTTGCCCTCCCCGATTACTTCCGCTCATGGTTCGACAGGCTCACCACGAACGGAAGTTGGTCAAAGTTTGCGTGGGCTTCTGTCGCTGCCCAACGAAGCTACATCGGAAACATTTTCAGGTCCAATCAATTGGCACCAGTGCCGACATCGGCAATGCCGCGATAGCTCTCGATCCGGTCGAACGCTGTTGTGTCCAGCTTCCAGCGTTTCGTATCGCTTCCCAATTCATCCACAGATCCAAACAGCGCAGTCATATCGGTGCCTGATTGGATGACGAATTGATGGCCCTTTGCCTTTCGATGATCGTTCAGCACCCATTGGATGCGCTGCCAATCCTCGAAAAAATACTCCTGCAGGAGCGGCAATATCTGGTTGCGAAAAATGAACGACAATTTGTCGAGCGAGTTGTCACGCTCCAGCGGCATGAAATAGGCATGGCCGAGCTGATGATCACGATCGAGCAACACCTCGATGCGCTCGTTGATCCGCTCAAGCATCAGCTCGATATCGACCCCCTCGACTGAAACTCCCTTCAACAAATCCGGTTTCGGAGGCATCTCGACGAAGTTGAAGCGCCGTCGCAACGCGATATCGAGGCCGGTCAACGAGCGGTCTGCCGTGTTCATCGTGCCGATGAAATCAATATTGGATGGGACGCTGAAACGCTCGCCGGAGTAAGGCAAGGTCAATGAAATTTCATGCAGGGCCTCTGCCCGCTTGTCTACCTCGATCAAGGTAATGAGCTCGCCCAGCACCTTGCTGACGTTTCCTCGATTGATCTCGTCAATGATCATCGCGTACCGGTGCGTCGGATCTGCGCGGGCACGGTCGCACAATCTAAGGAACACACCTTTGCGCACGTCATATCGCAAATTGCCCGTCTCTTCATCGAGTACGGGCGTCAAACCTTCCATGAAATCCTCGTAGGAGAACGACTGATGGAAGGTCACGAACTCGTAGCGCCTGACAGCTTCGCCCGTGGCCAGTGGCCCTTTTCTGATCTCATCCACCAGCTCAACAACGTCGGCAAGATCATCTTGCCATGAGCCATCCAATCGCCAGACAGAATCTGCGCCCTTGTCAAAAACGAACGGCGCAAACCTCGATGCGAGGTTGACCGTCTCGGATTCTTCCAGCGCATGGTTTTGAAGTGTGCCCCACAAGGTTTGGCTTACACCCTTGGCTCGGCCCTTCTTTGAAGCGACCGCCACAACGTAGGGATGCTTCGACAACTGAGGGACGGTTGCAGAGCCCCCAATTTCGTAGAGCGCGGCGGCGAGAGCTTCCCACCAGGTCAGCGTGGCGATGCGTGATGCAATTTGCTCCGCGCGCCAGGCATCGGGGTCGACCGTCGCTGCTGCTTCCGTGTAATGCGAATTCAGCAGTTTCTGAAGGTGAAACGTCTTGCCTGTACCCGGCGGGCCAAACAGGATCTGGTTGAGTGGTGGCTTTGAAATATCAGCTTTCTCGACGGCCATGCTTTCGTCCTCGTCCTCCTCGTATTCCACCTCGTCCTCAGCAACTCCGTCTTGGGCCTTCATTGACTTTGCCTTCTTGCCAATCTTGTCATCGGTTCGCCAGCGCTCACGCAATGGTGGCGTATAGAAATCAAATTCGGTTGTGCCCAACTCGCCAGCAAGCTGTTCGCGCAACTTGAATAGCCCATCATCTTGCTGCCGGTCGGACCAGCCTTCGAGGCTTGCTGGGTCCATTCCGCCCAGGCTCGCAAGAATCAGCTTACGATCCCTGTTCTGCGTGATTCGTTCATTGAAATCGGGGAAGGCGAGATAACGAAAGATATGGCGGAACTGGCGGTAGCCCTCCATCGGAGCTGTCTCGATCCATTCCTCGAAGCGATGGCGATTGGTCAGAATCGCTTCGCGCTCATCCCGCGAGACTGATTGCAGATCCTTGGCCAGACCGATCAGATAGTTCAATTCCCGCCAGCGCATCGTGTTGTAGGCGGCACCCGGATGGCCGATTCCAATCAGGGTCAGATCCGAAAGCATCGGCTGTGAGAGATCCAGCGACCGTCCAGACCAATCCCAAACCAGACTGATTTGTTCGCGCTTCCGGGACGGACTGAATTTGGACTGGAATAGCATCACCGCCCAAAGCATCTCCGCCATCAGGCATTTGGCGTCGGCAGTCGCTGGTGCCAACTGACGTTTGAGCTTATCAAAAAACCCTGGCTCGCTCCCTTCCGGTTGGTTGATGAATTCCCTCACCAACTCATCAAGCGTTGCGGCTTGCCAGAGAGGCTTGTCACTGAGCACTGATCCGCCCTCGATGAGACACGTTTGAATCCATCGTTGCGCGGCGTCGAGTACGGCGGCGTTATCCCAATTGGGGTGGTATCGAGACATGCATCAACCTCTTAATGAATTTTTTAGTCGGTCAAGTCGGTGCTGAACTGCTCAGATTAGTTGTAAAGCTTACGGATGTGCTCTTGACCAAATCGATTTTGAAAACGTGATCTGATCTAAATCTCCCATGACCTCAAGTCGTCCAGCGAGTCGAAAACCAACGCTAGTCACGCACCCCAGACAAATTCCCACCACTACGCTTCGCTACCAGCATCTCAAACACAACCCGCTGAAACCCGGCCTGCAGCTCCTTGCTGTTCAAGTACTGCAGCATCTGTTTCTGGTGCGCTTCGCTGCTGGCCATCACGGCGTCGTCCATGGCGCCGGCGAAGTCGCCGAGCATGGCTTGCTCGGCGGAGTTGTTGTCGATTTGCTGCATCACCTTTTCGTTTTCGCCGATCTTGTCGCGGATGACGTAGGCGTAGTTGATCAGGTCTTTTTCGGTCAGTCCCTCGGTCATGAACAGCTCGTTCAAGCGAACGATGATTTGCGACAGCCATTCCTCGGCCTTGTCGCGTGGCTTGGCGGTGCCGAGATCGCCCGCTGCGTAGAGGCCGTGGCTCTCGTTGACCATCCTCAAATCCTGCTGCTTGATCTTGGATAGCCGGTAGTGGCTCAGCTCGACCGCACTCAGGTCGATCGGGTCTTCATCCGGTGCGGTTTCGCGCAGCAAGGGGGCCAGGTGCCGCGCATACAGGCTCAGGCGTTCCAGATCGTGGCTGTCGTAGTCGACGATTTGCGACATGAACTCGTAGTAGCGGGTCAGTGACACCAGATCGGCCTTGAAGATGCCGAGCGCGTCGAGCTCCTTCTTGGCTGCTTTCATCTCGGTCTCGGCGTTGCCGATCAGCACGGCGTCGCCGGTGGCCTTGGTTCGGTCGAACAGTTTCTTCTGGCGGGAAAAATCTTCCCTGGCGCGGGCGTAGCCGTTTTGCCAGCGTTGCACGGCCGGTTCGCAGACGTTGCGGATGGCCGCGTTGCTGTTGCTCTTGAGGAAATACACTTCGCTGAAACGGGTCACCTCGGTCCACAGGAAAATCCCGGACGCACGCAGCTTGTCATACAGATCCCAGATCAAATTGGGATCGGATACATCGAGCAGATGCGCGGTCTGGTAGTACTCCTGAAACGCGGCCAGCACGTCGTCGGGCTCGTTGAAGAAATCGAGCACATAGGTTTCCTGCTTGCCGGGATAGATCCGGTTCAAGCGCGACAGGGTCTGCACGCAATCGACGCCGCCGAGCTTCTTGTCGACGTACATGGCGCAGAGTTTGGGCTGATCGAATCCGGTCTGGAACTTGTTGGCGACAATCATCAAATGGTAGTCGTCACTGTCAAAGGCCTTGCGCATGTCGCGGCCT
Organism: Lysobacterales bacterium; assembly: GCA_038233665.1. Lineage (GTDB taxonomy): Bacteria > Pseudomonadota > Gammaproteobacteria > Xanthomonadales > Rhodanobacteraceae > Dokdonella. Next base: position 6,045 of record JBBSVJ010000186.1, read on the forward strand.
TTCAAACCCGGATTCATGTTGGCTTCGGTGAACTTTTCGCCGAGCAGGCCTTCGACATGCGGATCGGTGGCGTGGAAGCTGACTTCGCCGGAGAAAGCGACCATGGCGTTCATTGAGCCAAAGCCCTTCCTGGCCACGTATTTGTCGAACTCCAGCTTGTAGCGCACCGCCTCCTTGCGCGAACCGGTTACCACCATCGCCTTGGCGTGGCCACCGAGCAGGCCCATCACGTTGTCGCGGAAGTGCTCGACGATCACCATGACCTTTTGCGCGATGTTGTAATCGTGCAGGCGCACCCACTGGCCCAGCTTCACTCGCGCCTTCTTGCTGTCGACCTCGGCATCGGCGGCGGCGACGCGCTGGGCCAGCTGGTAGGCCACCTTGTAGCTGGTGTAGTTCTGCAACACATCGAGAATGTATTCCTCCTCGATCGCCTGGCGCATGCTGTAAACGTGAAAGGGTTTCGGCTTGTTGGTCTTGCTTGGAGGCTCATCCGGGTTGGGCAAGCGGCCGAACAGCTCCAGGGTCTTGGCCTTGGGTGTGGCGGTGAACGCGTAGTAGCTCAGGTTGGGCGAGTTGCGTCGGGCCGCGACGGTGATCGCGATCATGTCCTCGGCCGATTTGCCTTCCTCGTTGTCATCGGCGTCGTCTTCCAGCCCGCCGGATTCGGAAACCAGCACTTCCTTGAGCGTTCGCGCGGTCGATCCGCTCTGCGAGGAATGCGCCTCGTCGGCGATGATCGCGTAGCGACGCTCCTTCAAGCTCACGCTGTCTTCAATCGCTTTGA
>JBBSVJ010000187.1:0-6819 GCA_038233665.1 Lysobacterales bacterium
AATCACGGCTCTTCGACGGGTCAACGCGTGTGCACAATCAAAAGAAAAGGCGCTGGACCCCTGCCTTCGCAGCGGCGACGAGTAAGGTCGACTTTCGGATTGAGACGTCGACTTTCGGATCGAGGCGTCGATTTTCGGATTGAAAGTTCGATTTTTCGGATCGGTAGCATGGGGAGTTCATCGCGATTCAATCGCAATTGCGTCCTTCCGATCGCCTCATCACATCATTCACCGCCAAATCCAAACCGATCACGAAATTCGATCACCGTTCACTATCTCTGATCACCGTTCACGGGCACCGCTCACTCTTCACCGCTCACCGCTCACTGTTCACCGGGCACCGGGCACCGATCACCTTTCACGGGCATCGCTCACTGTTCACGCGCACGGATCACCGCTCACCGACCAAAAAAGCAAACGCAAAACATCCCAAAATTCACCCGAGCCAACACTACCCCTCTCGTCGCCCCTGCGCAGGCAGGGGTCCAGCGCCTCTGCTCTGTTTCTTTCTGCGTGCAGATCCTGCCTCCCGCGCGGAGCGCGCGAAGCTTCTGAGATCAATCGCCAAAAGCAAAAGCATTGGACCCCTGCCTACGCAAGGGCGACGAGCGATGGGGACTGAGGGTTTTGGGTGAGTTGCCGCAAACGATGGTGCCGAGATCGTCAGCGCGCAGCGGTGACACAAGAGCGCGCACCACTCCCCCGCTCGTCATCCCTGCGAAGGCAGGGACCCAGTAGAAAACTTGTCCCGGTGCAATCATGTACGGCAATATGCCGTATAGTCGCACCAAGAGGACAAGTCTATGCCAACACCCATTTCTACCGCCCGTCTCGAAGCCCGGATCAGTATCGATCTCCATTCGATGCTCAAGCGTGCCGCCGAGCTTCAAGGCCGGACCATGACTGATTTCGTGATCGATGCCGTGCAGGTTGCTGCGCAACGTGCCATCGAGCGAGCCGAAGTCGTCCGCTTGTCGCTGGCTGATCAGCAGTGCTTTGCACAGGCGTTGTTGTCAACACCTCAGCCGTCCCCGGCTCTGAAACGTGCTTTTGCTCGACGCAGAAAGCTTTTGCGCGCTGAATGAGCGACCCGCCGTTCCTACTTGCGCCGCTCGATCAAGCGCATGACCGCACCAGATTCAATTGCGGCTCGGAAGCGCTGGATCGCTACTTTCGAGAGCACGTCACCCAAGATGCACGTCGTCGTGTCGCCGCCTGTTTTGTGGCGTTGGATGAAGAGCATCAGATCGCTGGCTACTACACCTTGGCGTCGGCAAGCATTTTGCTGGCTGATCTCCCTGCCAGCAGCGGCAAGAAGCTACCGCGCTATCCGACCGTGCCAGCTGTTCGCATGGGTCGCTTGGCCGTCGATCAGGCATTCAAGGGTCGGGGTCTGGGCGGCGCATTGCTGGCCGATGCGCTCGACCGCGCTGCCCACTCCGAGATCGCCGCCTATGCCTTGATGGTGGATGCCAAGGATGCTTCGGCAGCGGCCTTCTACCGGCATCATGGTTTCATTGTTCTGCCGAACTCGCCATTGACGCTATTCCTGCCGTTGGCAACGGTGCCCGCGCTTCGGAAAGCTCCACGATAGGTTCCGAATATCGAGTCTAGCCGGGACCGCTTGCAATGGTGGTCAGATGGATGGCGTTTTGCATCCTCCACGCAGCACCGCGTCCACACCATCAAAAGAAAAGGCGCTGGACCCCCTGCCTTCGCAGGGGCGACGAGGGTTGAGGTCTCAGGGTTTGGGTGAGTTGCCGCAACCGTTGGAGGCAAGATCGTTAGCGCGAGGCACCGGCCCAGCAAAGCGCACCACTCCCCGGCTCGTCATCCCTGCGAAGGCAGGGACCCAGTACAAAAAGCGTGCGAAGCACACAATCACGGCTCTTCGACGGGTCAACGCGTGTGCACAATCAAAAGAAAAGGCGCTGGACCCCTGCCTACGCAGGGGAGACGAGTAAGTGCGATTATCGGATAGAGACGTCGACTTTCGAATCGCGACGTCGACTTTCGGATCGAGGCGTCGACTTTCGAATCTAGACGTCGACCTTCGGATTAAAAGATCGATTTTCGGATCGTTAGCTTGGGGAGTTCATCGCGATTCAATCGCAATTGCGGCCTCCCGATCGCCTCATCACATCATTCACCGCCAAATCCAAACCGATCACGAAATTCGATCACCGTTCACTATCTTTGATCACCGTTCACGTGCACCGCTCACCGGGCACCGATCACCGTTCACGGTCACCGGGCACTGTTCACCGGGCACTGTCTATCCATCAAAAACGCAAAAACTCCCACAATTCACCCGAGCCAACACTACCCCTCTCGTCGCCCCTGCGCAGGCAGGGGTCCAGCGCCTCTGCTCTGTTTCTTTCTGCGTGCAGATACCCCCTTTAGCATCGTGCGTTCGGAGCTTCTGGTGTCATTCACCACGAGCAAACGTCGCTCAATCCCTCACTTCGCGAGGGCGGCGACTAACGTGGTTTCACGGATTGAGCGATTGGCCAAATCGTCACGAATAGAATTGAAACGAGTACCACCGTGTGCGGCTGAGCATCTGCCACTCAATCCAAACCCCTCATACCTCAACCAACCGCCCATCGCGCAAGCACAGCACCCGATCCGCCAAATCCAGACTCGCCGGGCGATGGGTAATCAACAGCACCGTTCGATGGCGCAACAAATCCTGGCACTCAGCGATGAACTCGCGTTCGCCTTCCGGATCGAACATCGCCGTTGCCTCATCCAGAATCAGAATGGCCGGATCTTTCAACAGCGCCCTGGCCAACGCAATGCGCTGCTTCTGCCCGCCCGACAATCGGATGCCCTGATCACCCACCAGCGTTTCGTAGCCCTGCGGCAGCCGGGTAACAAACTCATGCGCGCGAGCCGCGCGAGCGGCCGCCTCGATCTCATCCCTACTCGCCAATGGGCGCCCGTAAGCAATATTGTCGAGCACCGACGCATTGAACAGCAGCACGTTCTGTGAAACCAATCCAAATTGCTCACGCAATCCACGCAGATTGAACTCACGCAGATCGTGACCATCGAGCAGGATTCTCCCCGCCGAGGGATCACTGAAACGCAGCAACAGATGAACGATCGTGCTCTTGCCCGCGCCATTCGCACCCGTGATCGCAACACTCTCGCCCGGCTGCAAATGCAAATCGCAGCCATTCAACACTGGCTCCCGACCGGGATACGAAAAATCGACCTGTTCAAAGACAATCTCGCCACGCGTATCGATGGGATCTTGGCCGCCGTCATCCGGCTCGGGCATCTCCTGAAACAAACCGATCAAACGTTGCGCCGTGCCTCGCGCCGTCTGCACCTGACCGTACAAGCCCGCCAACGCGCTCATCGGCTGAGTCAGCAACAAGCCGTACAACAACAGACTGATCAGCTCGCCGGCAGTCATTGTGCCGTTGCTGACCGCGCCGCTGGCCAACCAGAGCATCGCGAGTACCGCTGCCGCCGTGACCACGCGAACGATCGGCCCAACCATCGCTTGCAGGCGGGTTTCGGCGATTTCGATATCGCGTAGTGCATGCGCCTGCCTGGAAAACTCTCCCGATTCGCGCGACTCGCTGGTGAACGCCTTGACGATAGGCAACATCACCAAGCTCTGTTCCGCGATCGCACTGCGAGTGGCGTACGCCTGGATGGCCGCCGCCCCCAAGGGTCGCAACTTGCGGCCGACAATACGCATGCCAATCGCGATCGCCGCTGTCAGCACCACAGCACCGAGGGCGAACCACGGCTGGATGCGCAACATCATTACCAACGCGCCTGCGCAGGTCAGCAACAGCGGCAAAACGGGAGTGACCGCATTGGTCACAAACGAGCCGAGGCGACCGACATCCTGATTGAGCAGAGACAGCACATCGCCGCGACGTCGCTCCTGATGCCATTGCAACGACAAGGATTGCAGATGATCGAAGGCGCGCGTGCTCGCATCCGCCACCAATCGTGCCGTGATCACTTCCAAGCGCATCGCTACCGCGTAAGTCAGCGCACTCTGCACCAGAACAATTGCGAACCAGGCAATGAGCCACTTCGTCACTGGAAGCTCATTCAACATCGCGTTGGAAAACCGTCCCGCAAGCCACGGATTGGTCAGCGACGCGGCACTTTGCAATAGCATCAGGGCCAACGCGCCAACTAGCGCAAACCTGTACGGCCGCACCATCCCGAGCAGAAACCGATAGTCGACGTGCCGTGCTGCGCGATCATCGGCGCGGCTCATCGGCGAAACCCCATCAAGTCGACCATGGTTGAACAGGCCTCAAAATAGTTGCAACGGCGTGCTTCCGCCACCAGCGGCAACAGGAATAGTGCAAAGCCGCGGATCGTGTTGACCGAACCGATAACGCCCAGCACATCAATTCTTCATCTGGGACAGGAAACTTCACTTCGGTGAGCGCCAATCGAGATGCTGATACGAGGCGGCCACATCTTCGGTTTCGTCGATGGTATGGCCATCACACTCGATCCAGGCATGGCCTTCGATCGCATCAACACCGGATCGCACACCCATGCACAATCGCGGATCAAGACCTTCCGAGCGCATCCACCACCAAAGCACCATGGCCCGCGCAAGACAGCGCGCGCCGGGAATTCGGCCGCCCACGCGACGCAGCGCCAACGCGCGACGATGCCAAGGGTCCGCCATCTCCAGTGTCAACACGCCCGCCGGTGCAAATCGCCCAAGCTTTCGTTGGGTTCGCTGCACCCCAAGCACCGCCAGAGAGATCCGCACGACAAACAAGCGCCAAGCCGCCGACGGCAATGCACGGCGATCGAACGCATCCAGGGTTTGCCAGCGATCCAGCGCTCTCACGCAATCACCATTCGACTAATCCGCCAATCAACCCACACATTATGGCGCAAGCCTGCCGGGTGATCGTTGCCGCAACGAGGTTCACGGACGTAAAGCGCCTGATAGCCAGAGTCCGTTACACTTCGGCAAAATCCTTCTTGCTCGACTACCCCATGTCCCTCAAAGCCCTGACCGCTGTGCTGAACAATGACGCCTACACAATGACCGTGATGGCGGATGGCACCGGCGTCTTGCTTGATTTGCGCAACGAATCGCTACTTACATTCAACGAGAGCGGCGCATTCATGTTCGGCCGAATCAAGGAAGGGGATAGCGAAGAAGCTATCGTCGCTCAAGTCGTCGCGACTTACCAAGTGGACGAAGCCACCGCGCAATCCGACCTGACCATTTTCGTCGCGCAACTGAAGCAGGCGCTCGCGGTAGAGTCAGCAGACAAATAGCAGCGTTATTCGCCACTGTTGGCAGGCGAGGCATTCATGCACGATGCTCTTTCTCACACTCTTCGCTTTTGGGTCGAAATAGCGACGCACTCGGTTCAGTCAGGGCGACCAAGCCAATAGCCGATCCCAGGTTCGCTTGGGCTCGATCACGATGTCCTGGCCCGTTTCAATTCGCGCGGCAGGTACGCTGCTTATCAGCTTGGCAAGCAATGCCTGCAATTTGTTACGCTCGTGCGGAAAGTCAGCACCGAGCAACAATGGCTGGATAGCGGACACCAGCGCCGCATAAACTTCCGCCTGGCTGATACTTTCCAGTGAAGAATGGATGCGGCGACCCGCGCGAGGACGCTTCAATACCCAGATCCTGTCAATACGCGAGAACTCCGGGAATCGATCGTCATCAGCCCCTATACGCAAGAACACTCGACCTCCGTTGCGGTCGAGTGTCCAGTCATCGACAAACTGTCCCATCAAGGCATCAGCAGCCCACGACCGTCGCAGCGATATGAAACGGCGAATGCGCTCTCCCAGCAACTCGTTCGCGCGCACTCCGACCAACAGGTAGTCATCACTGACGATCTCCCCATCCGCCGCAAGCGCGCTCGCACTGATGACGGACTTTCCTGCAGCTCGCGAGCCGACAACCAACACACCCTTCCCGTCGACCCTCAGCATCGCGCCGTGAACACAAGCGTGACCGAGCCTCGCCCATTGCTGGGTAAAAGCGAAGCCCATGGCGCCTGGAGTGTGTTGACGCGCCGAAGGCTTGTGAATTGGCAGTATCGAAGCCGTCGCGCCACTCCCTGTCGCGCAGCAGACTGAACTGTCGCCGAAATCGCGCACCAACTCCAAGGGTACAGTAGCGCTTCGCTCGGATTCCTGGTCGGTCACAAAACGAACCGGACCCAGAGCCTTCAAGTCCTCCCAAGATGGTTTGCCCACCGACCCGGTGAACAACGCTTCAAATGCGACAGGGCGAGAAACCTCGATCAGAACTTCTCCATCGAAAGCCAAACTCCGTAGTGATCCGTTTGTTCCAATCATTCGCAACCTTGCTTCTGGCGCAATCCATCAAGAAGTCTTGATTGCAGATTGGACGACAAGATTCCCGCGAAATCCACTTAGACTCGTTTTTGCGGTCTGAGCACGCAGAAAACTGCTTCTTCGTACTGGGTGAATGGAAGCAATCAAATTCGATAACTCAAAAACAATCAAGGCAGCTCGTGGCTGCCTTGATTGTCAAAACTAGCTGTGGAAGCGCACCAAGATTAAAAGGTTACGTCTAGCTTCCCGTAACAAACGGCGTTGTAAATAACGTCCGTGAATGTCTCTGTAAAGATCGAGAATGTTCCCACGCGCACGTCAATCGCGTCAGGCACACCAGTACCGTTCGGCAAGGCAGCAAGACTCTCAAACGCTTGGAATGACGCCGTACCATAGAGACTGGTAGGCTCCGGGTTGCCGCGAACTGTGTATACATAGCCCGCGTGAATGGTCGACCAAGGTGTGGTGCCACTGCGTCTCATTTGCATC
>JBBSVJ010000188.1:0-6809 GCA_038233665.1 Lysobacterales bacterium
CGAAATACAAAAAGTGGTGCGACGACTACTTTTTCATCAAGCACCGAAACGAGACGCGTGGCGTCGGCGGACTGTTCTTTGACGACTTGCATGAAGGAGGGTTCGATTCCTGTTTCGAATTCCTCCGTGCTGTTGGCGATGGATTCCTAGATGCATATTTGCCGATAGTCGATCGTCGCAAAGATACGCGCTATACACACCGCGAACGCGAGTTCCAACTGTATCGCAGAGGTCGCTACGTCGAGTTCAACCTCGTCTATGACAGAGGCACGCTGTTTGGCCTTCAGTCGGGCGGAAGGACAGAATCGATTTTGATGAGCCTGCCGCCGCGCGTCCGGTTTCAGTACGCCTACGAGCCCGAGTCGGGGAGCCCGGAGGCGCATCTCGCCAACTATCTGAGGCCCCGAGAATGGTAAGGGCTTCTAACTCACTCAGGTTGGGCGCCGCTCAGTCCCACTCGTACAGCGTGAAATAGACAGGCGATACGGGCCCGTCCATCGGATCTCGATCGAGCCGTCCGTCCGCATTTCGATCGTAGTAGACCTGTGCGGGTCCACTCGTTGGTGTAATCCGAACCATTCTGATCTTCCCTTTTTGACGATATTCGGTGACCGTATCGCTACCTTCCTTGCGCTCGGTAACGGAATCGCTGCTTGCTTCGATCTCCGCCGCGGTCGGACTCTTCGAACGCGATGCCTTGTCGCGGACCAAGCGGGTGTCAGGCATTTCTGGCTTCACCGATACGACCGGTTTGACCGACTCGCTTTCAGGAATTGACGCGGGCTTGGTCGCGACTCCCTTTGCGTCGATTTCGGGAGGAGGTAATCCCGACTTGACCGGTTGGGCGGCTATCGCCAACAAGGGGATCAATGCGGCTGCGGCGGCAAAAAGCAGGAATTTGCGTTTCATGGCGAAGCAACCTCAAGGGATTGGGCGGGGGGATGACGGTGAAACTGTAACCCGATTCGACTGAAGGTTCATTGAAGACGGTCAACTCCTGAATCCCAATCGAGTGGCCAACCGTTCGGCGCGAGCTCGATTCAATTCCTGAGGAAGCAGAGTTGAGTGCAAAATCGGCAGCGCCAGGCTCAGAAGTTGCCGCGCTTCGACAGGGTGGTGCTCGTCCGCACGAAGCTCGGCCAGCTCGCTGCGCGCGATGGCGAGGTCCACCTCCGAAGCGGCGCCGCTTTCAAACATTGAAATGGCGAGCTCAAGGCTGTAGCCCGCCGCCGCGTAGGCGTGCCGACGCACGGCGAAACTGGCGCGCAGCCGCAAGGCATGCGCGAATATCGCGTGGGTCGGGGGAACCATGGCGCCCCATAGCGCCTCGGATTCATCGAGCAGGGGCACGCCGTGGACAGGATCACCCATGCGGCCGGCCAGTAAAGCGAGTTGCCACGTCAACATTGCGTACTCGCCGGAATCCTGTCCATCGAGTTGCAGACTGCGTGCGCGAAGCGCAGTGAGCTTGGTCCACGCGCGGTCATGCCATCCAATCAAACCCCAGGTTCGAGCGATCGAGCGCTCGATTCGCCGGCGAACCTGGTGATCGGCGTCAACGTGATCGGCGTCGAGCAACGCAGCCGACTTTTCAATCGCTGCCATCGCAGCCGAGTAGTCGCCTGCATTTTCGAATATGCCTGCGCGATTGGCCCAGGACAGTGCCTCATCGATTTTTCCGAGCCGAAGTTCGGCCATGACCTGGTCGGAGCGCCCGAGCATCTCGACCGCCTCCTGATATCGACCAAGATCATTGAGCGTGAGGGCGAGGTCATTGGTGAGAACCATCATCCGCGCTCCACCGCCAGCGACCACGCGCTCCTGCATCGCGATGGCCGCGCGCAGGATGGGCTCCGCTTCCGCTGGTCTGCCGCAGGCGTTCAACGCGGATGCCTGCGAGCGCATCAACGGAAGGTAGGATGGGGAATCAGCGGGCAACCCCGCTTTCGCTTGCGCGAGTCCATCGCCAGCTACCTCAAGCGCTTCGTCACAATCGCCACGGGTGGCGAGGAGCGAAGCAAGCAGTTGTGCCGATTCAATTTTTATATCTGTTGCGACCGCCGGTTTCTCAGCACCGAGCGTAAACGCCTCGCGCAACCGCTCGATGGCCTGCGTATCATTTCCACTTCGATGGCTGACCATTCCGAGCATCTGCAATGAGCGAATGCGAAGTGAGAGATCGTTCGGGGCGTAACGCTGGCGCCACTTCGCTGCTGTTTCTGCCGCCGCCTGTGATGCGGCATTTTCTTCGAGCATTCCGAGCGCGATGGAATACTCCTCATAGTCGGCGGCGAGCTGCAACGCATCGGCAGGATCACTTGGTACAACGCCGGCGAGGCCCGCACCGAGCAAATCCCTCGCCATTCGTGCTTCACCGAGTTGCGCGTAAAGAGGGCCCAAAAGGCGCTGCATTCGTTGGGTGAATCTGGCATCGCCACCGCTGCGAACTTGCAGTTGCGTCCGCGCTGCGTCAAGCAAGTCGCGTACGCGTACCTGTGTATTCATCGCCGAATCGGGACTGGCGGCGGAAAACGCGTCGGTGAGGAAATTGAGCGCTGCGCGGGCGCTTGCCGCGTCCTGTTCAGAGGCGGCAAGCGCCTGCTGTGCGATTGCCTCGGCACGCAACGCGCGATCGCGTTCGCGATCGAGTCGCCAGACGAACGCTGCGAGCACGGCCATGGCGATCATCGCAAACATTACGCCGAGGCGATGGCGGCCGACAAATTTGCGCAGCCGATAGCGACGAGTCAGTGGCGCAGCTCGAACGGGCCGGCCTTCACGATAGCGATCAAGGTCGTCGCGAAATTCGCGGGCGCCAGAGTAGCGCTCTTCGGCAATCGCCGACGTCGCCTTGGCAATGATGCCTGCCATATCGGCATCCAGCGCGAGAGGAACAATCAGCGGATTCCGCTTGCCGCCGATTTCGCGCTCGCCGGTCAGCAGTTCACGCAACATGACGCCAAGGCTGTAGATGTCGCTGGCGGTTGTGATCTTGTCGCCTCGTTGCTGCTCGGGACTGGCATAGCCGAGGCTGAAGACCCGGGTCGAGGTCGACCGCTGTCCGTTTTCGCCCGCCTCGATCAGGCGCGCGATGCCGAAGTCGAGCAGCTTGATCACGCCTGCGTCGTTGACCAGCGCATTGGCCGGCTTGAGATCGCGATGAATGATCAGATGTTGATGGGCGTGCTCGATCGCTGCGAGCATGGCGTCGATCAGGCCAAGCCGATCTCGCATCAATGGCGCGTGTAGACGAACATAGTCGAGCAGGGGCAGGCCGGCGACATATTCCATCGCCAGCCACGGTTGATCCTCTTCCGATTCGCCGCCATCAAGGAGACGGGCAATATTGGGATGATCAAGTCCCGCGAGGATCTGCCGCTCCTGGCGCAGTCGCCGCATGCTTTCGCTGGTCGGGAACCCGCGCAGTAGCTTGATCGCGACGTATTGTTCAAATCGGCCCTCGACACGTTCGGCCAGAAACACCGTGCCCATGCCGCCTGCACCGAGCTCGCGAACCAAGCGCCATGCGCCGAAACGTGTCGTGGGTGGGTGTTCCAGATGTGCGGCACCCTCGGCGATGGCCTGACGGATCGGATCGCCCTCGCTGCGATCCGCCGCCAATAGCCTGGCAAGTTGCTGCTGCTCATCCTGGCTCAATTCGAGTTTGTCGATCTCCACGCGTTGCACTTCCGGCTCCAGATCGCACAAGCGTTCGAAGTGCGCCGCCAAAAAATCCTGTGCAGCCATGGTCAGGCCTCCAATGCCGTGCGCAGCCAGGCGCGTGCAAGGCGCAGATCGCGGTCGACGGTTCCTTCCGACACATCAAGCGTGGCGGCAACCTCGCTCCGATTCAGCCCCCCAAAATAGACCAGTTCTATCATTTGTGCGCGACGGCCATGGCTTTCGGCAAGATCGTTGAGCGCGCCATCAAGGCGCATCAGGTTGCTGTCGCTTTGCACAGTGCCAAGATTGAGCGCGGCATCGAGATCAACATGTTCGGCACCATTGCCGCGCTTGTGCGATGTGCGCTTGCGCGCCGCATCGACCAGCACCTGGCGCGTCGCCTGGGCAACTACGTGATAGAAATGTTTGCGGCTTTCCCACGGAGCATCGCTGCCGAGCAGACGCAGCAACGCCTCATGAGCTAGATCGGTAGCGCTCAACGTGGCCCCGGGCATCTGTCGCAGGGATTGTCGGGCGATCGCCCGAACGTTGGCGTAGACCAGAGACATCAGTGTTTCCCGCGCGCCGACGTCGCCTGCGCGCCACGAGGCAATCAGCTGGGTCACATCGTGGTCGTCGGGTTCAGCCATCGGATCTTCGAGCGGTGTTCATCCGCGCAGTCTACGCGGCAAAATCCGGCGTCGGTGACGAGCGGTTGGGGTTTCCTTCACTGGTTTGCGTAACAGAGACATCACTCAGCAAGGAAAGAAGATGATTGTCCTGATTCGTGGCTGCATGCTCAGCATTTTTTTGATTCTGTTCGGCGGTGCGCAGGCGCTCGCCCAGGTTGCTCCTACGGCCAATCCAGACTTGGCGTTGCAAGTGCCCAATCCGAGTGGCGGTTTTCTGGCCGCGACGATCTACGCGACCTTGCGCCAGCCTGATGGCAAGGTTCTGGTTGGCGGCAACTTCACCCAACTGGGTGATGGGACGCCGCGCCTGCGTCTTCTGCGGCTGAATGTCGACGGTTCACTGGATAGCGGATTTTCGCCGATGGTCACGTCGGCGTCATCGGCTTGCGTTGTCTATTCGCTGGCTTGGGCCAATGGTTCGATCTATGTCGGTGGAACCTTCGATGCCGTGAACGGTTCGACGAGTCCGAATGTCGCACGTTTGAATCCGGACGGATCGGCGGCTGGCGGATGGACCTCGCCATTCCCTGTCGGAAGTCCCGGACAGCCGATCCTTACCCTCGCGGCTACGCCGACATCATTGTTCATTGGTGGAGATATCCAACTAAACAACGCGTATGGCCTGGCTCGCCTCGATGCCTTCAGCGGCAACTGGGACTCAGCCTGGATCGCCCAGACCCAGAACGGCGATATCAACAATCCACCGAGCGGCGGCAATCGCGGTGACGTTCGCGCCTTGCTAACAGCGGGCGGTGATCTTCTCGTGGGTGGTGACTTCCTCAAAATCGCCAACGTGCAGGCTCGAGGCGTTGCCCGGATATCACAATCCGCTCCGGTCAGCGTACGTGCGTTCGATGCGGGGCTGTCGTCAAGTTCGTACCGCGTCTCGGCGATGCAGGCAGAGGGCTCGAAACTCTATATCGGCGGCACGTTCTTCCGTGCCGCAGCGCCCAACGTCAACTATCTCAATCGCGTCGACATCAACACCGGTGCGCTGGATGCCGCTTGGCAGCCGAACCCCAATGGCAGTGTCGAGGCGCTCGCCCTCAGTGGATCCATGCTCTATGTCGGCGGCAGTTTCACGAATGCTATCCCGCCGAACGGAGGCAGCCGCCTGCTGCGCATTTCCACTACCAGCAATGGCGCAATCGACAGCACCTGGAGCACGACAGTCAACGAAACGGTGCTGAGCCTGGCTCATGATTGCCACAGCCGGGTCATTGCGGGAGGGCAGTTCAGCGTTGCGGGCGGGCTCGCGCGCAACGGCTTGGCTGGTTATCAGACGCCCGGCGGCGACTGTATTTTCTACTCGGGGTTTGAGATACCGTGAAAACATGGCCGATCAACCCCAGTTTCGCCATGACGATTGCGCTGATGAGCCTGACAAGCACGCTGGCCGTTGGGTTCGAGACCGCCGACTGGCAACGTCCCGAGGTCGTCTTGCCTTGGTTCAACGGGGTAATCAACAGTATCGGCACTAATATCGCCTGCCTGAGCGACCCTCCGATCAGCGAAATTCGCGTCCAGGGATTTGCCGGTTACTCACTCGTTCCGCCCAATCGGACACCGGCGGTCGGTGAAGTGTTCTATACCCATATCGTGCTCAGTCATCCCGGAAATCCCTGCACCGGAAGCGCGGTCGCTATCGAACTGATGCTGCCGGCAGGCGTGCAACCCGCGGCCACTGCTGCAGACCCCGCGTTTTGTTTCACGCGTGTTCCAGCTACGACACAGCGGCCGTTTCCGTTGTTGATCAACCTGGGCAACGATGCCGGTTACGGCTGCCCTCAAGTATTCCCGGTGGGGCTGGAAGGCTTGCGCATCGTTCCGCCTCTGGGCGGCCTCGGTGGCGGCTGGGGCATGGCCGCCGGCTTCTATCTGGAATTGTTGGTGCCGCTAAGAGCAAGCGTTGCGCAATCGGGGAGCAATTCGATCCGCTTTCGCGTCAATCCCGACGTCGGTGTCGTCGGCTATCCGTCAGTTGCGCTTATGGTCAACGGCGATGTGTTGTTCCGAACCCCGTTCGAGGACAAGCAATTGACGCTCGACATTTGCACGATTTCCCCCGCTGCCAGCGGCTGTTGACGGGGCGATACCGATCCAAGCTTTTGTCTTGGCGGTAGTGTGGAAGTGCTTTTACGCTGGAATTCTCGGTAGCCTGTGAGGTTGCATTCGATGATCTCGCGGGCCAAGCTGCGGACCCGCTCTTTGCGCGAAAATTCATGTCTTCATCACGCCAGCGCCTCGTCCTGATTGATGGATCGTCGTATTTGTTTCGCGCGTTCCACGCCTTGCCACCACTGACTAATGCCGCAGGGGAACCAACCGGCGCGTTGTTCGGCGTCGTCAACATGTTGCGCTCGACGCTCAAGGAACAACCTGAGTTCGTCGCTTTCGTCAGCGATGCTTCCGGGCCTACCTTCCGCGACGAAATGTATGCGGATTACAAGGCGA
>JBBSVJ010000189.1:0-6802 GCA_038233665.1 Lysobacterales bacterium
ACGTTTGCCAAGGCTACCCGATGCACACGGTGGCGTCAGCTCGGGTGCTTTCTGCACCGAGACGCTTCAATCAAGTTTGCAAGGCGATCGATTCGGACCCGCCTTCGATCGACTGAAAAGCCTGTCGAAATGCTGATCGAATCGGAATCCATCGGGCAGTCTGCGCACCGGCTCGGATTCGCGTTCGTCGTTGAGAAATTGTATGTCGTAGCGTTACGCTATACACTGCTTTCATGATCCGAAGCTTCCGGCACAAGGGAATTGAGCGTTTTTTCCGTGAGGGGGTGACCAAGGGCATTCAGGCGCGCCATGCGAATCGACTCCGTCTGCAGCTGGCCATGCTGAATGCGGCACGGTCACCCTCCGACATGGGTGCGCCGGGCTGGCGTCTGCACTCGCTGAAGGGCCGACTTGCGGATCATTGGGCGGTCTCGGTCAGTGGCAATTGGCGACTGACCTTTGCTTTCGAAAACGGCGATGCCGTGCTTGTCGACTATCAGGACTATCACTAATGAACCTCATTTCCCCCATGCATAACCCCCCACATCCCGGTGAAGTGCTTCGCGAGTGGCTGGAAGGCATCAGTGTCACCGCCGCAGCGGAACGGCTTGGGGTAACCCGTGTCTCGCTTTCACGAGTTCTGAATGGAGCTGCCGGCATCAGTGCGGAAATGGATGTGCGCCTTTCGAAGGCTTTGGGCACAGCGCTCGGCACCTGGTATTCGATGCAGGCCAACTACGATATGTGGCAGGCACAGAAGCGTTTTCGCGGAAAGGTTCTGCCTATTGACGTCGCTGCACGATGATTGGAACCGGTGGCCTGAACTTTCATGCTCGCCGCTAAATATCCCGTCTGACGATTTCGAATACAACCGACAGCGTGATGAGTCGCCGAAAATTTGAAGATCAGCGCGGGAGCCGTTGCGCAGCGAGTTCGGCGCGAGTTATATCGATCAATGGCGAGTATCGCTGCGCTGATAGTTTCACGGCCAGATCAAAGGCCGCTTGTGCCGCGTCGAGCTGGCCACGGCGAAGCAGGTATCGGGCTCGGACCAATTGCACCAGGTGTCCTTCCTTGTCGGGCAGACTAGCCTCGCCGAGCAAACTCTCGACAGTATTCAAATCGCCGAGCTTGAACAAGACGTCGGTGTAGTCGGCGAGCACTTGCTGATTGAGCGTTCCCGATTGCCGTGCCCGCTGCCAGACTTTCGCGTACAGAGACGCCGCGATTTTCAAGTCTCCGCGGTGCGCGGCAAGCAAGGCGTCTGCATGATCGGCGAACACGTTGGCCGAGTCCGGGCTGGCGTTGCCAGCATCTTGATGTAGTCGCCTGGTCTCCGCCGCCGCGCGCTTTTCGTCGCCCGCATTCAGTGCCGCGTAGACGATGGCCAGACGCAAGCCGCTGGCCGTGAACGGATCGCCATTGGCCATGTTCAATGCAGTGTCCCAGGCGGTCATTGCGGTTCGAAAGCGTCCGCCTGCGGCATCGATGAAACCGAGCAGACTGGTCAAGCGCATGGCCTGCTGCGGGTTGCTGAGTGGTTCGATCATGGCCAAACCACGATGCGCCGTTTCGCGCGCCTCATTGAGTTGACCCGATTGCAGCAATGACCAAGCCAGGCTGACCAGGGAAATTCGGGTTGCAAGCGGATTTTGCTGCTGCATGGCGGCCGCGTAGGAGCGCTGCGCGGCATTCCGCGCATCGTTGAAACGTCCGAGGTGACCGAGAGCCAAGGCGCTCTGGGCGCTGGCTCGGGCCAGACCGTCGAGATCTCCCGCACTCTCAAACGTGTTGGCGGCTTCGCTATAACTGGCCAGCCCCTCGTCGAAATTGCCAGCATCGGCGGCCAAGTCACCCAGGGCGAGTTGTGCGGTTGCCCGACCCCGTGGATCAGCCGCCAGCCGATAGAGGGTCAGACTGCGTCTGGCCAGATCGAGCGCCTCGGGCATTTGCTCGCGATCCGTTGCAAGTTGCTGGCGTGCCAGCAGCAGGCGCGCTTGCCATTGATTGTCCGCATGCTCACCGAGTGCGCGCGTGGCCTTTTCGATTTCGTTCGCCGCGTCGTCAAATTGGCGACGGTCCATTTGACGATCAGCGCGTAGCAGGTGAGCGCGCGCTCTCGACTTGGCGTCCGCATGGGTCGATTGCAGAAGTTCAGCAATGTGCTTTTCGCACACATCGAACATCTCCAGCACACATTCGTTGCTCGCAAGTTCGATGAGGATCTCGCTATCCAGCGGCTGTTTGTGATGCAGGGTGAGCGCCATCGCATAGGCGTCCCGGCTTTGACCCTGTTTGTTGAGACGGCGAACCTCGGCCAGAGAAACGGGCCTACTGACGAGCGTCGCAAGCGGCGGATCGGCGCTCGAATCGGCCTTGCCAAACAAGGCATCGACAAAGCGAGGCAAGGCTGCATCAAGGGTCTGCTCATGGATTTCGGCATGGGCGACGGCGCCACTTGCGCTGCGCAAATTTCCGGACAGAACAACCCCGCCATTGTCGCGGCGCAGGGCGACCTCAAGCAGGCGCGTGACCTTGAGTGCGGCTAGCAATGCACGATCGCCTTTGTCGCGCAGGGCGGGCTGCGCGGCGAGCACGGAGGCCACCGCAGCACCGGAGACGACGTGCACGCCGGGGACGCGCGCGATTACTTGACGGTGTAGCAACTCGATCATGCCGGTGACGCGCGTCTCGTCCTTGGCCGCCACTGGACTCGGCGCGAGGATCGCCACGCGCATTGGGGTCGATGCCGCTTCGCGTGGGCTCGACTCGGTATCGAATCGGTAGATCAGTGCGGCGCTCACAAACACCAGCAACAATGCCGCGGCCGACATTCGCAGCAGCAGCGATCCGGGTTTACGCGAAGGTTTTGGCGCGGACAGAAGGGCAGGGTCGGTACTGCCTTCGGTTTCACTGGATTCGTTCACGGCATGCCCCTCGGCATGCGCGATGATTTCGGTTGCGGCGACCCAGCGGTAGCCATGACGTGGCAAGGTGCGCACCGGTTCGGCGGGCATGCCGGTAACGTCGAGGGTCTTGCGTAAACGCAGAATCGCCTGGGCAAGCGCGCCATCGGCCACATCCACGCGCCCCCAGACCGCGGCGATCAGCTCATCGCGGCCGACCGCTCGATCGCGATGCTCAAGCAGGTACACCAGCAGGTCGAAAACCTTTGGCTCGATGGCCAGCGCGAGGTTGTCGTGGAGGAGTTCCCGCTCCGGAACCCGAAGCTCGATGGAGCCGAATCGATAGCGCAATGCGTTCTCTCAGTCCGCAGACCGGCCCGATGCCTGCGCGTCGGGTCGAGACGCGTGGCGGCGATGAAAGCCTCGCCGAGTACGCGTTGAAGCCCGAGTTTATCGCTCCGTCATGACTTCGTGAAGGTTTGCTGATGCAGATCAGGCCAGATTTTCGGATAGTCGGGGGATGCCCGGTTGCATCAAGGATTTCGCGGCGGAGGGAGGCACCCCGAGATTCCGCGAGCCAAGGAAGGATCTTCCGGCCATTGCCAGGCCTTCATTCCCGACAGGAGAATTGCATGCTTGCTTGGACCCGTTTGATTCGCACATTCGCGCCTTGGGCCGCCTTGATGCTCGCTGCCTTGGTGGTCACACCGGTCGCCGCTCAGGTCAATGACAACTGGGCAGACGCCACGATCATCGCAAGTCTTCCCTACAACGATGCGATCACCACGTCCGCCGCGACGACCGAGTCCAGCGACCCGCAATCGATCTGTTTCGTCGGCGCCAATAGCAGCGTGGGGCGGGGTTCTGTCTGGTATCGCTACACCACCGGCGCTACGGATGAGTATCTGAACCTGTCCTCGCAGGGAAGCACCTACGACAGCGTGATTCAGGTATTCACGGGCACGCCGGGCACGTTTCGTCAGGTGCTTGGCGCTTGCAACGATGACGGTGTCGGCAGCACCTTCCAATCGCGCGTGGCTGGTCTGCGACTGGCGCCGAACACCGCGTATTCGATCGAGGTGATCTCGCACGGCACCGCGAGCTTCGGCGGAAACCTGCAATTCGCAGCGACCGCAGCGCCGCAATATCTAGTCACCCGAACGGATGATCCCAATCCGGCCTTGAGCGATTGCCTACCGGCCGATTGCACGTTGCGCTCGGCGATCAAGTCATCGAATACGACACCAGGCGCTGTGATCATCCCGGCCGGAACCTACGTGATTGCCTTGGGCAGCAGTGGTGAGGATGCCAACGGCGGCGGAGATTTCGATATCAAGTCGGGCATGGGTATTTACGGTGCGGGTCCCGAGCAAACAATCATTGATGCCATGCATGTCGATCGGGCATTCGATATCGATCCCAGCGGCAACTCGGCGAGCGGACGCGTCACCGCCATCCTTGGCGATTTGGCCATCCGCAACGGCGGCGGCCCGTCGTTCTACAGCGATGGCGGCGCGATTCGGGCCTACGATTCCAGCGGTGGCAATCTGTCGAATGATTTCGTCGCCTTGCAGCGCGTCAAGATCAGCGACAGCCGCTCGCAGTTGAATGGGGGCGCGATGGCCTTGTCCGCGCGCGGCATGATCCACGACAGCGAGTTCCGCGATAATTACGCCAACAGCACCGGCGGTGCGCTGACCCTTGGCATGTCGTTCGGTGGAGGTGACACGACCATTGAAATCGTCGGCTCGACGATTGCCGGGAACCAGTCGCCGGCTTCGTTCAGTGGCGGCGGCGGTATCAAATCCACGGCTCGGCTGCGCATCGCCAACAGCAGCATCGTCGGCAACAGCACCGGCTATCACGGTGGCGGTATTTACCTGACCGGCAACGGTAATGCCGATCTGCGCAGCACAACCATCGCCAGCAACATCGCCAACACCGGTGGCTTCGGCAATGGCGGCGGTCTGCGCATCGATGGCGGCGCGGTCAACCTGGTCAACACGTTGTTGGCCAACAATGCCCTGGCGAGCGCCAGCGGCACTGCGGACGATTGCACCGCCGCGGGCGGCACTTTGACCGCCTCGTTCAGCGTGCTGCGCAACGCGAGTGGCTGCAGCTTCAGCGGCAGCGGCAATCTAAGCGGCGTTGATCCCTTGCTCGCCGCAGCGCTGGCCGATAACGGCGGAACCACGCGAACCCTGGCCTTGCTTGATGGCAGCCCGGCGATCGATGCCGGCAATCCCGGTGGATGCGTGGACTATTTGGGTCTCACCCTTGATTTTGATCAGCGCGGTAGTGGATTTCCGCGTATGGATGGCTTTGCTTGCGATATCGGCGCGTTCGAGAAAGCCGGTTTGGCCGCCCCTGCAATGCCGGTGCTGGCGCAGGCCTCCGACAGCGGCTTGTCCAGCAGTGATGGCATTACCGACATCAACCAGCCGCATATCCTCGGTACCTGCACCGACAACGACAGCATGCAGCTCGCCGTCGATGGCAACGTGATTGCGCCAGTAGCGGTCTGCGCGGCTTCGGCGTTCGATATCGTTCCATCGGTCGCGCTGCTCGATGGCGTTCACGCGATCACCGTCAGCGCCACGCGCGGCGGTATCGAGTCTGCGCCCTCTCCTGAACTCAGTGTCACCATCGACACGCAGGCACCGGCTGCGCCGATGATTGAAAGCCAAAGCGGCGTAGTCGGTAATCCCGTGAGTTTTTCCGGCCATGCCGAAGCCCTGGCGCAAGTCAACGTGCGCGAATCCGCGCAGGTTTTGTGTACGACCACGGCGATGGCTGATACCAGCTGGACCTGCAGCGCGCAGATCATCGGTGGCGGTCAACACAGCGTCGTTGCCCAGGCCACCGATATCGCCGGCAACACGAGCGCCGATTCGATAACCAGCGTGATCAATCTCGATCAAATTTTCGCCAACGGTTTCGAAGACTGAAAACATTTCCGGCGATATCCATCCGCATGGATATCGCCTTCGTGTCTTTGCCTGGATCGACTTTCTGTCGAGTCGACCTCGCCGCCTCGCGCCCTCATCGGAGTCATCCATGAAGCTCACAACCCGTCGTTCCCATTTTGCTTCACTGACTATCGTCAGCGCACTGCTTGCGTTGGTTGCGCAGCCCGCGCTCGCCAATGTCAGCATCGATGCCTTGCCGCCGAATCTGGCTGCGCGCATCGCTGGTGCCGGCGCCAATGCACAACTCGGATTGAGCCTGGCCGACGCGGGTGACTTCAACGGCGATGGCTTTCGCGACATCGTTATCGGCGCGCCGGGAACGGCGGGGGGTGCCAACGCCGCCGCAGGTGCCGCGTGGCTGGTTTTTGGCACCTCGGTCGGCTTGCCGTCACTCGATTTATCGAACTTGAATGCCGGCGATGCGTTGCGCCTGAGCCAGTCAGGTGCCGCTGCCAACGCGGCCATCGGCATCAGTGTCGCCGGTCTCGGTGATTTCAATGGCGATGGGTTTGATGACATTGCGATCGGCAGCAACATCGGCCGCTTTGGCGGTGGCGCGCCGGGCGTGGTCTGGATTGTTTTTGGTCGCGCGGATGCCCCGGCAAGTCTGGATCTCGCCAATCTCGGCGCGGGCGGTGAGACCCTCAGCGGCGTCGAGAGCGGCGACAGTTTCGGTGCTGAACTCTCTGCGGGCGGCAGCATCAACGGTGATGCGCGCCCGGATCTGCTGATTGGTGCACCGTTCGGCCACAGTTTCGGAGGTGGCGCCTATGCCATTTTTGGCACCACGCTGCCGAGCCTGAGCCTTTCCATGTCAGCCCTCAATGGCCAGAACGGCATCGCCTTGGTCGATTCCGGATCGTTCAATCTGAGCGGCATCGCCACTGCACTCGGTGGCGACGTCAACGGCGATGGCGTCGGTGATCT
>JBBSVJ010000190.1:0-6751 GCA_038233665.1 Lysobacterales bacterium
GCGACGACTTCGCGCTTGCGTACCGCTTCGTCATCGACGACAAAGTTCGGCGGATAGCGGAAGAAGTCGTAAATGAACAGGATCACGCCAATCGTGAATACGGTTGCCGTGGCAACCAACATCACGAAATGAATCTGAATCTTGATTTGCGTGTCGAGATAGCCCAAGCCCAGAATACGCTCCAAATAGACTTGCGCGATGCCGGCGGTACCGAAAGACAAGGTCATGCCGAACATGCCGCCCAACTGCATCCAGAACGCCCAATAACCAATTGGTGAACCTGCCTCACGCCGCCCGGAAGTCAGCGAGGGCAGGGCGTAGACGATCATTGCGAGCACGATCATCACATAAGCGCCATAGAACGCCGCGTGGCCATGCATAGCCGTAATCATTGTTCCGTGTGTCCACTTGTTTACGCTGGGAAACGTGTGCGCGAGTCCGAGCAGGCCAGCGCCGAACAACGTGAATACGGCACTGCCGACGGTCCAATGCAACGCCAATACGTTGGGATGCTGCAATCCGGAACGACGAATCGCGTAATACGCGTAGATCGCCATGCCGACCAGCGCGACGGGTTCCAGCGCGCTGAAGATTCCGCCAATCGGCAGCCAATATTGCGGCACACCAATCCAGTAATAATGATGCGCGGTACCGATGATGCCGGCGATAAAGACCAGCCCGACGATCACGTACAGCCATTTCTCCATCACTTCACGGTCGGCACCTGACAGGCGGATCAACAGGTATGCGAGGAAGCCACCCTGGATCATTTCCCACACGCCTTCGACCCACAAGTGGATAGTCCACCAACGGAAGAAGATCGATACCACGTAATTTTCGTAGTGCAGCAGTGCCGGCAGATACAAGATCGCCGCGAGTCCCAAGCCGCCCATGAGTACGCCTTCGGTAGTGGTAAAGCGACCGGAGCGCTTGATCGTCATGAATATGTTGTAGAGGAACATCAACATAACGATGACGATGACAATTTTCGAGGGCAGTGGCTGCTCCAGCAATTTGTTGCCGGTGCCGTAGCGGAACAGGTAACCAAACACGGTCACCAAGCCCATGACCGACCACAAGGCGAGTTGCCAGAGCGCCAACTTGACACTGTAAAGCTCGGTGCGTGACTCGTCAGGCACCATCCAGTAAGTGGCGCCCATGAAACCGGTAAGCACCCAGACAATCAGAAGATTGGTGTGAATGGTTTTGGTGACATCAAAGGGCAAGATGTACAACAGCGGATCGGGGCCAAGATATTTTGCCGCCGAAAGCAGCCCGAAAACCAATTGAAGGCCGAACAGTGCCATGGCGACGGCAAAGTACCAATAGGCCACGGACTGGGATTTGTAACGCATGGTGCCTCTCCGTCGAATCAGTTTGCGGAACCATCACTTGGATGGCGTTCGCTGCCGCATTCAGCAGCAGCGGACCGTATGGGGCTTATTTCAGCGTGGACAGATAGGCGACAAGCTGCTCGACCTGCTCAGGCGTCAATGAGCTCGCGTAAGTATTCGGCATGAACGATGTGCCGCCTGCTGAATACATGTCTCCTGGTTCCAGATAAGCGCTGGGGTGGGTGATTGATTCACGGATAAAACCGGCCGCGTCCTTCGCCTCTCCCGTGTAACTACCAGAAGCCATCGCTTTTTCGGCGAGCGCACTGATGCCGGCCAGCGAGGGTCCTGCCATGTTTACGCCGGGTGCCGTTGAGTGACAGGCGCCGCAAGGTGGAGCCGCGGAATGAAAAAGACTTTCGCCTTGCGCAATGGGGTTGTCAGCATCAGTCGTGGCCTGAGCACCCGGGCTAGCCGTGGCGTCTGCTGCAGCCGTAGGCGACATGGCTGCCATGCCCGGCAGTGTCGATCCGCTGACCAGCAGAGGCCGAGGTGGCCAACCCTGGTTATCAACCTTGCTGACCCAATCCAGGAAGGCGATCAGGCCGGTGATATCGGCATCGCTCAAATCCTGGGTAGGCATCAATCGGCGTACTTTTTGCTCATCGTAAAACTTCGACGGATCGCGCAAATAAGCGCGCAGGTAGGCTTCCCCGCGCAGCTGCGTAATCTTGGTCAGATCGGGAGCGTAGTACGCCCCTTCACCAAATAGTGTATGGCAATTGATGCAATTATTTTTGTGCCACACAGCGTTGCCGAGGGTAACCTCCGGCGTGACGTTCTGAGCGTTGGAGAGGCTGGGAATCTTGTGCATGGTGTCGAACGTCATGCCAAGAAAAACCAGGCCTACGAGCAGGGTTCCACCAATGGCAAACAGCCGGGTCTGTCGCTTGTTCAAGAGATGCTCCGGCCTAGACGGCGATGTGTGACCAGTATTTAAAGGTGATGTAAGCCACATAGACAATGGCCGTCACCATCAGCAGCAGGACGACATGACTGAAAATACGAAATGATTTACCAACGGTCGCGATGCGCATATTTCTCCCCTTGCCATCCCCATGATGCAGGCAGTGTCGCTTTTTGTCGCAAGACCACTTCAATTCGAAGTTAGAATTGCGTTTCCCGTTCTACTCAATTCGGAGCAATGCGTCAATCTTGGGCGATTGCCCAATAGCGTCGGATCGCTTCGGAATGCTGAAGATTTGGAGCCGAGTGGCAGATTGTCGCAGCGTCGTTTCTGAAAAAATCGCGACTCGCCAATTGTTCATTCCGACCAGCAACTTGCATCGCTCATTGCAGGAATATCTGACTGGAAGTTTAAAGACCTCCGTAGATCGACCTTCCTCGCGCATGCGGAAGTCCTGGCGAAGTCCGGCGAATCACTCTGACGATGCGCATGTCGCGACTAACGCAAGGTAGTTTGGCCGCGGACGCTAATCAAACCCAGTCGCTTTCGCATGAGATGTCAAATAATCACAGTTCGTTCAAGAGCCTTGGCGCGCGAGCGACGTAACCCGCCATACCGAGTTGCCGACGTCGTCGGCGATGATCAGTGCGCCGTCCTTGTCCTCGACAAGCCCAACCGGCGCGCCATACAGGTGCTTCTCGTCTTCCGAATAGAAGCCGGTGATGACTGGCGTGGGCGTTCCAACCGGCTTGCCCTGCTGGAATGCGACAAACACAACGCGATATCCGCTCAGCGGCGAGCGATTCCAACTACCGTGTTCGCTGATGAATGCACCGTTGTGATATTTCGGCGGCAACGCGTTGTCAGCGGACATCAACAGGCCCAGTGGAGCGACATGCGATCCGATCGAATAGTCGGGCGTGATTGCTGTCTTGACCAAGTCTGGTCGCTGCGGCATTACTCGAATATCGATGTGTTGACCGTAATAACTGTAGGGCCAGCCATAGAATCCACCCTCCTGTACCGAGGTCAGGTAGTCAGGTACAAGATCTGGGCCGATCTCATCGCGCTCGTTGACTATCGCCCAGAGCTTGCCGGTTGTCGGCTCCCATTGCAGCCCGGTTGGGTTGCGTAAGCCCGACGCATAGATTCGGCTGCCGCCACTTGCGACATCAACCTCGAGAACGGCGGCGCGTCGGTACTCCACGGCCAATCCGTTCTCGGTAATGTTGCTGTTGGAGCCCACACCTACATACAGCTTGGTTCCATCCGCGCTGGCCAACAGCGCTTTGGTCCAGTGGTGATTAATGGTGCCGGGTAGATCCGCCAATTCGACGCCACTCGCGGTGATCTGGGTTTCGCCTGAGAAGTAGGGAAATTTCACGATTCGATCGGTGTCAGCGACGTAGATCGAATCGCCAATCAGCTGGATGCCGAACGGAGAGTTGAGGTTCTCGATGAAATTGTGTTTTTCCCACTCGCCGCCGATCGCTGCTTGTTTTCGCAGTAGCGTGATGCGGTTGCCGCCTTCGGCACTCTTGCCAGAGCGCGACATGACTAGTCCGGCGATCAACTGTTTTGGTGTGGTCACCGGTTCCGTGCCGGGGCTGTTGGCCTCAACGACCAGCACATCGTTATTCGGCAAGACAAGAAGCTGTCGTGGATGCTGGAGCCCACTTGCGATTCTCTCGATCTGCAAGCCATCAGCGACCTTGGGTGTTTGGCCTTGCGTCCACCCGGCTTTTTTTGGAACTTGCATCGGCGGGGTAAGGTAGCGTTGCGGTGATGGCAGCGTCGGGTCAGTTCCTGATTGCTGAGCTGGACTGAAACTCGCTTTTTCGCTGCATCCGCCCAGGATCGTCACTGACGCCAGAGCGAGCGCGCCACGAAGGATGAGCTTATTCATGGACATGCTCCCTTTTACTCGCAGGCTGTAGCGCGGTGACTATATGTGCGATTGAAAGTAGTATAACCGTGAAGACTGAGAGCCAGATACTGGTGGGGACGACCTCGTAGGCATCTCGCGTATGTACGAAAGCGTTGAAGATGGCTGCCACGATGGCAAGTAAATTGAGCCAGAAATCCAGTCGCTCATAGCGAGTCGAAAATTGGCGTGAGGTGATCCAGACCTGCACGAGATTGATCAGCCGAGGAATCACAGCAAAAAGGAGGCCGAGTGTGATCAGCCAATCGGCACTCTTTGCGTACATGATCACGGCCGTGTTGGCATAAACGATATCGAAGATCAACGTGGCTACAAAGAAGCCGAAGGGAATGGGATTAAGCAAGCCATAGATAGCAGTCGCAACGACTGAGCGATCCGATCGTGCAACAGAATTCATGAGCGGCAACCTGAGTGGATACACCAATAGGATGTGAGCAGCGTGTCTACGGCCGCCAACCTGACAAAGTAGACGTATTGAAGTCGACGATTCGCGCTCGTCAACCACGCGTGTGCATTAACCGGCCAATCATCGTGCGACAGAAGAGCTGAATGATGGCTGGGGAGAATGCTTGGTAAACATCCGACGGATCACTCCGCAATTCTGGATACGTCCCTGGCCGACAGATTGCGACCGTCTATGAAGGGAAAATTTCAGCCGCTCGGTGATCGATGATCGAGTGGAAAAGATAATGCCGGACGCATGAGCCAAGTTGACCAATAATCAAGCCCAAATCAGGTTTCAGACTAGCCTGAAGGAAGGTCAGCGCGATTGCCGGAGGCGATTCGACGCCCTTGACGCTCCACTGATCGCCGCTGTATCAAGCATGTTGAGTGTTTGGCATCGCGCCTGACCATTGGAGTTAAAAGAATGCCCAGCGATCAGGCAACGAACGCCAAAAAGCAGGCGGCTAAACGGGCTGACGAACGAACTGACGCCGATGAAGAAGCTCAGGTTCGGGAAAATTTGAAGGAAGAATCAGGCAGCGGGTTTTCACTCTCGGGTGATGAGCACGAAACGGTGGAGCAAAAAAGTCCGCCGCGTGCGGCGGTTCTGCACGAAATTATCCGCCGAAACGGTCAGGAGGAGTTATCGCGCGGAACCGCCGCCTTGGCGTGGTCGGCGCTGGCGGCAGGCTTGACGATGGGTTTTTCATTCCTGGCGAGGGCGGTGCTGCACCGTTATGTGCAGGAAGATTCCGCCGGATTCCTCATCGAAGGCTTCGGCTACACGTTTGGTTTCATCGCGGTGATCATCGCCCGTCAGCAGCTGTTCACCGAAAACACGCTGACCGTGGTTTTGCCGGTCATGACCTCACCCAGTTGGAGGCAGTTCGGACGTTTGCTTCGCCTGTGGGGTGTAGTGCTGGTCGGAAATCTGGTCGGGGTAACGCTCTTTGCGCTTGGTCTGCTGAAACTTAATCAATTCGATGCCGCCACGCAGGCATCGTTTGTCGACATCGGTCGCGAGTTAATGGTCAACACGCCGTTCGAGATGTTCAGCAAGGGCATACTCGCTGGATGGATCATCGCGATGATGGTCTGGATGATGGCTGCCACCGAGCAATCGCGGCTGCTGATCATCATCATCTGCACCTACTTGATCGCGATTAGCGGGTTCACTCATATCATCGTTGGCTCGACCGAGGCGATGTACATGGTGTTCGCGGGCGAGACGTCATTCGCAGATGCGGTACTGCGCTTCGGTCTTCCCACCTTGGCTGGCAACGTGGTCGGCGGCAGCTTGATCTTTGCTCTGATCAGCCACGCGCAGGTGCGCAGCGACGTTCACTAGATGTGGGATTCCATCGAAAAAATCGTTTCGGCTAGCTTGCTGACCATCTTTTCAAGCATGGTTGAGCTGCTTTGCTGACTATTCTCTTCTCACGCAAGACAGCCCTTGCATCGTTGATCAACTTTCGGGTCACGTGATGACCGGCGAGTACGGAGTACCGAAATCATCAATCGAAGCCATGCCAATACCAGTGTTGAACATTCTTCGGCAGTCGCTCGTTGATCGGCAAGCCAATGCTTTCCCAAGCATCGATCAAATTTCTGAAGGTTCGCGAACGCGGCTCGACCAGCTTCGGATCCGCGTTGAAATGCCAAGCCTCGATCTGCTCGTGTTCATGCCGACACCAACCGACCAAATGATCGAGTTGAGGTAACCATTGTTCTCGCAGCCAGTTGCTCAGAGGCGCATGCATGGGATAACCGAGTTGATTGCTGATGGCCAAGAGTTCGTCCATGAGCTGGGAATGGATTCCGCGAAACCATTCAAATTTTCCTCTCGCGCGTTCACGTACTTGTAGCGGTACCTCATCTCCGGCTGCTGCAAATTTCAATTTCAGTTGCCGTTCGATCGCTCGCGCTTCCTTCACGTGGTCGGTTTCGATCAGCGCGCCGCGTTTCAAATCGAAAAATGTATGAAAGCGTGGATGAAACGCTCGCATCCGAATCCACGGGTCGCGCGCGTAGCCGATCTTTAATGTGTCGTGTTCTCGGCAA
>JBBSVJ010000191.1:0-6626 GCA_038233665.1 Lysobacterales bacterium
ACCACACAAGGAAGATTTTGCCGTGGTTTGGAGGCGATTGTCTGGTCATGATGGACGACGGGACGCGTTTGACGCTGAGCCGTAATTATCGCGGCGCGCTGGAAAGCTTCAGGTAAATCGGCGATCGAATTTTTGGTAAAGACAGAGGCGCGCAAACCAATCGAGCTGGACGGATGCTCGACTAAAGACAATCAAATCGCAGGTTTGGATCGTCGACGCTGACCACGAAGAATTCATCACTCGCAAACACACTGCCGCCAGGACCCCAGGTGCAGACTTGCTGATCCTGCCCACCGTCCGTCACGTTTCGCACCACAACCTTCCTGACCTGGATCACCCTCCCCATTTGTCGGGGCGGTAATCAGGTGGATGAAATGGCAACGCAAGCACGGTGCGGCTTTCGGAGATCGCTTGAACGTATGACGTGAGATCCCGTCGAACATATGGGCGCCCTCGTCTCTGCTAGTCTCTGTGGCAGGCTGTCGGACGGTGACACGATGCCGTGTCTTCGGCTTATCGATAGAGGTAGGGGTTAAATTGCCGGCAGCCCCTTATTTGGTGGGTGGTGAACCTACGAATCAGTCCAGCTATTCGCGCTATCAATACGTAATCGTGCCGCCGCCTGCAGACGGTCGACCAATCGAGATTTGCAAAGGCCATGAATTCCGAATCCTCGTCCGCTCGCATGCTTAGCGCGACACGGCTTCCAAAGCAGATCTACCTCCCTCGCGTGTTGGGTTTGGGCTTGGGTGCACTTTGTATTTTCGCTGCCATGCGTGATCTAACCCTGCCCGATTGGGTATGGATCGTGACCTTGATCGGAGGGTTCGTTTGGCCGCACCTTGCATTCCTGCATTCCTCCCGAGCAAAAAAATCAGGGCATGCTGAGAAATCCAATCTGATGGTAGATGCGGCGCTGACCAGCTTTGCGCTCTATGCCATCGGATTTAGCATCGTTCCCAGCGCGATTGGCTTCACCCTGACTGCCATGAACAATCTGTCGGTAGGCGGCATTCGGCTTTTGGCAAACGGCTGTATCGCCACCTTGCTGGGACTCCTCATTGGAGCACTATTTCTGCCATTTGAGTTTCGTCCGACCTCCAGTGTGCTGGTGCAATCGGCGACCATGCTGCTGGTGGTCATGTACCTCATCGCTTTCGCCTGGACGATGTGGCGCATGGCGAATGACTTGCAGAAAAGCCGCGACGCGTTGCACGTTCTGTCTCAAACCGATGCGCTTTCGGGATTGAACAATCGTGGCGCATTTGAGTCTGCTTTATGCGAGAAATTTGCTGCCCTACAAACGGGTAATGATGAGGCGCGAACGGCGCTATTGTTTATTGATATGGATCATTTCAAGCGAATCAATGACGAAAGTGGTCATGCAGCCGGAGATGGCGTGTTGCGCGCGATGGGTTCGGCATTGAAATCCGAAATCAGGAAAGAGGACATTGCCGCCCGGTTTGGCGGTGATGAATTTGCGGTGTTGCTGGATCAGGCCGATGAAGCTGGTGCGCTCGCATTCCTCGAGCGCTTGAAAACTCGTATTCAAGCTACGGCACTCTATGAAGATTCAGCAATCCCGCTAAGCTGGAGTACGGGAATTTCGCTATTTGTCGCGTCAATGCCGTCTCCCAATGCCTGGTTGGCTCAAGCTGATGCAGCTTTGTACAAAGTCAAACAACGCGAGCGCGGCGGTGTCGTCCTGATGCAGAATCAATGGAAGGAATGAAAACCGGCGAAGTATCTTTCCCTTCAACAACAATTTAATAGCTCCTTTCTCTCAAGAGTTGGAGCCTGCTCAAAACCCGGGCTGATTCAGCAGCGAAACAGGACAAATGCCGCTAGCAGCAATCACGAATCAACATCACGACCCAAGTGAAACGTATCCGTAAAAAAGTACGATGCATGACGCAGGTTGGAGAATTTATCGATTGATCCGGCATGCTGGCCTGGCGTACCGGCTGCCGATGAATGATCAGTCAAACGTATGCGCAAATATCTCGTCGTGTTGCAAGCCAACCATCAGCTGCATGTTTCCGCTCGCTCCGGCCTCTACATCGCCGCCTAACAAAATGCGACCCTTCTGCAGGATCATCGCGCTATTTGATTGACCGGTCGCTTCGCCGCTGAGAATCTGTACGGTGTGCAGGATTTTTCCACCCATGCCAAAACTCGGGTCCATGTTGAAATCACTCTTGAGGCGCATCACGGCGGTGCCGAAGTTGAAATTTTCGTCTTTACTGACAGCGGATATCACGTAGTCGCCATTGTTCTGGCGCACGATATTCCGCGCAGACTCATAATTGAACAGCGGGTGCGGCGGATTTGGTCCTGCGAAATCAAGCGCGTATTCGCGCGTTCCGTTGACGCCGATACTCGTATCCAGTTGGCCATCGGGCAGCCAGCGCATCAAGAATATGTCGGTGTTGGAGATCAAGATTTTGGAAAAGATCGAACCCACTTGCACGATGGAGCCGTCATCGTCCATCAGGGACGCTATCGTGCTGGGGGATTGCGGGACTCCCAAGGCGAGTTTGTGATTGACCTTGGAGACGCCGGGCGAGCTGTTGCCGTAGGACGGGTCGAGCGCCCCATTCTCCAATAGGCGCACCACATACTGCTGAATGCCCGTTCCACCTTGCGTTTCTTCCAGCTGCCCTGTGATCAAAATGCGGCCGTCCGCCATTTGATGCAGTCCGTTGACTGCGCGATCACTCAGCTCCCATTCGAATGGGATGATAATTTTTCCGCTGACGCCGAAGCCGGACACAGCTTGTCCCTCCTGGGTAAAGCGTGCGATACCGAGGTTGCTCAACGTTGCTGTTTGTACGGTGCCGGCGATGATGAGATCTCCGTTCGGCGTGACCATCAGTTTCTTCGCGCGATCCTTGTTGTTACCGCCTCTATTAAACGGGACGGTAAGCACTCCACCCGTTGCGAAGTTCGCATCCAGATCCCCGTTAGGCATGAAGCGATAGACCATGAAGTCCGCGCATTGATTGATCGCCACGAGCAAACGATCTTGCGCATCGAGCTTGGCGTCCGCGACTGCGAACCCCTCGCAAGGTTGAATCACAGTGCGCAGACCCAGGTTACCGAAGCCCACATCGGGCAGACCATCCGGCTCAACAAGATAGAGGCTTAGCCGATAGGCGCCCGGTGCGTTCATCTTGCCAACGGCCCAGATTTTGTGATCTTGCCGCTCTACTAACGCTCCGATGGAATCTTGAAAGGTGTTCAACGGACCACTTGGATTCACGTAGAACCCGTAGCCGGGGTACTCAGCGTCGGTTACGAACGACGGGTCAAGCTCGCCATCGGCTGCCGTGGCCAAGCCGAAGTGAGTCACGAGCCCCAGCACGGCGGCCAAGATGAGTATGCGCATTTGATCGTGCTCCGAAGGTATTTGACTGCACATACGCAAAGCAAAGCCTCCAGGGATCATGGCCAACCAACATTCGCAATCGAATTCCGCGCACTATCGATGAGCATTGCTACCCATCTGTGATCGGGTACGCTGTCACTTCTTCATGAAACCAAGGTATCGATCTTCGATTCGAATGTCCCAGCTATTGGTATTCGGCGACGTGAGCTGGTCTCATGGAAGTGCCCGTCATCGATTTGTTGTTGGTCATCCTGCATTCGCTTGCTGGCGAGTCGCCGCAGTAAATAGACTCGATGCGCTGCACCCGATGCGCGCCCGACAACGACGAATGCCGCCCTGCTTGGGCGGGCGGCATTCGAAACGCGTATCGCAATCAGATCAAGGCTTGTCGAAATCATCGACGAAGATGCGATCGATGCCGAGTTTTGCGGCGGCGAAATCGTAATTGCTCGCCGACACGTACGAATACCCCGCAATATAGATACCGTCCCCTTTTGCAACAATGCCGGCGGCGAGATCAATTTGCCCACTTAAGCCCATGTCAAATGTGACATTGCCGTTCGTACCGAAGCTGGTATCCACGAGACCCTTTGCGGTGAAGCGACGAACGTCGAAGTCGAGCAGATCGCTGGCCGGGCGCACGCCGAGGACGACAAACGAGCCATCCGACTGACGCGTGATATGGCTGAAGTCGAGGCTACCCGAAGCCGGGGTGATGCTGGTGAATCCGCTGCTGGTTCCAAACAGATTCGACAAGACTCCTTCCTTGATCTTGACGATCATTCCACTGTTGACATTATTTGTTAGCTCAACAAAACCACTCGCTACGATCTCGTCTTCTACCGCACTCGAGGAATCAACAAGCACCATGTCCTCGATCGAGGTGTCGCGGAAATTACTGTTGTCTCGCTGGAACGTATATTCCCTCGTATTGCTTATATCGTCCTGGGTGCCGTCCGACTTCAGGCGGATGACCAAGGCACTGATATCAGTGCTGCCCACCACCGTCGTAGTGCCGACAGCGACGATCTTGCCGTTACTGGCGATGCCGACGGCTTTGATGGCGTGACTGGTGAAAATGTTGTTGTTGCGGATGATCGAGACGTTGGAACCGAGAATGTTGCCAAAACCCAAATCCGGCTGCCCATTGGCCTCGAATCGCGCGAACGCAGCATAACGGTCAGTAGGTGAGTTGATGCCGGTGGTTCCGGCAAGGACGAACTTGCCGTCTGGCTGGATCGCGATATCCCGAGCAATGTCCTGTGTGCCCGGCAGGAACACTGTCCTGACGCAAGGCGAGTTCGTCGGCGCAGGGAAATTCAGGTTCACCCCCGAAATGGCACTGAAGCGACAGACCACAAAGTCATAGTCGGACCCATTGACAACCTTGTAGCCCGCCACGAGCAGGCGGTTGTCTGAGGTCAACGCCACGCTGGTCGCTGTAACGTCGGCTTCGATCGAGACATTTTTACCATCGCCACTGAAGCTGGTATCTGGAGCACCATTTACATCGAGCTTGACGACACCGAAATGGTTCTTGCCATCGCTGCCGTTGACCGTGCCGACGATATACATGGAGCCATCTGGCCCGACAACGGTATCTGCTGCGGCGTCGGTTAAACCGCCACCAAGATCAAACGGCACAATAATCTTGCCGCTGCCAAAAAAGCCCCATCCCGAATAAAACCCGCCATCATTCGCCTGCGCCAGTGTTGGCAAGACCACTGCCAGGCCTACCGCTACCACCATTTTGGTCCATCGCTTGCTACACATAGTTGTACTCCCGTCCCATAAAGTTGGTTACGGGGATATATACGGCGTACGCCATGCTCAGGGATCAATTTTTTTACGGTGCTCAAATAATTTTCGAGAGACAGCTGGCGAAGGTGGCTGCCCTTGACTTGCGATGGCGAGTACTAATGAACGTGCTAACTTGCACGACATTGCGAAGGTGACGAATCTTCCAGCCTTCGCCGGTTGACTACGCGGTCCAAAATCCTTTGCGTCTGTCAATGCTGGCGTGGCTGAAAAAAGGGCCTTCAAACACCTTCGGCAAGTACGGCGTCGCCATCATGGTTTCGCAATTACTTGATACGTATTCTATAAATAAACTAGATGACATTTCCATCGGAAAAACGAAACCCTTGGTTTCGCTGAAAGAAAAACAGATAGCGATTCGCTTGAACGAATAAGCCTTTGACCATTTCAGGCCAATCTCTGATCAAGCAGAAATTCAGGGGCGGACTCAGATCAACCTCCCATTGCGCGATTGTGCGGCCACGGACGCACAGCTCGATTTTTCTCGAAAATAGGTGACCATTCGCATATGACTTCCACGATGCTTGCAGGCGGAGTTTCCAGCCGCCTTGTTTCACTCGCCATCGCGATGCTCTCATTGTCATTTGCTCCGCCGATCATGGCGGCGTCGTGCAAAGGCAAAGGCGTCGAGCTCCAAGTACTGGGTTCAGGCGGACCAGAACTCGTCGCTGATCGCGCGTCAACCAGCTATCTGATTCGACGCGACGGCAAGCCGAGTGTGCTGATCGACAGCGGCGGCGGCAGCGCGCTGCGCTTTGCCGAAGCCGGCGCGAAAGTTGCCGATCTTGATCTCGTCGTGTTCAGCCACTACCACCTTGATCACAGTGCCGATTTTCCTGCATTGGTGAAGTCGTCGTACTTTCAGGAGCGGCAACGACCGCTTGAAGTGCTCGGACCGACCGGCAACGCCGACTTTCCGTCGACAACGCAGTTGCTGCGATCAATGTTTGCCAAACCCAACGGCATCTATCGATATCTGTCCGATTATTTGCCGGCCGATGGCGAAGCCGGTGCCGACGCATATGCATTGCTTCCACGCGATATCGAAACCTCCGAGAAAATTCCGAAAATCGCTTTCGAAAAGAACGGCCTGAAGGTTTCCGCCTTGCGTCAGCATCACGGAAACTCGCCAGCACTCGCATGGCGTGTGCAAACTGGCGGGGTGTCGATCGTTTTCAGCGGCGATACTGACGGCAAGAATCTTGAACTGATCGCTGATCACGCCGACCTGCTGGTCGCACACAACGCGATACCCGAATCCGCGAACGGATCGATCCGCGACCTGCACATGGCGCCATCGCGCATCGGCGAAATCGCCGGTGCTGCAAATGTGCGCAATCTGCTGTTGTCGCACCGCATGGCGCGCAGTCTTGGTCAAGAGGAATCGACGCAAGCGGCGATTGCCATGTCATGGCACAGA
>JBBSVJ010000192.1:0-6516 GCA_038233665.1 Lysobacterales bacterium
CGACTGACGGCGCTGCGCCGAAGCGCGAGCCGACCGACGCCGAAGTAGCCGAGCGCGCGCGTATTCAGGACGCGGCAGAAGCGCGCCTTGCCGAACTCGGCAAGGGCAACCAGTGGGGCGACAGGGTGTTCAACGCATTGGAGCGCGAAGCGCGGGAAAGAGTGCGTCCCTAGAAAATCCCGCTCATTCCGCCACGCTCCCGATCGTCACCCGAAGGGCCAAGACTACAGGCTTGGTTTGCGCAGCGAATAGAGCGGGTTACCCGAAGGGCAGCGCAACGATACTGCAACTCGGACTATCTATGTCGATTTGAAGCGTTTCGACAGAAAGGCCGGGATTTCGCTCAATGGCATCTCGGGCGACGAATTGCCGCTGCGAACATAAAGCCTCTCGTAACCTACGCCATTCTTGTCTTTGCCGGCGACAATGATCGCCGCATCGGATGGGATGACATCGATCTGACAGATTTCAACGCCCGCGACTTCGGGAAAGCTGATCTTCAGTTTCGCTGCCGTAAAGTTCTGGCCGAAAGCTTGAGCGAACAGATTGCGCAAATGGATCTCGAAACGGTCCCTGTCAGCATCGCCCAGGCAAGCGAAATCCTGCTCAAGCCCTAATGCATCGCCGCTGTCTGCCACGCCGATAAGCAAGGTTCCGCCATCGAAGCTGTTGCCGAACGCGGCAATTGTCTTGACGACTACCGCTTCGAGGTCCTTGTTGACCCGACCTTCCTTCACGTCCCAGCGCAGGGTTTGCTTGAACTCCAGTTCTTCGCTTTCGCCTTCGTCAATCATTTCTTCAAGCGTGATAGGCACCTTGTTGATGGATAAGTCGGTGATCGAATTCAAAAATTCGTTGAGTTCAGAGGCAAGCATTTCGCGCCGCTTCTCTAGGAAGCGTTCATAGTTTTCCAGCTTCCAAAGCTCGGGATCATCGGGAATGCACTGACGCGCCAAAGAGTCTGGATTCTTATCGGCGATCTCGGAAAGGTAATCCTCCGCATTGGTCGCGCTCTTCGTGCGATTGGCGATCTGAGTCAGGATCGCCCGGTTGGTGATTTCCTGCGCGAGGGCGTATTTAATCCGATTGTCGGTACCGTATCCAGCAGCCTTGAGCTTCGAGAACGGGAAAATATGATCGTTCTCAAGCGCATATTTCTTGCCCATAGACTGCGAGAGCTTGATGCCGGTCGTGAAACAGGTCGCGCCTTTGCTTTTGAAATACCACCGCATCATTGGATAGAGCGGATGTGAAATCGCTCTGCCGACGAATTCGTCAGGGCTGATTTCGAGGGTCCGCTCGTCCTTGATGATCTGCAACAGGTCATCGAACGGCTGGGTTGAATCCTTGACGACCTTGAGGTCGCGATCAAGCTTTTGTGGAAGCTGGCTGACGTAGCGCGTACGAATTTGCGCATAGTAAAACCACTTGACCAGCTTCTTGATCTGCAAGCCAGTCAGGTGCCCGTCTTGCTGGAAGCAATAGGCGATGATCGGAATCAGCGCATAGATCGAGTTCACTTCATCGGTGTGATCGATGAAGGCGTGCGACTGCATGATATTCGCAACATAATCGAGCGTCTGGGATTCCAGCTTCTTCCACGCCTCCTGAATCGGTCCGTCATTCTTCTGATCATGCAGGAAGTGCATGTTCGATCCGGAGTGATAGAGGCAGGCGAGCAGGGCATAGACGATGAAATCGAGCTTGAAGGTGTACCCGCGCTTCTCCAGTTCGGTCAGCTTCGCCTTGAAAATGTCGCGGGCCTGCGGCCAGTATCCGGAAATTTGCGCCAATGCCAACTCCGCCTCGGTCAGCGAAACGCCGCTGGCATTGACCTTGTAAAAGATGTCGATGGCTTCTCGGATACTCGCCTTCACCGGGATGGTCTGCTCAGGGAATTCGCGATCCAGGATGTTCTCGATGGACTTCACATTGTCGTCGATCAGGTCG
Source organism: Lysobacterales bacterium (assembly GCA_038233665.1). Classification (GTDB taxonomy): domain Bacteria; phylum Pseudomonadota; class Gammaproteobacteria; order Xanthomonadales; family Rhodanobacteraceae; genus Dokdonella. Next base: position 1,951 of record JBBSVJ010000192.1, read on the forward strand.
TCGCGCTCACGCGGAACTACTTCACCCTTGTCCTCCAAAGCCCGAACCACATCCTTTGCCCGAACCTTGCGCTGGAAAATGTCAGTCAGATTCTGCCAGCGCGGATCGTTCTCCATCTTGAGCTTCTTGTAATACTCCAGCTCTCGCGTCTCGACATTCACATAAAGGCCGCGCGTATCGTTCAGGATTTCCGGAGCGGTGTAATACGGCGGCAGGTCGCCGCGAATGAGCATGTAGAGCGTGGTCAGCCTCTGCTGGCCGTCCAGCAAAATCCGGACTGCACCCTGTTTTTCGTTGTATTTGTACGGCCCCTTCAACTCAGGCGGTGTGTTGGTCTCCCAAGTCAGCATCGTGCCGGTCGGGTATTCCTTGATCAGCGAATCGACGAGCTGCTTGGCATCGTCGCGCTTCCAAACATATTCGCGCTGAAACGCTGGGACGAAGAGCTGCTTTTCATCTATCTTGTCGAGAGCCTGAGAAATTTTCACCAATTATTCCTTCAATCACTGATCGCTTGGCATATCGCACAGCTGAAGCTTCCCTAGAATTCCGGGCACTTCAGGCGTCCATTCGCCGATGTTGTCCAACGCCTACATTCACCACCAGTCCGCGCGCGTAAAGTGAGTTGCTACGGCCAGTTCGTGTCAGAGCGTTATTGACGAGTTCTTCCCATTTCTCCTCCCGAGGACGGGACGGGGAGCGTTGCCGATCTCCTACAGAAAGCAATACCAATTCAGGAATTCGGCGCTTCAATTCTGCGTTGGTCCAAATCTTTCCGTCGCTCATCAGTTGAAGTATCGCCTCCTGAATCTGCGCTTCGGTGGTCCGCAATCTTCCGGTCGCTGGCACCAACTGGGCAGATGGCGTCGGATTGATTTCGGCCGCAATAATATCATCGACAAGATGTGTGTGGATAGGCGGTTCCGTTAGTTGCACTTCGACAACCGCGTCTGCTTGAGAAAGTCTATCCCCACCTATTTCGAGCGGCTCTTCATCAGGACCGACAGAGCGCCATTCTTTGTATTCGGTATAGACGGTGGAACGTTTGTCCGCCGCTCTGGGCTTGATGTCCAGCGAGTCCAGGAGCTTGCACAGTTCCTCAAGTACGGTCTGCCGCTCGCGAACGAAACGTGACGCAAAGCAGCGCCAGAAACGCCACCCGGCGCGTTCAAGTGTTCGCTGTCGCTGCATGTCCGCAGGCCACTGCTCCGGTCCATGGTAGCGATCGCCGTCACATTCAATCGCGAGCCGACGATCATCATCGCCTTCAACGACGATGTCGATGCGATGCTGACCGACGCGAACCTGCGTATCGAGGGCATATCCTTGATCGTGTAAGGCATCAAAGACCTCGCGCTCAAAGTCGGATTCGCAGCGCAATCGGGCGTCAGCAGCTTCTTCAGTATCATTGGGAAAGGGAGCACGAAAATGCTCAAGCAATGCCCTGCGCAATTTGTCACTGGGGCTGAGTTGATCCAGTTCAATTGATCGGACGAGGATCATCCTCTCGCGAGCACGGGAAGCCGCGACGTTAAAGCGCTGCTCGAAAGGCAGGCCACTTAGCGCAGCGGCATTGCCTGGCGTCGCGACCATGGAAAGGAACATAATATCGCGTTCATCGCCCTGGAAGGTGGCCGGGTCGCCCACGCGGACCCGGTATTTCTCAATAAACGGGATGCCAAGCTCGTTTTCGATTCTGCTATAGACTAACGCCGCCTGTTCGGTTCCCAACAAGGTCGTGACACCAATGGTCCGTCCATCGAATGATGGATCGTCGGCGATGCGGTGTAATTCCTCGATGATATAGTCGGCTTCAGGCGGATTGGTTTTGCCGCGCCCTTTGCGATAGCCATCGACAACAAGAACGTCGGACAGCACAGGATCGAGCCGCTCCGATGCCTTTGAGAGACGCAACGGGCACAGTTCGTTGCGATAGAATTGCCGCTTCGAGAATTCTATGATGGGAGCCGCACAGCGAAAATGCTCGCGCAACATGAACCGATCAGCGCCAAAAATCACACTCGCAAGGTCGTAGAGCGAGCTTTCCTGCCGCATCGGCTCGATGAACAAAGGTACCTGCGTCGAAAGATACCGGACAGCGAGTGCGTTGGACTGTTCCATGTTCAAGCCGACATTGTCGGGGCTGACCTGTTTGTCGTCCCCGACAACGAGAATCTGCTTCGCACGGAATAGCGCTGGGAGGGCCGACAAAGTCGATTGGGAAGCTTCATCCACGATAACCAAATCGAAGATTCCGAGTTCGGCGGGCAAAGATTCCGACACGCGGCTATGCGGCATGATCCAGCATGGGAGGGCGCTCTTGACCGCATCGGCCGCATTCCGAGCAGTCTTCCTATGTCGATTCGCGCTCTTCCCGGTCCCGCGCCCGATCTTGCCAACGGCAACCGCATAGGCGGCCAACGCCTGCATTACACTCGGGGAAGCCTTCTCCTTAAGCGCCCGCCACGTCCGCTGCTCGATAGTGCGTATGTAAGTCTTTGAAAGGTCCGTTTCGGCGCGTTCCCGTTCCTGATGAAGCTGTCGCAATCGGGCGGATTGGTTGGATTCGTCGAGCCAGCGATCAAGCCGACGCAAGCGCCAACGCCTCCGCCAGTCAGCTGGACAAAGTTGGTCGATTGTGTCTGACGGTATTGACAGGAGTTGACCCGCCCATTGCGGTGCACCGCTCGCTTTGATCTGACTGCTCACGGTCTGGATCGTGTCGAAATGCGCATTCAGGTCGAGCAAATGGTTGATCCGCTCGGAATGGCGCGTGATCTCGGCGGCAAGGGCCGGTTTGGCGAGCGCAGCTTCGCCAATATGTACTGCCAGCGACCTGAGTTCGTTATGCACGGCGGTATCGCCCCGCCCAATTGCATCGTGCAGGGACTTTCGCATCGACCGCGCGGTCTGCAACCGGGCAAGGTCCAAATGGACGTGCAGACAATCCAAGACGTCAGCCGGATCGGTGTCTCGGCTGACTGGGCCGGGCCAACGCGGTAAGAGTGCGCGGATTGATCGCGATAAAGCTTCTGCTTCGCTTCCAAGCGATGTCAGCGCGTCCATACGGTTCAACAAGTTCAAAGCTTCACGGCCCGCAACCGGACCATTCACCGCGATCGCAGGTAGCGAGGTTCCGGCGCAGGCATGGTTCCAACTCTGCACGAAACTTTGCGACCGGTCCGTCGTATCGATGAAGCGGGAAACGGCACCCCATTCCTCTGTACTTGAGGGCACCTTGCCTTTCAGCCTGACCGCTAAAATGTGAGCCTTGGTCGTACGCGCAAACAACCCAGCAATTGCGCCCAAGCCGGTGCCGCCTTCGGCTAGGTCTGCAACACTTGCGCGAAATTTGGGATCGTCGAGGCAACCATCCGCGAGAGCGACCGGCCTTGTGAGGAAAAAGCGATGGTCTTCTTCAAGAGTGACTGCCTCGTCACGCAACTGGATCAATGCGTCGCGGACCGGATTATCTGCGCTGTCTATCAAGCTGACCAACACCTCATCGAGTGCGCTGCCAGTTCGGCCAAGGTCCAAGCGGCGCTGATTCCAGTCTGCAAGCTGCCGCTCTGTCGCTTCCACCGAAGCGATTGTTTCGGGGCGGTCGCTTACTAACCTCCACACTGCGCCATCCGCAATTGACTGCTCGATGCCTGCCGCCTTCTGAAGGCTGTCATGGGCGGCTAGAACGGCATCGACATCGGCCAGCAAATCAGCCGGAGGGAGTTGCTTCCCGAGATAACATAGGTCGTCGCCCACGACCTGCCGCGCCATTCGTAGGGCGGCGAAGTCTTCATCATTGAAACGGGGTTCAAAGTCAGTTGTTGGGCTGATTGTATCGGGAAGCCAAGTCGCCTCCTCGCCAGCAGCAAGCACTTCGCGAGCAGCATCGAGTGGTTCGATCCTTTGCCCGTCCAGTTCCAGCTTTGATAGCGCCGTGCGGCCGATTTGTTCGGTTTCGCGATCGTTCGCGGCGAGCTGGCGGTGGAGACCGTCACTCTTGGTTTCCAAGCTGGCGATTTCAGCGTCGAGGTCGGATTTGCGCAGGTGCTGGAGCCGCTCCGAGATAAGATCAACCGACCCGCGAAACTGACGGAGACCTTCGCGGTCGCTGTCGAGCAAGCTTACAGCCAGCGGGCGGATTTGCGGCGGGAGCTGGTCCTGCAGAACGCGCAGGGCGGGCGACTTCTGCGAAGTCACCAGCACGCGCCGTCCTGTCGCCAGATAATGGCTGATAATATTGGCAATCGTGTGGGTTTTTCCGGTTCCGGGAGGCCCCTGAACGACAACTCCATCGCGCACCGCCAGGCGCTGTGCGATCTGGACTTGCTCGGCATTGAAGGGCTTGGGGAAGAAGAGTTCTTCGCCAGTCCCATCCGAAGACGTTGCGCCCGGAATGCTATTGATTCCCCTAAAAGTTGGGAAATTCTCGTCCTGCAGATCGCGCGATGGGTCGGTGAACAGCGCTGCAATGGCGGGCGGGATCGCGATGTTGCCTTCGCTGTTTTCGAGCAGATCGCGAAACGCAAGCAGGTCGGCCATCAACTGGGTTGCTCGCCGCTCGCG
>JBBSVJ010000193.1:0-6495 GCA_038233665.1 Lysobacterales bacterium
ATGAGGCCAGCCAGGTCGCGGCGAATATCGACGGAACGCGTCACGCGGTGCAACTGGCCGAAGTGCTCAAGGTCGGATGTTTCCATCACACCAGCTCAATTGCCGCGGCGGGTCTTTATCCGGGTACGTTTCGCGAAGACATGTTCGAGGAGGCAGAAGGTCTCGACAACGTCTATTTTCGCACCAAGCACGAATCGGAAGGCATCGTGCGTGCGGAGTGCAAACGTCCGTTTCGTATCTACCGTCCGGGCATCGTCATCGGCAATTCCAAAACCGGTGAAATGGATAAAATTGATGGACCTTACTATTTCTTCGGTCTGATCAAGAAGATGCGCCAGATGTTGCCTCCCTGGATGCCAACCATTGGCCTAGAGGGTGGGCGTCTGAACCTGGTGCCTGTCGATTGGGTCGCCGCAGCGATGGACCATATTGCACATGTACCCAAGCTCGATAGTCAGTGTTTCCATCTGACCGATCCGGCACCGAGGCGGATCGGTGAGGTACTGAATATTTTTGCCCATGCCGGGCACGCGCCGAAGATGAGCATGCGCATAGATGCGCGCATGTTTGCCTTCATCCCGAGCGCCATTCGCCACGCCTTGTCGAACATGCCGCCAATCCGTCGCATGCTGGGCACCTTCATGCGGGATTTCGGTATTCCGGCCGAGGTCATGCGATTCGTCAATTATCCAACACGTTTTGACACGCGCGAAACCGACCGCGCGCTACGTGGATCAAAAATCAAGTTGCCGAAGCTGCAAACCTATGCATGGCGACTTTGGGATTACTGGGAGCGCCATCTTGATCCCGCGTTGTTCGTGGATCATTCCCTGTCGGGCAAAGTCCGGCGCAAGGTCGTGGTCATCACCGGCGGTTCTTCCGGCATCGGCAAGGCCGTGGCGCTCAAGGTTGCGGCGGCGGGTGGCAAGGTGGTGATCTGCGCGCGTGGTGTCGATGAACTCGCTGCGGCGAAAGTCGAGATCGAAGCCGCCGGCGGCAGTTGCCACACCTACAACGTCGATCTTGCCGACTTGGCTTCCTGCGATACCTTCGTCAAACAGGTAATCAGTGAGCACGGCGCGGTCGATATCCTGATCAACAACGCCGGCCGATCAATCCGTCGCGCGATTGCTTCCAGCTACGATCGGTTCCACGATTTCGAGCGGACGATGCAGCTTAATTACTTTGGATCGCTGCGACTGATCATGGGGTTTTTGCCCAAGATGACTGAGCGCCATCGCGGCCACATCATCAATATTTCCTCAATTGGCGTGCTGACCAACGCACCACGATTCTCGGCTTACGTGTCGTCCAAGGCCGCACTGGATGCGTTCTCGCGCTGCGCTCAGGCTGAGTTTTCCGATCAGGGCATCAACTTCACGACGATCAATATGCCGTTGGTCAATACGCCCATGATCGCGCCGACCAAGATGTACGATTCGGTGCCGACGTTGAGCCCGGAAGAAGCCGCTGATCTGGTCGTCGGCGCAATTATCGAAAGGCCAGTTCGAGTCGCCACGCGAACCGGAATCTTCGCCCAGTTGTTCTATTCGGTTTCGCCGCGTGCCTACGAAATCGTCATGAACACAGCCTTCCGCCTGTTTCCTGATTCATCGGCGTCCAAGGGCATCAAGGGTGTCCGTCAGGAAATGCAGCAAGGGCCATCATCAGAGCAGGTGGCTTTTGCAGCCTTGATGCGCGGCGTGCACTGGTAGTTCAGAGCGGCTCCACCTACAAAGTGCAGGCACAAAAAAACCCTCGCCAGCGAATGGCGAGGGTTTTTCAAATTTTCGATTTACTTGATGGGTTTCTTTTTTTCCGCGGCCTTTTTCGCAGCCGGTTTCTTCACAGCAGGCTTGCTGGACTTGGCTTTGCCGACTTTTTCTCTGACCTGTTTGAGCTGCGCAGATTCCAGCTCACGGGCCACATCGGCCAGCTCATCCTTGACCCGTTTTACCGAGCGGGTTGCGCCGCTCTTGGCTGGCGCGGGGCCAGGGGCTGCTTTGGCGGCCGCTTTCGCGGCTGGTTTGGCTGCACTGCGCGCCGCCGGTTTCGCATTGAGCTTGTGGACTTCCTTGGCCAGATCTTCGACGCGTGCAGTCAAGGTCTTGAGTTCGGTGTTTCCCGGAACACCAAGATGATTGAGCGCACGTGAAACCCGATTCTCAAAGACTTTTTCAAGTTTGTCCCAGGTTTCCTGGCTACGTTCTTTAACCTGACCGACGGCTGCTTCAACGGCACCACGCGCTTCCTCAGCCTTGCCGGTCGTCGCCTTACGCGTTTTCTGCTCAAGTGAGACACCTTCGCGAACCAGCGCCTCGAAAAGACGAGTTCCTTCATCCTGAGCTTTGGCGAACGCACCCAGGCCGGCAAGCCAGATGTGCTGAGCGGATTCGACAATCGACTTTCCACCGGCGCGAGCGGAAGGTTTGCTGGCGGTGGGTGCGGCTTTGGATTTCAGCTTCGGCTTGGGCTTGGACATTGTGAATTCCTTAAAAGAGCTGGGCGCGGAGTGCCCGGTCGGTGGCGAATCATAAACCCGGTTGCTAGAGCAAGTAGTCGAGGCGAAAAAATCAAGACTGCGACGATGACGAGCTTTTGCGTTGGATCTTGGCGCCAGAGCGGACGCTCGCTTTGCGCTTGGTCTTGGCTTTTTGTCCGCGCTCCATGACCAGATCGAGCTCATCCAGCGCGCGGTGCAGTTGTGAGGTTGCTTGCGAACGCCGCGGCGGCTTGCTTTCGATGCTGCCAAGCAAGGTGCGTTCGGGGTCATCAAGCACACCTGCGCGCAGCTTCAATCCATGCCTTTTCAAGAGCGGCGTCAATACGCGTCGATGGGAACGCAGGTCGTTCAGCGTCGACTGGTAAGCATGTTCGGCAAGTCGCTCGCGATGTTTGAAACTGAAGATATTGGTGAAGAACATATCGGTGTCATCACTTTCCGGCTCGATCAGAAGCAGATCCGAATCGCTGTATCTGCTTTCGTACTTGGGGATGCTGGCCTGCATTCGCGATTGCAGCAAGGTGCGGAACATCTGCGAGAGCACACTTGGCAAACCGCCTTCGATCAAACTGCCATGCGCACTCGTGCCCTGTGCTGTGGCATGCATGGTATTGATCGGTACCAAGGGATTGATCGCTAGGACCAGGTCGGCTCCCGCTTCCATGGCAACGGATGCATGCACGGTGTGACGAAGTGCGCCGTCGACGAAATATTTTCCCTTGATGGCCACCGGAGGATAAAGGCCGGGCAGGGCCGAACTTGCTTCGATCGCTCGCGAAATAGGAACATCATCATGTCCTTCGGTGCCGAAGCGCACGGCTTGACCGCTCTCAAGTTCGACGGCGACAACAACGAGTTTGCGCCCGAGTTCACGAAAATCATTGCTGCGCCCGTGTGCGGTAAACGCATCACGCAAAAATCGTTCAATTGCCTCATTGTCGAAAATGCCAGTGGGCAACAAGCTGCCGATCTTGAGCAGGCTGTCAGAAACGCGCAAATCGAAAGGGTGGCGGGCAAACTCGGCAAGTCCCCCCATCAGCAGGCGCGGGACTCCCGACAAGCGTTTCAAGTATTCGTAAATGGCCGGACGAACGAATTTTTCGGGGCGAAAACTGAATTGATCGGAATCGCCGCTGATGAAGATCCGGCAGAGTTCGGCTGTGGTCAGGCGATTGGCCAGACTGGCAGCGACATACGCGCCGGAGCTGATGCCGACGTAGATATCCAGCGCGTTCATGTCGAGCCCCTCAATAGCGTCTTCGAGGGCACGAACTGCGCCGATTTCGAATATGCCACCAATCGGGCCTCCGCCAGCGACCGCCAACCCGATTTGCGGTCGGCGTGATTTCGTCAGCGGCTTCTGCGCAGCCTGGATGGCCAACATCAGCCGATTTGCTCATCGAGATGTCGATTGATCTCGCTTTCGATCATCGGTTTCATCATGCCCATGACGAATCCGAGGTCGGCATGAACATGTACTTCGCCTTTTTCGAGGACGATGTGTCCATCAACGCCACTGCGCGAGAACGTCATTGTATTGCCTTCCCATCCGCTTTCTAGATCGAACTCTTTGGAGATGGACTTGGCCAGCTTGGTGACGGCCTTGCGCGCCTCGCTGATTGAAAGATCGTGTTTACGGCGTATATCGATTCGCGCCATGCATTTTCTCCGGTTTCGCCAACGCGAGCGCGCTGGACGACGGTCTCTATGATGCACCAGGAGCCTTCGCCGTAGAGACCTCCTCATCGATTGCCTCTCGATCGCATGCCAGTGGCGTGCGTTGAAGGACTCAGCCATGCGATTGGCTTTCTTCGCGTCGGTTTATCGGGATGCTGTCCAGGTGTCCCTGGAATGGGCAAATCGCGATGCTGGCGAGATCTTGATTTCAGGCAGGTGTCAGCTTTCTCTCATCCTGCTAAAGTGCGGCAACCTTCATCATGCGTTCACTGATGCGACTAAGCTTTTCCAATGGGGAACATGCGGATGTGCTCGTCGATAATGGCGTCACTGGCATTGGGTCGGCGCAGGACAATGCGCTTCGCCTCGAAGAGAGCGGCATCATGCCGTGGCACGCGCGTCTGGTTGTCGACAAGCGCGGGATGATTCTTGAGGTGCTGGATACTGAGGCACGCGTGCATGTGAACGCCCGACCCGTCGTTGAGAAGGCATTGCTGCGACTGGGTGATGTGATCAATCTCGACGCGGTTGCGGTCACCCTCAAACCCGATAGCGACGAGGTATTCGATCGACGGCTACCAAGCGAGTCGAAAACAGGTACGGGCAAGGTTTCCTCAGAAGTTTCCCGGGTTGTTCTGCGTGGCGTTTCAGGGGCTTATTACGGCAAGACCATCAGCGTCGGCGAACAGTTGATTATCGGTAATGGCAGCCGCGGGCTGGATCTGGACGAACCTGAAATGGGCGAGCGCCATGCTGCGATCAACGCCACCGACGAGGCAATCTATTTTCGCGACTACCAATCTGATGACGGCACCGAGATCAATGGTGTGCGTCTAAAGACGGCCGTGCTGCATCCGGGCGATCAGGTGTCGTTCGGACGCAATCGGTTTGTCCTTGAAGCGCCAGGCTATCCCGCGCGTGGTCAAAACATGCTGACGCCGGCCGAGATGGCGCCGGCGATAACGCAAACGCTGGATGCGATCAATATCCCGGACCCGGTTCGTTTCGAAGCAACCGAGCCCGACGATCAGAGCTCCAGCATCTGGTGGTTGATCGCAGCCGCTGCACTGATCGGACTCGGGATAGCCGGATTGATCTGGTTTGGCAGCTACTGAGTCGAGAGGTTTTCTGCGGCGCGTGTTGCCGCGGAACTCGGCTTTCTCTTGGCGCGCCCAGTGATCCAGTTGGGCACGCGGGCCAACATGAGCAGTACAAAGATTGACGCGTAGACCACAGGTTCTAGCGCTGCGATGGTCTCGCCATACTTGACCTGCCACAGAAAGTGCAGAGCTGCAAAAAATCCACTGAAATAGACCAGGCGGTGCAATCGCTGCCAGTTGCGGCCAAGCCGACGCATCATGCCCTTGGTCGAGGTAATCGCCAGCGGAATCATCAGAAACCAAGCGAGAAAACCGACTGTAACGAAGGGTTTCTTGGCGATCTCAAGCAGAATTTGCGACCAGAATCCCCCGAGATCGACGACCAGATAAATGGTCAGATGCAAGCTTGCGTAAAAGAATGCAAACAATCCGAGCATGCGCCGAAACCGGATCACGCCATTCCACTTGCTGAGTTTGCGCAGTGGTGTAACAGCCAAAGTGGCCAGCAGAAATCGAAGCGCCCAGATTCCCGTTGAATGTTCGAGCTGGGCGACCGGATCCGGTCCCAATGCATTCTCTGTGGTCTTCCAGATCAGCAGTGCTAGCGGCACCAGGGCGAGTGGAAAAACCAGCAGTTTCAGCGCGGCAATGCGATCCAGTGAGCGCGCCATCAATGATTCCTGATCAGGTCCATCCCTGAATAAAGCGAGGCGACCTGTTCGGCATAGCCGTTGAAGGGCAGGGTCTGCAAGCGGTTTCCGGTCAGGCTGAAGCCCGCGCCCGCAATGCGCCGTTCGGTGCCTTGGCTCCATCGTGGATGACTCACCGCCGGGTTCACATTGGAATAGAAGCCGTACTCATCCGGTGCCGACTGGTTCCATGAGGTCGCTGGCTGGCTATCGGTGAACTCGATGCGCACGATGGACTTGATGCTCTTGTAGCCGTACTTCCACGGCACGACCAGGCGCAAGGGTGCGCCGTTTTGTGCGGGCAGTTCATGACCGTACATGCCCACGGCGAGCAGGGCGAGCGGGTGCATTGCCTCGTCGATGCGTAAGCCTTCCAGATAGGGCCAGTTGAGCACCGGATAGCTCAAGCCTGGCATCTGTTTCGGCCGTGCGACGGTGGTGAATGCCACGTAGCGGGCATCCGAGGCGGGCTGAAAACGTTTCAGGATCGACGCCAGTGGAATGCCGATCCAAGGAATGACCATGG
>JBBSVJ010000194.1:0-6406 GCA_038233665.1 Lysobacterales bacterium
CCAGCGCTTCGCCGAGGCGGCGTGGATTGCCGATGCCTACCTGCTCCAGCCACTCCTTGACGCTACCGCCATCCTCGCTCAATGCCGCGTGTTGCAACGCTTCCAGCGAGGACAAGCGTCCGCGCGCTTTCTCAAGCTCGCTACGCTTGCTGCTCAAGGACGTCTGCAGATTGCGCTCCTGCTCGACGATCGCCTCAAAACCTTGGCGCTTTTCATCGAGCACTGCGGTCAGGGACTCGACCTGCTCGCGCAATTGCGCCTGTTCCGCTTCGAGTGTTTCCAGCGCACGACCCAACTCGGCAAGGTCGGCTGCCTTTTTCTCCGCCTCCAAGGTATCGCGCCGGCGATCCGCCTCGACACATTGGCGATCAAGATAGTCCAGCCGGGTGCGCTCAACCTCCGCACCCTGGCCAACTTCTGAACCATTTTTTGTATATGAATCCCATTGTTCTTGCCATTCGGCCAAGCTGGCCTCGGCAAGACTCAACACCTCGGCGGCTTTCTCAACCGCCTCGTGCATTGCTTCACGCTGTGGCGCGGAATCATTCACGGCGAGTCGCAGCGATTCGACCTGGCTGGTGTCGTTGGCGATATGTTCTGCCAGCTCGATATGCGCGCGCTCGGTTTCGAGGCGTGAACGCTCCAGTTGATCAGCGAGCACCCGACTATGTTGAATCTGCTGTTCGACGCGGGCGATTTCGGCACCCACTTTGTAGACCTCACCCTGTACCGCGTTGAGACTCTCGCTGGCAGCGGTATGCGCCTCACGCGTGGTTTCGATCTGCGCCTCACGCTGGCGTTGCTCGGCGAGTTGTTGCTCGATAGCCAGTTCAGCTTGGCGCAGGGCGCCAGACTTCGAATCCAGATCGGCCCGCGCCTCACGCAAGGTGACCGCCTTGAGTTCGGCCTCCTTGCGTTTGTGCTGGGTCTGAAACTCTTGCCAACGCTCAGCCGCACGCGCCTGGCGCTTGAGATGTTCGAGCTGCTTGTCGACCTCGTCGCGGACATCGGTTACCCGATCAAGGTTCTCGCGGGTGGCCTTTATTCGGCTCTCGGTTTCCTTACGCCGCTCCTTGTAGCGTGAAATGCCCGCGGCCTCTTCCAGATGCATGCGCAACTGCTCCGGATTGGACTCGACGATCTGGCTGATCATGCCCTGCTCGATGATCGAATAACTGCGTGGGCCGAGACCGGTTCCGAGAAACAAATCGGTGATGTCGCGACGGCGGCAGCGTGTTCCATTGAGGAAATACTGCGACTGACCGTCACGGCTGACCAAGCGCTTGACGGAGATTTCGTTGTACTCCGCGTACTCGCCGGTCACGGTGCCGTCCGAGTTGTCGAACACCAGCTCGACCACCGCCTGACCAACCGGCTTGCGCGTGCTTGATCCGGAGAAAATCACGTCAGTCAGTGAATCGCCACGCAGACGGCTCGCCGCGCTCTCGCCCATGACCCAGCGGATCGCATCAATGATATTCGACTTGCCGCAGCCGTTTGGGCCAACCACTGCCGACATATTGGTAGGCAAGTGCAAGGTGGTCGGGTCGACAAAAGATTTGAAGCCAGCCAGTTTGATGGTCGTCAGGCGCATGGAGCAGTTATCCGTGTTCGGTCAGTTCGCGGGCTTTTCAGCCGGCGCAGCAGCAGCCGGTTTTGTATCAGTGGCTTCTATCCCAGCCGGCTTTGCATCCGTCGATGCAGACGGTTCGCTTTTCGGCGTTTCCGTGGTCACTTTCGCATTTTCACGCAGGCGGCCCAATCGTTGATCACTCAACTGGGTCAGCAAGGTCTGACGAATCGTGTCCTTGAGCTGCTCAAATGTCGGCGGCACAAACGGCGATATCGACCCGACATGCAGCACGTGCCAGCCGTATTCGGTATGCACCGGAATCTTGCTGGTCTCTCCAGACTTCAGCGCCTGCAACGCCTTGCCGAGCGGTTCCGGCAACTGCGAAGCACGTACACGCTGGAAAGCGCGCGCCTGCAAGGCCTTCTTACTCCAGCGATCAAAGACCGTGTTGAACGGCTCGTTCATCGCCTCACCGGACGCCTTGAGCGCATCGTCCTCATCCTTGAACAGCAATTGGCTGAAGTCGTACTCGGAGCTCCCTGCCTTGGCAATCTGCTGCTGATATTCGGTTTTCAACACGCTGTCATCGACATGTGCGGTGGCGCGAAACTTGCCAAGCGTCGCGTTGGCATTGCCCTGCAGACGATTGATCTCGATTTCTGCGGCGAACATCGGATCTTTGGCGTATGCCTCTTTTTTTGACTCCTGATCGAGCAGGATGTAATCAGTCAATTCAGTCAACGCCGCTGCACGTTGTTCAGGAACCGAGAGATCGATCTTGCGCTCCCTGGCCAGAATATCCAGCAGAACCTGCGGCACGGCTTGACCATTCACGGTCTCGACCAACGGGAGGTTGTCAGGCAAAGCGGAATTCCTTGAACTTCCACCACAGCCGCCGAGTAGTGCCGCAATCGCCAACATCGTCAGGAAGTTTCGTATGCGTAGTCCTGCAGTCATCGTGTTTCCTCGTAAGAAGGTGCGTCGATTGCCAACGCGTGGATATCGGTTGTCATCAGCTCACCCAGTGCGGCGTAAATGGCGCGATGCCGGGCCAGCGGACTGAGTCCTGCAAAAGCTCGGCTAACGATGTGAACGCTGAAATGACCCCGACCATCACGGGCGCCCGCATGCCCAACATGTCGATGGCTGTCATCGCTGACATCAAGCTCGCTGGGCTCGAATGCGGTTTGCAGGCAGGCGCGAATCGCCGCCACTCGATCAATCACGGCAAAACCTTGCGAAACGGGCGCACATCAACCTGGTGATAGACGCCAGCACCCACATACGGATCCGCATCCGCCCAAGCCTGGGCCGCCGCGAGATCATCAAACTCGGCAACGATCAGACTCCCGGTAAATCCCGCCGGCCCCGGATCCTCGGCATCGATGGCGGGGAAAGGTCCCGCAAGGAGCAGCCTTCCAGCCTCATGCAATGCGGTCAATCGAGCCAGATGCGCGGGTCTGACCGACCCTCGCTTGGCCAGTGAGTCTGCGTTGTCGTGTCCGGTTATGGCGTACCACATGGTCATCGGTTCCAATATGAGGCGTCGTTTGAGGGCGGCTATGTTAGCCCGGATGAATCGCGAGGTCGCGGAGTAATGATGGCTCTTCCTGTCGAAACTTCGCCGCATGCAGGGGCGGTTCGCGTTGTCACAGAGGACTGATCTCCGCTTGAAAGCATGACTGGATGAGATTTGGTGCCATTCCTTTGTGTCGATGCGCTGGACTTACACCCTGCATTGGGCTTACGCTTGGCTTTAGTAGCCTTGGGTTTCTAGCTTCCGCCAGTCGTTCGATGGCGCTAGCGGCGTTGCAAAAAGGTGCTTCCAAAGCGTTGCGAGCCGTGTGGCAACACGCGAATGTCAGCAGCAACCCGCGAGCACGGCAAAATCCAACGACCCAAAAATATCAGCGAGTCAGGCCATCAAACGCCGATCGCGGTGCATGCCGGGGGAAGCCGGCATTACTATGCAATGCAAGTTTCGTATGACGGCATCGATTCGAAAGTTTGAGTCGCGCACCCCGTCAATCGCAGTATTTCGGCGCATCGGTGCCGAACAGACAGTCGACCCGTCAGACCCAATGGCAGGTCGAACCCATCACGCAAGATCTGCGCACAACCCACGCCGTGAGGCGCCGGGCAACCGGATCGGAAATGAACAACCCGTCAGCCGAATCAATGGTCCAGCCTGAAGAATCTGCCAAGGCGTTCCCGCCCGTACCGCAGCAGCAGGAAATGCCGCTCGCTTTGGTGCGTGGCGAACCGGTGCTGCAGATGCCGCAGGATCTGTACATTCCTCCGGATGCGCTTGAGGTCATTCTTGATGCGTTCGAGGGACCGTTGGATCTGCTGTTGTATCTGATCCGTCGACAGAATCTCGACATTCTCGATATTCCGGTTGCCGAAATCACCCGCCAATATGTCGATTACATTGATCTGATGCAGGAACTGCGCCTCGAACTGGCAGCCGAGTATTTGGTCATGGCGGCGATACTTGCCGAAATCAAATCGCGACTTTTGTTGCCGCGACCGCCGAGTGACGAAGGCATTGAGGATGATCCGCGTGCCGAGCTCATTCGTCGACTGCAGGAGTACGAGCGTTTCAAGAAAGCCGCGGCGGATATCGATGAGCTTCCACGAGTCGAGCGTGATACCGCGGTGGTTTCGGCCTACGTTCCGGATCACAAGATCATCCGCTTGCCACCACCGGTTGATTTGCGCGAGTTGTTGCTGGCGCTCAAGGATGTGTTCAACCGCGCCGAGCTGTTCAGCCATCACGCGATTCAACGAGAAGCACTTTCGGTGCGCAATCGCATGAGCGATGTGTTGCGCTCGCTTGGAAATGGCGAGTTTCACCGTTTCGAAACCCTGTTTGTGGTGAGTGAAGGACGTCACGGCATCATCGTCACCTTTCTTGCCATCCTTGAACTGGCCAAGGAGCTTCTTGTGGAAATTTCACAAGGTGAAGCGCTTGCGCCCATCTATCTCAAATCATTGGCAGTTGCCGATTGAACTCCTTGCACATGATCGAATTTGAACTTCTGAAACGCATCATCGAAGCGGCAATTCTGGCTGCTGGCTCACCGCAAACAGCTACCCAGCTGCTTGCGCTGTTCGGCGACAACGAGGCCACCAGCCACGACGAGATTGCTCGCGCGATTGAATCGCTGCAGACCGATTGTGAAGAACGCGGCATTGAACTGATCGAAGTGGCTTCAGGCTTTCGCTATCAAGTACGGCAGGATGTGCATCACTGGATTGCCCGGTTGTGGACCGAGCGACCGAGTAAATATTCACGTGCGTTGCTCGAAACCATGGCCCTGATTGCTTATCGCCAGCCAATCACACGTGGCGAGATCGAACAGATTCGTGGAGTCGCCGTTTCCACCCATATCATCAAGACCCTCGAAGAGCGTGAATGGATCCGCGTTGTCGGCCACCGCGATGCGCCAGGCAAACCAACCTTGTTCGGCAGCACTCGCGGGTTTCTCGACTACTTCAATCTCAAGTCACTCGACGAGTTGCCCTCACTGGATGAGATCCGCGACTTCGAAGACCTCGATCCACAACTCACCCTCAATCCACCGGCGGACGAGCCGACAAACTCGACCAACGGCAACGATACGCAAGTCCATTCAGAGGCTGACGTATTATTGGATCCCGAGGCGAGCGAAGCGCCACTCGAAGATATTTCAGATCCAGAATTTGCAGCGGTCGATGACGAAGATTCCGTTTTACGCCCTGCCCTCAATGCCGAAACCAGCGACTCAAACCCGATTCAGTCCGCATCCGAAACGGATGCCGACACCACGGAGCTAGATGCATGACCTCACCCGTACGCAATGTACTGTCCCTCAAGAAATCCGCGTCTGAAGACGTCGCTTCCACGCTCGAAGAGCGTCTGCACAAGGTGCTGGCAACAGCAGGTCTTGGCTCCCGGCGAATGCTCGAAGGCCGCATAGAGGCTGGCGAAGTCCAGGTCAATGGTACGGCGGCAACGCTCGGCGTCAGCGTCCACGCGGGCGATCGCGTTGAGATCGACGGCAAGCGCTTTGTTGTCATCAGCGATACCAGCGAGCACTCGAAAGTCATCGTTTACAACAAGCCCGAAGGCGTCATGACGACACGGGACGATCCTGATGGTCGCCCGACCGTATTCGAACACCTGCCACGCTTGAAAGGCGCGCGCTGGATCGCCGTGGGTCGCCTCGATATCAACACCACAGGATTGCTCCTGTTGACCACCGACGGCGCCCTCGCCAACGCATTGATGCATCCGAGTTCGGAGCTTGAACGCGAATACATCTGTCGCGTGCATGGCGAGGTGCCGGATGAAGTCATCGAACGCCTCGGTAGCGGTGTCGAACTAGAAGATGGCCCAGCGCATTTCGAAGAGATCGGCGTGATCAGCCGCGGCGGCAGCCATTCCTGGTTCCGCGTAGTGATCCGCGAGGGTCGCAATCGTGAAGTCCGACGCATGTGGGAAGCGGTCGGCATGATGGTCAGCCGACTCAAGCGTGTTCGTTATGCCAATGTCGAGCTACCGCGTTTGTTGAAACGCGAAAAATCCGCTGAACTTTCTGTCGAAGAGGTCAAGTCACTGCGCGATCTTTGCGGTGCAGCCGATCCGGAACCTTGCCTGACGCTTGCCCCCGTGATCGGTCAACGTCGCGCCACCCAAACCGAATTTCGGCCGGATCCAAACGAACAGAAAGCCTGGACCAGCACGCGAACCGACGAGGCGCGTGAATTCGCCCAGTTCGATCGCATCCGTGATGATGGCTGGCGCGCTCCGTCTGCAAATAAAGGCAAGCGCTCCCGCGGCGGCGGCGG
>JBBSVJ010000195.1:0-6378 GCA_038233665.1 Lysobacterales bacterium
ATAGGGCTGTTCGTATTAACTTTTACCGTTTCTTCTTTGGCGTTGTTCATTGTCAATTACAAAAAGATACCAACTATTCATAAAGAAGAAAGCACCAATTCCCGGGAGTTCTGGATGTTCATTGGTTCGCTGGTATTTTTCCTGAGCGACTTTTTCGATGATGCATTAGTCGAACTCGTCATGCGTTTGTCCGCCGCTCGACGCGAGGTGTTGTCGATCCAGTTGATCAGCGCCGAGGAGCGTGATTTCCCTTTCAAGGATGGCCATCTATTTCGTGATCCGGAAACGGGCGTGGAACTACGCGTCGATGCAAGATCGGCGCGCGACGATTTCATCCGTCGATTCGCCGAGGCGCGCGCTGACTTGAGCAAGCGTCTGGTCGCCTCGGGAGTGCGCCATGTTGAGCATGTGCTTGATCGGCCGCTGGACGAACCGCTTCGACTATTGCTGGGTGCATCGCACGTCACGCCGGGGCTTCGATGAGTCTGGGCCTGCTGCTGCCGATGGGATTGCTGGCACTGGCCGGTTTGATCGTGCCCTTGCTGATTCATCTGATTCGTCGACCGGATCATCAGATGACCGATTTCGCGGCATTGCGCTGGTTGCGCGAAAGCGTACGCCCTCGGCGCCGCCTGCGCTTTGATGATCTGTGGTTGCTGCTCGCGCGGCTCGCGTTGCTTTCATTGCTTGCATTGATACTCGCCTTGCCGATTCTCAATGGCGACTGGCGCGCTGCACGCCACGTGATTGCAGTGGCGAGCGACGTCGACCTCGTCGCTGCACGAAAGCAGCTAACAGATGATCGGGCGGAATGGCGCTGGTTGGCGCCCGGATTTCCGAGCGTCGATGAAAAGGCTCCTGTGAGTTCACGGCTTTTCTCAAGTTTGCTGCGTGAACTGGATTCGACACTTGCATCGAAAGATACGCTGACCGTCGTGGTTCCGATCCAGGTTTCAGGGCTTGATGCGCAGCGAATCGCACTCGTCCACGCGGTGGACTGGCAACAGGTGGCGGGGGAAACGCAAACAGCGGAACCTAGGAAGCGAGGGATCAACCGAATCATTGCCATTCGGCATGAGCCGCAATCATCGACTGCCTTTGCCTATCTGCGTGCCGCCGTTGGTGTCTGGAGTTCGATCGGGCAGGATCACTGGGAGGTTGACGAGGGCCCACTGGCGTTGCCGTTGCCAGAAACCCTGGATTGCCTGATCTGGCTCGGAGGTCCATTGCCTGACTCGATTATGCGATGGGTCGAAAAGGGCGGGCGCGTGCTCTTGGTGGATAGCGAGTTGGGCGACGGCTTGCCGGTCTGGCGCGACGAGCAAGGCAAGATTCTTGCGCGTGAGCAAGCGCTTGGTCGCGGCGCCGTGATCCGTCTGCCAGCGCCACTGACCGCGGAGAAACTGCCGGATTTGCTCGATGCAGATTTCCCTCATCGGTTGCAGGCATTGCTCATACCCGCACCACGATCACCAGATCGTGCTTTCGCCCGAGAGGTCGTGCCGACCCAGGTCGATCGTGACGCGCCAGAGCGTCAGACGTCATTGATCCCGTTGATCGGGTTGTTGATCGCCCTGGTGTTCCTGCTCGAGCGCGTACTCGCCACACGCAGGCAACGCGCATGAAACACGGCATGCTTGAAAAGCTTCGCAAGAGCATGATCCGGCGCAATGTGGCCAATGTGCTGCTCTGGATCGTGCCACTGTTGGCAGCCATTTTTCTTCTCACTCGGCTCACGTCGACCAGGGTCGTTCTTGCCGCCGCATTGCTAGCCATCGTGTTGCTTGTGGTACGACTTATTCAAGCGCTGCGCTCGGTTGATCTCGGCGACGTCGTGCGCAAGCTTGATGCCTCATCCCCCACGCTGGAAGACAGCGCCGATCTCCTGCTAGATCCGGCAACACATCGAACTCCCCTGCAAACCTTGCAGCGCGAACGTGTACGGGCAACGATCGAAACAGCCGCGATGGTGGATTTGCGCGCTGCATGGAAATGGCGTGTTGCATTTCTGGTTGCGGGAATTCTGCTGTCGCTGAGCATGCTGACGATTTTTTTACCCAAATCACTGAGTCTTCCGAACGCGCAGAGCGAAGTTCCCTTGCCATCGGCAGCTCAGCCCGAGGTCACGCGGCTAAGCTCTTCGCAACTCGAAATCAAGGCGCCGGCTTACACGGGTTTGAGCGACCGTAACGAGTTGGTACTCGACGCGAAATTTGCTGAAGGATCTCGATTGCACTGGCGCCTTGTATTCGATCCTCAGCCAACATCGGCATCGCTTCTATTCCACGACGGAAGCAAACTCGTGCTGCGCCAGGACGATGCGGGCTGGATTGCTGAAAAGGTTCTAAGCGAATCTGCGCTCTATCGGATCGCAATTGAATCGGCAGCGCCACTTGCCGAGGATCGTCTGTTTCGACTGGATGCGATGGTTGACCAGCCGCCAGAGATTCGTGTGATCCAGCCGGACAAGACCCTGAGCATGGTCGAGCTTGATCAGCAGTCATGGATGCTGGAGTTTGAGGTAAGCGATGACTTCGCGATTGCTGACGCAAGGCTGGCGATTACGCTTGCGCAAGGCAGTGGCGAACAGGTCACGGTCAGCGAACGCAGCGAGCGCCTGCGCGCGGATGCCAGCACTGATCCACGCCGGCAACGCTATCGCCGAAACCTTGATCTCGCATCGCTGGGATATTCAGCCGGTGACGATCTGATCATCCGGCTCATCGTGCGCGACAAGCGCGAGCCATCCGCAAATACGTCGCGCAGCGCAAGTTACATCCTGCGTTGGCCGCCCGAAATGTCCGCTGAAAGTGACGGCGTGGAAGGCATTGTGCAAAAAGTTTTGCCAGCCTATTTTCGCAGTCAGCGTCAAATCATCATTGATAGTGAAGCACTGATCGACGAACGGAAAACACTTAGTGACGATCGTTTCCTCGCGCGATCCGACTCGATCGGTGTCGATCAAAAAATTCTGCGTTTGCGCTACGGCCAGTTTCTTGGTGAAGAGTTCGAGTCCGGCGCGGCAGAGCATCAGAAGAAGGGTAAGGACGACGAAAAAGCGAGCCAGCAGGACGCGCTGGTGGAGGATCACGGGCATCAACAGGACGCAACGACGGCGACGACGTTCGGAAACGAGACCAACATCCTTGCCGAATACGGGCATACGCATGACCACGCCGGAGCGGCGACCCTGCTTGACCCGGAAACCAAGAAGATTCTCAAGGCGGCGCTGGCCGAGATGTGGCAGGCCGAACTCCATCTAAGACTGGGTAAACCGCGCGAAGCGCTGCCGAACGAAAATCGCGCGTTGATCTTGATCAAGCAGGTTCAACAGTCGACTCGGATCTATCTTGCTCGCGTTGGTCTCGAATTGCCGCCTGTTGACCCGAGTCGGCGCCTTAGCGGTGAGCGCAAGGGTGTGGCTGATCCGCGTGGTGTTCTCGTAGATTCCGAACCGGGTGACAAGGTCATTGCAAATATTTACAAACAGCTTGCGGAAAAATCGGCGGTTGATCTGGACGCGTTTGACGCATGGCTGCGTGGCGAAGGCGCGAAGCGCGCGGATGCGCTCAGTCTGATTGCTTCGATTGATGCGCTTCGCCGCGAACCGACGTGTGCGGATTGCCGGAATCACCTCCTCGATCAGCTCTGGCAAGCGATGTCACCACCGCCAGTGGCGACGAAACTTCGCAGCCCGCCGGATGTGGCCGGTCTAGAATATCTCGATAAAATCGAAAGTGATGTTCACCGATGAGCATGCTTGAGACCTCGATTATCGGAGTTCTCAGCCTCGCTGTGCTGATCGCTGCGTGGCGTGTGCTGCGCGGCACACGCTCTTGGCGTTGGACGCGAGTCGTCGGACACGCTGCGATGGCTAGCCTGCTCTATCTACTGATCTTTCCGCCTGCAATCGAACGGCCGCGTGATATCGGGATCGTTCTGACACCGGGTGTTGCGCAATCACAGATCCTGAAGCGTGATCTCACTCAGCCAATCCTCGCTTTGCCTGGTGTCGCGATTAGTGATCGCTCGATCGTCCAGGTGCCGGATCTCGCCACTGGGCTGCGCCAGCATCCCGAGATTGGCGACCTGCACGTGATTGGAGATGGTTTGCCTGCGCGCGATCGCGATGCGTTGGGAGATCGCGGCATGACATTCACGCCAAGTGATCGGGTGCCGGGTATTGTAGAGCTGCAAATTCCACATTTTGTACGCGCCGGATCGATCGGTATGGTCCGCGGTCGGGTTGATCGTGGCGACGAGGTCCAACTGCGCATTCTAGACCGAAATGGCGCGCTGATGACGAGCACATTGACCGACAAGGAGGGGCGGTTTGAGCTTTCACTTCGAATGAAAGCCGCGGGTCAATCGCTCTATCGTTTGCAACGGATGGCGTCGGCTGAAAAGGTGGGCGAAGAGATCCCGATACCAATGGTCGTGGTTTCAGGTGATCCGGTTCACGTCCTTATTCTTGCGGGCGGACCGGACGCCGACCTGAAATATCTGCGTCGCTGGATTATCGATTCGGGGAATACCGTCTCCAGCCGCATCAGTCTCAGCCCAGGCATCGAACAGCGGCAGAACAGTGCGAGCGTGAGTGTGGAGTCACTCGCTGCCAGCGATCTACTGATTGTCGATGAGCGTGCCTGGAGCGCGCTGTCGGAAGCCGACAAGATTTTGATTCGTGCGGCGGTGGAAAAAGGACTCGGCCTGCTTCTTCGAGTAACTGCTGCGTTGCCAAAAAAGGTCGCTGCCGACTGGAAGGTATATGGATTCGATGCGCAATCCGCTGACGTTTCGCAATCGGTAAGTCTGGCAAGACCCATTGGCGGCGTTTCGTTGACGCGCTTACCGCTGCGCTTCGATGGCCAAGAATCGGTTCCACTTGCAGTCACGACAGAAGGCGCCGTGCTCTCGGAATGGCGGGCAGTGGCGCAAGGTCGTGTTGGCACATGGCTGCTGCTTGATAGCTATCGCTTGCAGTTGAATGGCGAGACGAGCCGTTACGGATCGCTCTGGAGCGAGCTGTTTGCACGCATCGGACGAGCCCGCGGTAAACGTCTTCCAGAGATGCCGACGAGAGCTCGTGTTGGTGAACGCAGTGTCCTTTGCGATCTCAAGGCCGAAGCGAGCATTGAAGATCGCGACGCTAAGCGCCACGACTTGTTGGTCAATGACGAACCTGGTTTATGCGCCGCGTGGTGGCCTGAGAAATCAGGCTGGAAGACCTTGATCAACGCCGATTCCCATTGGCCGATTTACGTTTACGCGAACGACGTTGCTGGCGGGCTGGCAAGAATGAAAGTGCGGGATGCAACGTCGCAACGGGTGAAAGTGGGCGCTGGTCCCTCACACTACGCTGCGCCCATGCCTCGCTGGCCGCTTTTTCTGGTCTGGTTATTGGTCAGCGCTGCGTTCTGGTGGCTCGAACGTCCCACATCACGGCGATCAAATTGATTTTCTGCTGCGACTGCAGAGCTCAATTGACTAGCTTGTCTAATTTTCTGCGGCCGCCCGCTGCTTTTTTCTTGCCGCCACGTAGCGTATCGCCAGAACAATAGAAATCCACAACGTTAGTACACCCAGTGGCCATGCCAGCACGGCAGGCCAGACGAACGCAATTATGCTGACAATGCCGAGAGTCAGCGCACCGCCGCCAAGCGATATGGATTCAGCGGGTCCGAGAACCCGGCGATTGGTGATCGCGGCTCCCATTGTGTTGGCGAAGCGCAGGGCACCCGCCGCCGCACGACTGGAACTTCCGCCCCGTCGAACGTGGGATTCGCCTTGCCGAATCTGTTGTCGAAACACCCGGCGGCGATCGCCGAGAACAATTTCCGTGGCGTTTTCAAGATCCGTTTCGTACTGTTTTTCCAGTTGCCCGGCAAAGTTGCTGTCTTCAACAGCAATATCGAGCTCGCAGTTACCGATCCAGCTGGCCAGATTAAGATTGCTGGAGCCGACCCGTCCCCATCGACCATCCGCGACCGCGGTTTTCGCGTGCAGCATCGATCCGTTCCATTCAAAAACCCGCACCCCCGCTTCGAGTAGCGGGCGATAGCCCGCGCGCGACATGCTGCCGATGGCTGGGATATCGCTGCTGCCCGGAACGAGCAAGCGCACGTCGACGCCATCGCGAGCTGCCGAAGAGAGTGCTTGGACATACGGTGCGACGCCGACGAAATAGGCATCCGTCAGCCAGAGTCGCTCGCGAGCCATGGAGGCAATCAACTGATCGAGGCGGTAGATCCCGGCGCGATTGGGAATTGTTGCGATGACGCGCAAATCAATCGTTCCTGCGTGCGCCAGATCATCGAATGAAGCGATGAAATCCTCAGGCATTTTGCCGCCCAAGTGCGTCCAGGAATCGACAAACGA
>JBBSVJ010000196.1:0-6375 GCA_038233665.1 Lysobacterales bacterium
CTGCTCGATTCGCTGTATCGCGAGATCAAGGCTGACAAGAGTGCGCGCAGCAGCAAGCGTGTCTACCTGCTTGGCCAATTGGCCGAACTGGTCAACAAGGACGCCGAAGCCATCGATTGGTACAAGCAGTTGCCGGAAGGTGATGAGCGTTGGTTTGGTGCCGGCATGCGGATCGTTGTGCTGGCTGACAAGGCTGGCGACGTAAGTGGTTCGGCGAGCAAGCTCGAACAACTTCGACTGGCGGCTGGGCCGAACACGGCAGAAGCCGTTGACCTGAGCTTGCTGCAAGCGCAAATGCTGATCGAAAAATCGAAGAATGCCGATGCGTTGAAAGTGTATTCGGGAGGCCTGGATCAGAATCCTGAGGAGCTCCGGCTGCTTTATTCGCGAGCAATGTTGCTGATCGAAATGAATAATCTGGCCGCCGGCGAGCGCGACTTGCGCAAGGTGCTCGCGATGGATCCAGATAGCGCGGATGCTTTGAATGCGCTGGGTTATACCTTGGTTGATCGGACCGATCGCACCGCCGAAGCGGCTGCCTTGATCGAGAAAGCGATGAAGATAAAGCCCGACGAGCCCGCCATCATCGACAGCTACGGTTGGGCGCAATACCGTCTTGGCAATCTCGATGAAGCCGTCAAGTTGCTGCGCAAGGCGTATACCAAGCAACCCGACAGCGAGGTTGCAGCCCATCTTGGCGAGGTGCTCTGGGTCAAAGGCGAACGCGAGGAAGCGCGTCGGATCTGGGCGCAGGGGCAAAAGAAGGATGCCAAGAACAAGATTCTGCTTGAAACCATGACCCGTCTGACTTCATGAGCCGGACTCCACGCAGCAGCGTGTGCGTTCGTGCGCTCGGATTCGTCGCGATCTGTCTGTTTCTTAGCTCATGTGCCGCCCCGCGGATGCGTGCCGACAGAACCCGGATGCAAGGGCTGGAGCTGCGTGAGCGGAAAGTACTCGCTACGCCGGATTGGTCATTGCAAGGACGCATGGCGATTTCTGGCCCGGAGGATTCGGGAAGCGGATCGCTGGTATGGACGCAAGGCGGAACCGCTTACCGTTTTGCGCTCAGTGCGCCGGTCAGTGGCAAAACCTGGACGCTGAGCGGCGATACAGGGCGCGCTGAACTGACTGGCTTGCACGAACAGGCGGTGGTTGGTACGAGTGCGTCTGAATTGCTGGTCCGCGAGCTGGGCTGGCAGGTGCCGGTCACACAACTCAGCTATTGGGTCCGCGGTATTCGTGCGCCGGGACATGCCGAAGTTGTTTTTCGTGAAGACGGACTGCCCGCCGAATTCCGTCAGGATGGTTGGCTGATCGAGTTCCGCGATTACGAGCCCTCGGGCGATCCCATCCTGCCGCGCAAGATCTTTGCCGAACGTGGCGACTACCGGGTGCGCCTGGTCGTGCGGCATTGGGGTTCGTCGTGAGCGAAACCATCGCGTTCGCCTGGAGTACTTGGCCCGCACCAGCAAAACTGAATCTTTTTTTGCACATTACAGGACGCCGAGCAGATGGTTACCACGAGCTGCAGACCGCGTTCCAGTTGCTCGACTGGGGTGACAGCGTGCATTGCAGAGTTCGCGACGATGGTGGAATCTGGCGCGTCGGAGAAAACTCGGGCATCGAAGAAGCCGATGATCTCGTCGTACGCGCCGCAAATTTGTTGAAATCGGAAACCGATGGATCGCGGGGTGCGGATCTTCGCGTCGAAAAAAGAATTCCTGTTGGCGGCGGCATGGGAGGTGGCAGTTCCGATGCGGCCACCACGCTGGTGGCCCTCAATGCGCTTTGGAATGTGGGATTGAGCATCGATGCACTGGGCAAACTCGGCCTGCAGCTCGGTGCGGATGTGCCGCTATTCGTCCACGGGCATAGCGCATTTGCAGAAGGGGTTGGCGAACAACTGGTTCCGCTGGAACTCGACGAACAGGTTTATTTGCTGGTCGATCCCGGTGTGAGCGTGCCGACACAGGCACTTTTTCAGGCTGATGAATTGACACGCGATAGCGCACCGATGACAATTGCGGGCTTCATTTCCGGTGAAACGACGCAAAACGTGTTCGAGCCGCTTGTTCGGGCGCGTTATCCGGCGGTCGCCAAGGCGCTGGACTGGCTAGCAGAATCGGGCCAGCCGCGACTGACAGGAACCGGCGCTGTTGTTTTTGCAGCGATGGACGAACGTCGGGCGCAGCAGCTTGCTTCGGAATGTCCAGCCGGAATGCGCGCCTGGGTGGCGCGAGGGATCAAGGTTTCACCGTTGCTCTCGCGTATTCGCGAACGCAACGGTCAGATCGCATGAGTTGAGTGGGTTCTGGTGTAGTCGATCAAGACGATGCTGCAGGATCACGATTTTTGATGGGGCGTCGCCAAGCGGTAAGGCACCAGGTTTTGATCCTGGCATGCGCAGGTTCGAATCCTGCCGCCCCAGCCATTCCCGGTTCCTCGGGTGAAGTTCGATTCACGCTGTCAGACAGGCAGCAACAACTCGTTTCACGGAGTGGCGCGGTGAACGTGGCAGCAAATTCGTCGAATATTCTCGTGTTCAGTGGCAACGCCAATCGCACGCTGTCACAGGCGATCTTCACCGAGCTGAACGTTCCACTGGGCAAAGCGCAGGTCGGCCGGTTCAGTGATGGCGAGGTCCAGGTCGAGATCGAGGAGAACGTACGAAAACAAGAAGTTTTCGTCATCCAGCCCACCTGCGCACCCACAGCGGACAATTTCATGGAATTGCTGGTCCTCGTTGACGCGCTCAAGCGCGCATCGGCGTCCAGCGTCACCGCTGTGCTGCCGTATTTCGGCTATGCGCGCCAAGATCGCCGACCTCGGTCTGCGCGCGTCGCGATTACTTCCAAGGTAGCGGCCAAGATGATTGGCGCGGTCGGAACCGATCGCGTCTTGACGGTCGATTTGCATGCCGACCAGATTCAGGGTTTTTTCGATGTTCCGCTCGACAATGTCTATGCTTCGCCGGTATTGCTGGCGGATATCTGGCGCTATTACGCGCGGGATGACTTGATCGTCGTGAGCCCTGATGTCGGTGGTGTGGTGCGGGCAAGGGCAATCGCCAAACGCCTTGATGATGCCGATCTCGCAATTATCGACAAGCGTCGTCCACGCCCCAATGAGGCGACCGTCATGAATATCATTGGTGAGGTCAAGGATAAGGTTTGCGTGCTGGTTGACGACATTGTCGACACCGCAGGCACCCTTTGTGCTGCGGCGGCGGCGTTGAAGCGTCAAGGCGCGCGCAAAGTTGTTGCTTACTGCACCCATGCGGTCTTGTCAGGCCCGGCAATCAAGAATCTTGAGGCCTCTCAGCTCGACGAACTGGTCGTCACCGACACGATTCCATTGTCCGAGGAAGCGCGCGCCTGCAAAAACATCCGCCAGCTCTCGGTCGCCGAGTTGTTGGCGGAAACGATTCGCCGCATCGCCTTTGGCGAATCGGTCAGCTCGCTGTATGTGGATTGACTAGGAGCGGGGATTCGAAATTCCGGATACGGGATTCGTATGGCGCATTGCCGAATCTCGAATCCCGGCTTCAAACAACTCTCCTGGTCGCGGGGGAGTATCCAATTCGCCGCGAGGCGGATCATTTAAATCAAGGTTAGTAAAATGGCAAAGACACATGAACTTTCGGTAGAGCTGCGCAAGGACGAGGGGAAGGGTGCGAGCCGCCGCCTGCGTCGCGCGGGCAGCGTACCGGCCATCGTTTACGGTGGTGGAAAACTCGACCCAGTCAGCATTCAGATGGCTCACAAAGACGTCTACATGGCAACCCAGACGGAGTGGTTCTATTCGTCGATTCTCGACCTCAACCTCGGCGGTGACATCCAGAAGGTGTTGCTGCGTGACATGCAACGCCATCCGTTCAAGCAGCAGATCCTGCATCTGGATTTCCTGCGCATCAACGAAAACGAGGCGATCCGCGTGCGCGTGCCGCTGCACTTCCTGAATCAGGAAACCTCGCCGGCAGGCAAGACGGGTGGTGCGTATGTCATGCACGAAGTCACCGAGGTCGAGATTTCCTGTTTGCCGAAGGATCTGCCTGAGTTCATCGAAGTCGATCTGGCCGACCTGAAGGTTGACGATGTTATCCATCTGTCTTCGCTGAAGCTGCCGAAGGGCACCGAGATTCCGGAACTCAGTCTTGGCAAGGAGCATGACATTGCCGTTGTCAGCGCCAAGCTCGGACGTGCCGAGGTCGAACCGACCGACGCAGCTGACGGCGAAGTAGCCGCCGACGATAGCAAGGAAGGCGAGGGCGACAAGTAATTGTGCGCTTTTGAGTCAAACGTCTCTCGATGAGCTGTTTGCGACTGATCGTCGGCCTCGGTAACCCTGGGGCCGAACATCTCAGAACCCGGCACAACGCCGGGTTCTGGTTTGTCGACGCATTGGCCGAGCGCGAGCAGTTGCGCTTCGGCATCGAAACCAAGCTGCACGCTGAAACCGCCAAGAGCGTGATTGACGGCAACACGGTTTGGCTGCAAAAGCCAATCACTTACATGAACAAGAGTGGGGTCGCGGTGGCCTCAGCCCTGCGCTACTACAAGATTGCGCCTGAAGAAATGCTCGTCGTTCACGACGATCTTGATCTGCCGCCCGGTGCCGCCCGGCTCAAGTTTGACGGGGGCCACGGCGGACAAAACGGCTTGCGCGACATCGTTGCTCATCTCGGGCACGCTAAATTCCATCGGCTGCGTATTGGTATCGGTCATCCCGGAAACAAGGACAAGGTCACTGCGTGGGTGCTCGGTCGCGCCGGAGCGGATGACGAACAGGCTATTCTCCGCGCTATCGGAGCTGCCATCGACGTGTTGCCACTTGCGCTGAACGGCGATTTCAACGAGGCAATGAAGCGTTTGCACACGAACAGGGATTAGAGATTGGGGATTCTGGATTCGTAAAAGCCGCTTGGCGCGAATCCAGAATCCCGAATCCCGAATCTCGGACTAGAATCATGGGTATCAAGTGCGGCATCGTCGGTCTGCCCAATGTCGGCAAATCGACTCTTTTCAATGCGCTGACCAAGGCGGGTATCGCTGCGGCGAATTTTCCGTTCTGCACGATCGATCCGAACGTCGGCGTGGTGCCGGTGCCGGACCCGCGTCTGCGTGAGCTGGCTGACATCGTCAAGCCGCAGAAGACGATTCCAACCTCGATGGAGTTCGTTGACATTGCCGGCCTGGTTGCCGGTGCGTCGAAAGGCGAGGGCTTGGGCAACAAATTCCTCGCGCATATCCGCGAGGTCGACGCGATCGCCCATGTCGTGCGCTGTTTCGAGCATCCCGACATTATTCACGTGGCCAACAAGATCGATCCGATCTCGGATATCGAGACCATTGATACCGAATTGGCTCTGGCCGATCTGGAATCGGTGGAGAAAGCGCTGAACAAGGTCGAGCGTGCGGCCAAGGCGAATGACAAGGAGGCGCTGGCCAAGCGTCCGGGCCTGCAAAAATTGGCCGCGGCGCTGAATGAGGGCAAGCCGGCCCGCGCGGCAGGTCTCGATAGTGACGAATTGGTCCTCGTGCGCGAGCTCTTTCTGTTGACCCTCAAGCCTCTTATGTACATAGCGAATGTGCTCGAGGATGGCTTTACTGACAACCCGCTGCTGGACAAGGTTCGTGAGCGCGCCGCGGCGGAAGGAGCCGAGGTGGTTCCGGTCTGCGCGGCGATCGAGGAAGAGCTTTCCCAGCTCGAAGAAGAAGATCGAGATGCCTTTCTCGCGGATATGGGTTTTGACGAACCAGGCCTAAATCGCGTGATTCGTGCCGGTTATACCTTGCTCGGCCTGCAGACTTACTTCACGGCGGGAGTCAAAGAGGTTCGCGCCTGGCAAGTGCGCATCGGCGCCACCGCGCCGCAGGCCGCAGCGGTCATTCATACCGATTTCGAGCGCGGATTCATTCGCGCCGAAACCATCGGCTACGACGATTTCATCAAATATCGTGGCGAGTCCGGGTGCAAGGAGGCGGGGCGTATGCGCGTGGAAGGCAAGGAATACATCGTCAAAGAGGGCGACATCCTGCATTTCCGTTTCAACGTCTGAGGAGAGCGCCATGTCAGGTCACCAACGTGAGCTTGAGCTGCAGTTCCTGGCCGAGCCGACCGACGTCAATTTTGGCGGCAAGATGCACGGCGGCGCGGTACTGCGCTGGATTGACCAAGCCGGATATGCCTGCGCGGTAGCCTGGAGCGGTCAATACTGCGTGACGGCGGCCGTTGGCGGCATCGAATTTGTCGCGCCGATCCTGATTGGGGATCTTGTTCAGGTTCGCTGCAAGCTCGTGCATACGGGTACTTCCAGCATGCACTTGACAGTCGATGTCATCGCGCGCGATCTCAGAAAGACTGAGGAACGCC
>JBBSVJ010000197.1:0-6337 GCA_038233665.1 Lysobacterales bacterium
CCAACGAGGCGTCGGACTGAACCGGCGACAAAGCAGGCGATGATTGAGCGGAAACTGATGATCTTTTCATGTGCATGAGCGAAGCCTACCTTCAGTAATTAGGAAGAGGTAGTTGTCTCAGGTCACATTGGCACAGGGGGCAGAATCCTGCGCGAAGCCGTGAGCACAGAGGCGTTTTAAACGCGTTCTGTCCGAAGGGACCTATTCGGCATGAGGCGAACATCGGCTTGCCATTGCGCACCGCGATCTTGTGCAAGCCAGCGCTGCGAGTCTCCGCGAAGGTCTGGCTGGGATTTCATCCAGGTGATCTTTCGCGCCTTTTTCGTGCGCAAGACACGTGAATGAAATTCGCGCATGGCATTGATCACAGCTTCATCGCCAAGGAAGTGCCGCATTTCTGAACCGTCGCGTGTAGCGGCGGCGGTCGCTAGGCGCACCGTGAATGTCGTACCTGGCAGCTTCCACGTGACCGGCGCCCGTGCAGGCGAATGAGCCGATTTCGCGCTATCCCGCGCATCTGTGCAAGAGCACGCAATGGGCGTGAAATAGCCAAGAGGGATAGATCGTGAATGACATGAAAGCCAAACAGCGCGTCGGCGCACTACTGGTGAGCGCTTTATTCACGACAGCCAGCGGCAGTGTTACTGCGCAATCGCTGGAGTCCATTGCCTCCATTGGCGTTTCCAACCTCGACTACAGCGGCACCTACCATTTGCTGTCGCTCAATTTCGACAGCAAAGCGGGCGGCTTGGCAGTGGCCGATCTCGTACCCACATCCTTTACTGGACTCAATGGCCTGGGATCGACCGACACGCTCAGTTTTACAGGGGGTGCCAGCGCATTCGTAGTTACGCCGGGACGCAGACCGGGAATGCATGTCGAAGCTCACGGCTCGTTGATAAATACTTTTTACAATTCCAGCAATCCACCCTATTTTGATGCATCCATTGAACCAAATGTCATCAATGAGGAGGGCATCCCGGACAATTTCTACGCCTACGGCAAAGCAGGCATCGTCGAGCTTCTTTCCTACGGCGGCTTTGGTGCCGGGCAATATTACGCGCGGTACTTCTACCGGGTTCACGGTCATGTCACGGGCGGTGGTTTCGACAGCGCGTATATCACTTACCAGGTCGGTAGCAACCCGCTGGAGATCGCCACATTCGAGCCCAACCTGCCGAACGGCGAACTCGTCGCCATGTACGCCACGCAACGCTATCTGGTAACCAACGGCATGTCGCACGAGCAAAAATCAGCGTTCTACGTCTGGTTTGAAGCCGACACTCAGACCGTTCCGGAAGGATCAAACATCTCGGGGATGTTCGACTTCAGTCAAACGATTACCCTCGATCACATTGAAGTGGTGGACGAAAAAAATAATCCTGTATCTGGCTGGACAGTCACTGCCGCCTCCGGCATGGATTACGATTTACCGATTTTCCGCACTGATTTCGACCCCGTGACCAGCGATCCGCAAATGCGCGCAGCACATGCTTCGGAGGTTTGCTCACGCTTGCGCAGCGTGCGAGCGGATGCATCGATGGTGCTTGAACCCACTTCACTCTGTGATCAAGACATCGGCTCGATCCGCGAGATCAAATTTCGGAAAGTCGGGGCTGATGAAATGCCTGTGCGGGATTGATCCCATCGCCGCACGCCCTCATCCGAGGGTGCGCTTGCACGGCGCTAACGAAAGTGCCGACTCGTTTCCACAGAGTTTGTCGCGCACGTCATTCAGGTATTTTTGCGAGCCTTCGTGCGGTGATTCGAGTCGGTCCAGCGAAACCTGGGCGCGCTTGAGCAATTCCGCTGCATCGGCATAGCGAGCCTGCAGCAGTCGGGCATCAGCAAGGGTGGTCAATGCTTGCGCGTGGTAGTGATGATCGGTCTTCATATACATGCGATCGGACATCGCCACGGCCTGCTCTGCCCACTCGGCAGCAAGCTCAGCCTGATCCAGTTCGATCGATTGCCGCGCAAGATTGGTCATTGGCACCAGCACCATGACATGGTCACCCTTGAATGATTTCCGGTGCATGGCGACTGCCCGCTTGAGGTAAGCCAGCGCCTGCTCGGGCTGCTTGCGTGCACGCGCCAGCCGAGCACGATTGTTGAGCACGACCGCGAGGTAAGGCCCGCCATCGGGATAGAGTTGTTCGAAGATCGTCTGCACTTGCTGATACAAACCATCGGCGCGATCAAGATCACCGAGTCCACGAGCCGAATGGGCCAGATTGCCCAGAGTCTGCGCACGCTCATCCGCGCTTGGCGGAATGCTCGCCTGGTCACCCGCGTTCAGAGCTTTGCGCAGCAAGGCATCGGCATGCGCGTAGTCGTCTTCGATCAGATTCAGCACGCCATAGTCGTTGAGGATGTTCGCCTGCAGCTCGGTGTTGGCCAAACCGCCGCGTTCGATGCGCCCCAGTGCATCATCGTAAAACGCCTTGGCTTCCTCGATACGGTTCTGCTCCTTGCGCAGGGAAGCCAGCGCAGCCACAGCCTTGATGGATCGAGCATCGAGCGGTCCGAAAATCTGCTCGCCCTGCTTGAGCGCAAGCGTGAGCTGCTTTTCTGCGGCATCAAGCCGGTAACGACCGAGCATGCTTTTGCCAAGCGAGTAGCGAATGTCGACGGCGAGGTCCGGGCGCTTGCTGAAACGCTCGTCGATCTTCACCGCTGCGTCATCCAGTGCCTCGGCGAGGCTGATCTCGCTACCGCTCGCATAAGGATTTGACACCGACAACACATCGACCAGAAACGCGTTGACCATGCCGGTATCGCGCGCCGACTGTCTGGCCTCGGCGGCCTGCCAAAGCGCGATTGCACCGGCGCTAAGGATGGCGAGGATGGCGAGCGCCGCCGCTGCGCTGCCAACACGGTGACGTTGCACGAACTTGCCAAAGCGATAGCCCACGCTATCGGGATGCGCCAGAACCGGGCGACCTTGCAGATGGCGGCGCAGATCATCGGCAAGCGCCGACGCGGATTCGTAGCGACGCGCAGGATCCTTGTGCAGAGCACGGGCGACGATGCGTTCGAGATCGACGCCAATGCGTGACTGGCGTATTTGCTTTTCGTCAGCGCTCAGATTGGAATCAGCCAGCGCGCGACGCAGGGTCGGCGGTTCGCTCTCGCTGATAATGCGCTCACTCTGCGCGGGACTCACTCCCTCCAATGCATAGGGACGCTTGCCGACCAGCAGTTCGTAGAGGATCACGCCGAGTGAATAGACATCCGATGCGGTGGTCAGCGGCTCGTGGCGAGCCTGCTCCGGACTTGCGTAGGCTGGCGTCATTGCCATGCTTGCGGTTTGCGTTTCCGATGCATTCGCACTGTCAGCAACGAGCAGCCGGGCGATGCCGAAATCAAGCAGCCGCGGCTCGGCATCGACGCCGACCAGGATGTTGCCGGGCTTCAGATCACGATGAACGATCAGATGGCGATGCGCGGCCTGCACGCCATCGCAAACCTTGGTCATCAAGCGGATGCGGGCGGCAATATCGAGATTTTGTGTGCTGCAGTATTCGGTCAACGGGCGCCCGTCAACATACTCCATGACGAGATAGGGAATGCCAGCCTCGCTGCTGCCACCATCGAGGATGCGCACGATATTGGGATGCTCCAGCCGCGCCAGCAAATGGCGCTCAAGCTCGAAGCGCTGGAACAACTGCGCTTTGCGCGCCGGATCAGTCAGCGAGACGTCCGAGCGCACGAGTTTGATGGCGACCGCCTGCTCGTAGCTGCCATCGGCGCGCCGGGCTAGAAACACCACGCCCATCCCGCCCGCGTCGAGTTGCCGATCGAGACGCCAAGGTCCAAGGCGCGAACCGGGCGTCGGCAGTTCAGGCGCCGGCTCGAACGCAGCACTGAATGCGGCCGGCAGTTCCAGAAATTCCCCGGTGACTGATGCGGTTTGCAAGAGATCTCGTACGCGCTGGGCAACTCGTGCTTCGAGGGTCTGACTATTCAGCCACGAATCGCGCTCCACGAAGGGCAGGCTCAGCACCTGCTCAAGAATCCTCATCGCTTCGACTTCAGTCTGCAGATCCATTAGGAATCTCCTCTTCCAAACCATGTAACGCTGCGGACTGCGCACTTTCTGAACGCATCACAATATATTGCTTCTCAAGGCGAGCTAAACTCATGCGATGGAAGCACCTGTCACAGAATGGTTGTCGGCGTGGCGCAACGGCGATTCCGACGCGAAAGATCGGCTCGTCCAGGTCCTCTATCCTGAATTGCGCAGGCTTGCAGGACAAGCGTTTCGGCGAGAACGTGGCGATCACACCTTGCAGCCGACCGCGCTGGTCAATGAAGCCTGGTTGCGCTTGTCCGGATTGGCCAACCCGGAGGGAGCGGATCGCGCGCACCTGCTCAACGTGGCGGCACGCTTGATGCGAGAAATCCTGATCGATCATGCACGTCGCCGAGGCGCGTCAAAACGCGATGGCGGGCAGCGCGTCGAACTGGAAGGGCTCAGCCTGGCCGACGCCGCGCAGGATACCGATCTGATCAGTCTGGATGCAGCGCTTTCGCGGCTTGCCGAGGTGGATTCAGTGAAAGCACGCATTGTCGAACTCCGCTACTTTGGGGGGATGAGCATCGAGGAGACCGCCGAGGCAGTGGCGCTATCTCCGGCGACCGTGAAACGTCATTGGCAGGCAGCACGAATCTGGCTGCTCAATGCCTTGAGCGAGCGTGCCAACTGAGGCAATCGGTTTCGAGCAGTGAACGATTTTTTTGCGCTCATCGAATCGATGCGCAGAAACGCAACGATACAGCTCAGCGGAAACGCATTGCGCCCATCGCAGCCACGCAGATAGGAGTGATGCCCTGACGACTGCCTTCGGCAAGTGATACCCGTTGCTCCGGTTATGCCGGCAGCCACAACTTGGGTAAGATCAATGATAAATCTCCCTCACCAATCCTGCTCTGCCGATGCATACACTTCGTCACGTCTTCGCAACCCTGTTTTGGCTGAGCAGCGCGTTGTTGATTGCATTTTGCCTCTTATTCGGAATCCCTTTCGTATCCCGATTTGCGGCGAGCAAGGTATTACACATGGCCGGCTGCAAACCTGCCGGTTTCGACATCCAGGCCGTCTGTCCTGAAGGCAGCTACGCAGAACCTTTCATACCACTTGGCCACTGGATGACCAGTGCCGCGGCGCCATACATCCTTGTCTTCAACTTCGGGATTTTACTTGCGCTTTGGACGCTTGCATGCGTCGGACTGTTTATCGCCTGGCAAATTTTCAGGGCGCGAAGCAAAAAAGCGCGAATAGAAGAAGCGTTTCAATCCAACCATATGGACGCTTGATCAAAGGAAGTCTGGGCCACCGCCCAGAGCGCGCTGACGACACTGAATCAGGGAACCGCCATCCCTGCCATGACGATTTTCGTGACCATCAGTCGGTTGGCAATCCTCCTAGGTTTCGTTCTAATGGCCACTGCTGAATTCGCATCCGTCTCAACGATCACTCTCGTGACCGGATTGCCGAAAACCAGCCTGTCGCGTCTCGAAAATTTCGACGCATCCGCTGTCGACGTGTTCACAAATTCCTAAATTTCATACCTTGATTTCGAAGCTGGGTGAGAGTTGGCGGCAGCGTTTCGCGGAGAACGCTTCAATGAACTGGAATCTGCTATTCAAGACAGATTGCAACCGCAATGGAGCTTTCATCTCTCCTCAGCAAAACAAGCTTCGTTGAATTTCAGCAAGTCCAGACGCGAGTTCGGATGGCCATTCGCTCTACCCACAACCGCCAAGCACACGGGTGCCATTGACGGTTGTTGTCATGACACCCTCAAGAGGCACTTTCACTCGATTTCTTTTTCGGCGGAAACGCTTCCAGCAAAGGCTGGATCAAATCCAGCGGCAGCGGAAATACGATGGTCGAGGAATTGCCGCTGTTGGACATGTCGGCCAGGGTTTGCAGGTAACGCAACTGCAACGCCTGCGGCTGCTGAGACAATATCGCCGCCGCATCGCGCAGTTTTTCGGACGCCTGCAATTCGCCTTCGGCATGGATCACCTTGGCTCGGCGTTCGCGTTCGGCCTCAGCTTGGCGGGCAATCGCGCGGATCATCGTTTCATTGATGTCTACATCCTTGATTTCGACGTCGGAAATCTTGATGCCCCATGGATCAGTCGCCTGATCCAGCGTTGTCTGCAAGGTGTGGTTGATTGAATCACGCTTGGACAGAATCTCATCAAGCTCATGCTGGCCGAGCACAGATCGCAAACGCGTTTGCGCGAGTTGACTGGTTGCCTGATAGAAATCCGCCACCTGCAATACCGATTTTTCCGGATCCACCACGCGGAAGTAGACCACGGC
>JBBSVJ010000198.1:0-6282 GCA_038233665.1 Lysobacterales bacterium
CGAATGATACGCGCGGCAGCCGCATCGGGAATGGCCCCCTCCAGGCCACGAGCCACTTCGATGCGCATGCTGCGATCGTTCTTCGCGACAATCAACACAGCGCCGTCATCAATGTTCTTGCGCCCAAGTTGCCAAGTGTCATACACGCGAATTGCGAACTGGGCGATATCCTCGGGTTGCGTCGTCGGCACGATAAGTACCGCCAGCTGAGCGCCCTTGCGTTGCTCGAGCGCGGCCAGCCTCGCATCAAGTACCTTTAGCTGATCGCTGTCGAGCGTCGCGGTCAGGTCGACAACTCTCGAAGTCAGCGCTGGTATCGCTTGCAATCCATCATTCAGCGCAAACGCGCTGCAGGCAATTGCGCAGGCACAAATAAATGTCGCAATTTTTTGACTCAATTTCGACACGAGGGCGGCCGTAGGCGGATCAGTTGCTGTCGGGCTTGGGTGCCGGCTTGTTGAAGTCGACAACAGGAGCCGTCGATATCGCCTTTTCATTTTCGACGCTGAAATTGGCCTTGGTCGGATAGCCGAACATCTTCGCCGTCAAATTCTGCGGAAAACTACGAACGAAGGTATTGAAATCCTGCACCGTATTGACATAACGATTTCGCGCGACGGTGATGCGGTTCTCGGTACCTTCGAGCTGGGCTTGAAGATTCTGGAACAAGCCGTCGGCCTTTAGCTGCGGGTAGTTTTCGGAAACTGCCATCAGTCGCGTCAGCGCGCTCGACAATTCGCCTTGAGCAGCCTGGAACTTGCTCAATATCGACGGATCAGAAAGCATCTCGGGGGTGATCTTGAGAGTACCGACTTGAGAACGTGCCTCGGCGACGCGGGTAAACACCTCCTCCTCATGGCTCGCATATCCCTTGACCGTATTGACAAGATTCGGGACAAGATCGGCGCGGCGCTGGTACTGGTTGAGAACTTCCGACCATGCAGCGGTTACCGCTTCGTCCTTTTGCTGGATGGCGTTGTAACCACAGCCTGACAACAAGGCAATCGCCAAGATCAGCACAAACATTCGCAACGCTTTCATGGTTTGCCACTCCCTATGGATATTGCGATCAACTTTGCGCCGACCGTTGAGTGAGTGCAAGTCAGGGCGACGAGTCTGAGCGGCTACGCGAAGAGCGCTTGCGCGCCCACAAATTCAGCGACTCGACCATGATCGAAAAGCCCATCGCAAAGTAGACATAGCCGCGTGGGATATGAAACTCGAAGCCATCGGCAATCAGGACTACGCCAACCAGAATCAAAAAGGCCAGCGCAAGCATGCGCAGAGTCGGATGCCGATCGATGAAATCACCCACAGGATTCGACGCCAGGATCATCACGCCGACAGCAAGAATGATCGCGGCAACCATCACGACGATCTCGTTGACCAGACCGATCGCGGTAATCACTGAATCCAGCGAAAAGACGATATCGATTACCGCGATCTGCAGGATCACCATCAAAAAAGAAGCGAACACTCGACCGTCTTCGTTATCCGAGCCTGCGCCTTCAAGCTCTTGATGAATCTCCAGTACCGCTTTGACCAGCAAAAACAATCCGCCTCCGACCATGATCAGGTCACGCAGCGAAACCACTTGATCGCCCACAGAAAACAGACCCATGCGATCATCGTCAAGCCCGGCCAAAAACGACAGAAACAGCAACAGCGCAATCCGGGTGATACAGGCAAGGCCGAGTCCCACCTTGCGTGCGAGCGGTCGTTGCTCAGGGGCCAAGCGGCTAACCGCTATGGAAACAAACACGAGATTGTCGATTCCGAGAACAATCTCAAGCGTTGCCAAGGTTAAAAGAGCAATCCAGAAATGGGGGTCAGCAAGTAGCTCAAGCATTCAATCAAGGCCGTTTACGAGTGAAATCGCTGCCAGAGCACAAGACCCCAGCACAGCATGACATTGAGCATCAGCATGAAAACGGCGGCTGAACCCATATCCTTGGCACGCCCTGCAAGCTCGTGAATTTCCGGGCTGACCTTGTCGACGACCGCTTCGATTGACGAATTGAGCAATTCCGCCGAGAGCACCAGAAGCAAGCTGCCACAGAGCAGTGATTTTTCGGTCGCTCCCTGACCAAACCAGAGACCGGCTGGAAACAAAACAACACTCAGATAAACTTCCATCCTGAATGAAGCTTCGTGGGTCCAGGCCGCGCGCAAACCCTTGAACGACCAGATCATGGCGCGGGCAATCTGGCGGGGTCCGCGCGGTTCGGTACTGGGCATGCGGCAGCTCATGGGACTGGAAATTCGACGCATTATGATGCCATAAAGCAGATCCAGGCTTGGCCGGCTTCGATCACCAAGCTTGCGCATGCATAGAATAGTCGGAGATCTGATGAGTCATCGCTTCCTCGCAGTAAGTGCCGTGATTGCTGCCTGCTTTCTATTGGCAGGGCTGCTGGCGCTAGATGTTCCGCTCGTGCTGGCTATTCATCAGAGTGCGTTCGAGAGCTTGCCATTCTTCGTTGGCGGCCTGAATTTTCTCGATACGATTCTCGGCATGCACGTGTGGTACTGGTTGGCGGCGACCGCTTGTGTGGCGCTCGGTCTGATCGGAATCCTGCTATCCCGAACGACGCGACTCTCTCGTGACCTTGCCTTGGCGATCTGCTCGGCTGGCGTTGTTCAGGCGCTGAGCTTGATTGTCATGATTGCTGGCAAGAACACGTTCGGTCGACTACGCCCGATGCAACTGCTTGAGTCAGGAGATTGGTCGACCATGTGGTTCGTCGGCGGCGGATCTTTTCCGTCAGGTCATGGCGCGTTTTACTTCGGATTGTTCCTGCCACTGGCCGCGGCAGCGCCACGTGCCTGGCAACGAATCACCCTCATCAGCATTCCTCTTTTTGCGATAAGCGCGCGCTTGGATATGGCAAAGCACTTCCTTTCCGATGTGTCTTGTTCGGCACTGATCGCCGCTTGCATGGCGTTGCTGGTCAGTCAATTGATGAAGCGCTGGACGCCTCAAAACTGAATCCAGCCGAACCCGTCGACCGCCTGTCCAGGCCTTTCATCGCACTACTCATTCAGCTTGGTGCTAGCCATGCGAATGCTATCGGCTGCATGCGCTTACGCCCGGAAGGGCCAGCACGCAACGATTCGCAGCGATGAAAATTGTTTGATTACTTTTTAATAGTGATCGCGGCGCCTGAACGAGTTCTGGTCTGCGACATGAATGACTGATCACGAAACGGGAAACGATGCGTTTTCGCGTGCCACGATGGAGACACTTTCAGCATTTTTGATCCATGCCAGTTACGGCAATCACCACGCGCACCGAGGAATCCGCTTCATGAACCAGCACG
The DNA here is from genome assembly GCA_038233665.1 of Lysobacterales bacterium. GTDB lineage: Bacteria > Pseudomonadota > Gammaproteobacteria > Xanthomonadales > Rhodanobacteraceae > Dokdonella. Next base: position 3,321 of record JBBSVJ010000198.1, read on the forward strand.
TCGAAACCGCGACACTCAACGATTTGATCGAAGTCCTCAACGACGGCAAATCGTTCTATGAGGAAGCTGCCGAACACGTCCACGCGGATCTCGCCGCCGTTTTCAGGCGCATGGCACAAACCAAGGCCGCCATCGCCGACGATCTGTCCGGCAAAGTGCTGTCTCGCGGTGACCAGCCGTCAAGCGGCGGAACGTTCAGCGGAACGATGCGTACGTTATATGCCGAAGTGCGCACAGCGCTGGCGAGTGACGAAGATGCCGCCTACATCGAGCAGTTGGAAGAATTCGAAGACCGCATCCTTGGCGCATTCAAGAAAGCCGTCGAAGACACCGACGATGCCGGCGTTCGCGACATCGCAAATCGCTATCTGCCTGATGTGACGCGCGACCACAATGACATGCGCGCGATGAAGAAAATCAAGCAAGCGAATTGCTGAGCTCCGCCACGAGACCATATGCGTCAAACGCTGTATCACTCTAAGAAGGAGGAAACACCATGCTTAAGCTAGCCATCATTTTCGGTTTGATTTCCCTGATCGCCGGTGCGCTCGGTTTCACTGGTATCTCGGGTGCCAGCGCAGGTATCGCCAAAATCATCTTCGGCATCTTTCTCGTATTGCTGGTCCTCGTCGTGCTCGGCGTGATGCTCGGTTTTGCGGCGTTCTAGCCGCTTCTTACAACGCCAGATCGCTTTTCGGATTGGACCAAGGCCCTGATATGCTGGCCTGATCGCGCAAAGGCAGAGCTACTCTTGATCTATCACGATGGGCGTACCTGGCCGCATGGTCCCCGACAACTGGTTTCCACGCTGGCCTGGCTGCGGCTATGCGCCATCGGCGGACAGACGCTAACGGTTCTGTTCGTTGCCGGGGTGCTCAATTTGGCGATCCCTACCGTCGCCCTGCTACTCGGAATTGGCGCGCTTGCCATTTTCAGCGTGATCACGTTCTGGCGTCTGAACCATCACGCGAAAACACTTGCGTGGGAGCCGGTGGTGCATATCGCCATCGACACCTTGGTACTGGGCTATTTGCTTTATTTGACCGGTGGCGCGAGCAATCCATTTATTTTTCTTCTGGTGATGCCGATCACCTTGGCCGCCACCGCGTTGCCCTTGCGCTCGGTGGCGATTGTTGCCGTGCTATCGGTCGCTACGTATCTACTCTTGATGCGCTTCCACGTTGCACTGCCGGAGATCAGTGACAACAACGCGGTGGGTGGTTTTGGCTTGCACTTGACCGGCATGGCGATCAGCTTCGCGATTACCGCCGGCATGTTGGGATTTTTCATCGCACGACTTGCACGCGCGCTACGCTCGCAACAAGCCGAGGCCGAACTCGAGCGCGTACGCGCGTTGCGCGATGAGGGCATCCTGGCAATCGCGACGCAAGCAGCGAGCACTGCCCATGAACTCAATACACCGCTTTCGACGATTCGAACGTTGCTCGTCGAATTGTCGCGAGAACATGAATCCAACCCCGCACTGAAAAACGATTTCGCACTGCTGATCGGCCAGGCGGAACGCTGCCGGGTCATTCTCAAGGAACTGGTCAAGGTTGGCAGCAACCAGTTGGCCGGTGTAGTCGAGTGGGTGACGGTGACCGAGTTGTGCGATGAGGCGCGTGATTCGTTCGGGCTGTTGCGCCCTGAAGCCGAGGCCAGGTTCGACATTGCTGAAACCATTGGCAAACGCCGCATTGCCGTTGTTCCGGCTCTGCATCATGCGCTGGTAAACCTGCTCAACAACGCCGCCGATGCCTCTCTCGCCAATGGCGATACGCGCCTCGAAATGCGCGTCAGCGGAAGCGACGATACCTTGCAGCTCGACGTTCGCGACTTCGGCAAAGGAATGAACGCGTCAGGTCAGCCCAAGCTTGGATTGCGTTTTGAAACAACCAAGAAAAATGGGCTGGGATTGGGTTTGGCGCTGGCCAACGCGACTGCCGAACGCTTTGGCGGAACGCTGATCGCCATGCCTGCAGATGGCGGCGGAACGCAGCAACGTTTGCGTCTACCACTCGCTACGCTGGACAATCCACGCCATGAACAATGAAAGCACTGGTCGAGTCCTGCTCATCGATGACGATGAGATTTTTGTGCATGTCCTTGGACGTGCCCTTTCAACGCGCGGCTTCGAGGTAGCGACCGCTCGCGATGGCAACGAAGCGCTGATCCGATGCGCCGATTTCCAGCCACGTTACATCGTGCTCGATCTCAAGCTTGGCGCGGAAAGTGGGCTGGTCCTGATTCCAAAACTCAACGCATCACGTCCTGGCGTGCGCATCCTTCTGCTCACCGGCTATGCATCCATCGCCACGGCGGTCGAGGCGATCAAGCGTGGTGCACATGATTATCTGGCCAAGCCGGTTGATGCCGATCAGGTTGTCCAAGCTCTACTTGGCCACACCAACGCCGAACCGACCGCTGCAAACGATCTTCCGGATGCGCCACCGCCCCTGAAACGTCTCGAGTGGGAGCACATTCAACGTGTGCTCAACGATTGCGAGGGTAATATTTCCGAAGCGGCACGCCGTCTCGGCCTGCATCGACGCACGCTTCAGCGCAAGTTGGCCAAACGGCCGGTGCGGGAAACACCAAAACGCTGAAGGCGGGGAATCGAATTTTCGCGCGGTTGACAGGGCAAAAATCCCCGCTATCGACCGCCTAGTCTCGCCTTCTCCGAAACCATCTTCTGCAACGCTGGCAGCACGTTCTCAAGCACTCTTGGCTGTGCTTCAGCGGTCGGATGCAAGCCGTCCGCCTGCATCAAGCGATCATCCAGGGCGACGCCTTCGAGCAGAAACGGGACCAATGGCAGCTTGAATTCCGCTGCCAGATCCCGATACATGGTACGTAGGCCATCGCGGTATTGCGGTCCGTAGTTGACCGGTATCTCAATTCCAACCAACAACACCTTGGCACCCGCGTGCCGGGCAAGAACAATGATTTTCGACAGATTCGC
>JBBSVJ010000199.1:0-6248 GCA_038233665.1 Lysobacterales bacterium
CCCAGGCGTTGAGAGGATCCCGCCGCCAGGATGACGACACCATGGCGTAAATTACGGCCGTCAAATGTGTGCGTCATGTGAAAAATAATATTGAAGTTGTGCAATGATGGCCAAAGCGGTGATTTCCGGCCCTTCACCGCCGAGGCGCAAGCCGGCAGGTGCGTAAAGGCGCGGCTCCAGTTGGGTTGCGATGATGTCGCCGACATGGGCCAACAAGGCCTCACGACGTTCCGGCGGACCAAGCAGACCGATATAGCCGATACCCGAGTCACCCAACTGGCGCAAATGGGCAAGATCGATCTCGAAATCGTGGCCACCAATGATGGCTGCATCGAAATGCCGTTCCGAGAGCAGTGTGGTGAGGGCGCCCGGTTCGCGATCATGTTGACGATCGAGTTGCCCGCCCGCCATGGAAACCATCGAATCACTTCGCGCGTCGACCATTTCCGCAAACCAGCCAAGCAAGTGGGATTGGCGCACGATCGCCGGCGTCTCGGGGCCTCCGCCAAGCAGTGCGATGCGCGGCGGCGGTGCCAGACTCAAGGTGACATGGCGCTCGAAAGCATGGGCAACATCCAACGCCTGTCCGCGAGGATCGAAAGCAAACATCCGCGCACCAATGCGCGCTTCACCGAATCCGGCAACAGAGTTTGTGCCGCCGAGCTCCACGCGCAAGCGCAACCAGCCACTGCTGCGACAGGCGTCAGCCAGCGCTTCTCGCAACGGTGATGCGCGAGAGGGCATCGGCAACATCGCGATGCGCAGAGATCCACTCGGCTGCCCGCGGCCTGGGACCGCATGGCTGCTGTCTGCGCACGCATCCAGATTGATCACGCTGGCCTGACCCTTGGCCAGAACCTCGCGTGCTGCTTGAGCGAGGGTTTGCTCCAGATTTCCACCGCTCAATGAGCCGACGCGATGACCGCGATCATCGAACAGGGACATCGCGCCCTGATTTCTGGCAACACTTCCGGATACCTGGAGAACGACGCCCAGCACGGCGTCCACGGATTGCGCGGCCAGCTCGGTTGCGCCTTCATTCAAGCCACGCAATCCACCGAATACCGAAGCCGCGGTCGCTCGTGCAGTATCCAATGAAACGACAGTTGACGAATTGGCCATCACCGCACAAGTGTACTGAAAAATACATGCCTGAGCGGGGAAAAGCCGCACGGTTTGGTTCGATCGAGGGTTCCTTGGGGCCGTGAAAACGATCCCGGATCAGCTTGGATCGAAACGTCGGTACTGAATGGCCTCGGACAGATGGCTGGCCTCTATGCTCGGACTGGCGGCGAGATCGGCGATGCTTCGCGACACGCGGAGGATGCGGTGATAGGCGCGAGCGGACAGTCCGAGTCGTTCGACGGCGCGATCCAGCAAGCCGTGCTCGGCCTCTCCGAGTGCGCAATCACGCTCGGTTTCACGGTTGCTTAGCCACGCGTTGGGTTTACCCGAGCGGGCCAATTGGCGTTCGCGTGAAGCACTCACCCTAGCCCGCACCACGGCAGACGATTCGCCGCTGCAATGGGTGCGCAATTCGGCGTGGTTGACTCGAGGAACCTCAAGTTTCAGATCAATCCGGTCAAGCAACGGGCCGGATATCCGCGAACGATAACGATGGATCTGATCCGGTGTACACCGACAGCGGCCACCAGGATCTCCGGCGTGTCCACAGGGGCAAGGGTTCATCGCTGCCACGAGCTGGAATCGTGCCGGAAATTCAGCCTGGCGGGCCGCACGGGAAATCGTGATGTGTCCTGATTCGATCGGCTCGCGCAATACCTCAAGGACACGGCGGTCGAACTCGGGCAGTTCATCGAGAAAGAGCACACCATGATGAGCGAGCGATACCTCACCTGGCCGCGGAATCGAACCACCGCCGACCAATGCGACCGCTGAAGCCGTGTGATGAGGCGAGCGGAATGCACGCTGCATCCAGTGGTTGCCTTCGCTGCCGACACCGGCGACCGAACGAACGGCGGCGAGCTCAAGCGCCTCGTGCTCGGCCAGCGGCGGCATGATGCCGGGCAGGCGACAGGCGAGCATGGTTTTCCCGGTACCGGGTGGCCCGACCAAAAGCAGATTGTGAGCGCCCGCGGCGGCCACTTCGAGCGCGCGACGGGCATGTTGCTGACCGCGCACCTCGCTGAGATCCGGGGCATTGATCAACGGTAAGGGATCCGGGCCGCGCTCTGCTCTCGGCAAACTCGCCTGGCCACAGAGATGGGCGCAGACCTCAAGCAGACTGGTGGCGCTGCGCACATCGGCGCCACTGACCAAAGCGGCTTCTGCAGCATTCTGGCTGGGCACAATCACGCTGCGCCCGCAGCGCGTAGCGCGTATCACCGCCGGCAAGACCCCATGCACAGCGCGCAATTCACCAGAAAGTGCCAACTCGCCAAGAAACTCGTGTTTCTCCAGCGAGTCGCGCGGAATACTGCCGTTGGCGGCAAGAATGCCGATAGCAATCGGCAAATCGAAGCGGCCACCATCCTTGGGCAAATCAGCCGGGGCAAGTCCAACCGTGATGCGGCGCTGCGGATAGTCGAACTGGCAATTGAGAATGGCCGAGCGCACGCGATCACGCGCTTCGCGGACGGCCGTTTCCGGTAGCCCGACAATCGAAGTTCCGGGCAGACCACCTGAAAGATGTACTTCACAGGTTACCAACGGTGCGCTCACACCTTCCTGCGCACGGCTGTAGACGACAGCGAGACTCATGCCTCAGTGCCCATTGTCGAGAAGCAAAAAATCCGCGAGGCCGCTACTTGCGCGGCCACGACCATCAGTGCCGCGGCTGGCTGGATAATGCCGCTTCAAGTGCCGTGACCTGACGTTCCAGCTGCTCGATCTTCTCGCGGGTGCGCAGCAATACGCAGCGCTGCACATCAAACTCCTCACGGGTAACCAGGTCGAGTTTGCCGAGGCCGGATTGCAGAACCGCGTGGAAATTCTTGCCGAGATCCTCACGAGCTTCCTTCATCCCTGCTGGAACAATGGCGGCGAGGCGCTGGGCCAGTTCGTCGATGGTGGTGGCATTGATCATGGCGAGCCTCGAATCAGACAGGAGCCGACTATGGTAACCGGCCAACGTTGCAACGCTCTTTCGCAAAACGAAAGTTTCTCGTTGCAAACAGTGTCGACCGCGATAACGCGAACGTCATCGCGGTCGACTGCAAATCCCTGCGTGCATCCGTGCCTGCATCCCTGCTCGCGTCCCAGCGCCTGCGTCAGCGGTATTGCCGACGGGCCCTCCCTTGGCAACCGATTCTAGGCAGTGGGTCGCGCTTCCACAGTGGGCGTTTTCTGATTTTCGTGTAGGAAATTTCCTACACGCGCTGCAGAAAAGCCCATTGCCGCTATAGTTGTCGGCATTCCAACCGATCAAGGAACCCAGCGCATGAAAATGGTCATGGCGATCATCAAGCCGTTCAAGCTCGACGATGTGCGCGAGGCGCTGGCCGATATCGGTGTGCAGGGCATTACGGTCAGCGAGGTCAAGGGATTCGGGCGCCAGAAAGGTCATACCGAGTTGTATCGGGGCGCCGAATACGTGGTCGATTTCCTGCCCAAGATCAAGATCGAGATCGCGGTTGCCGAGGATCAACTCGAACGTGTCGTCGAAACCCTTCGCGAGAGCGCCAACAGCGGCAAGATCGGCGACGGCAAGATTTTTGTCTGGCAGCTCGATCAGGTCATGCGCATCCGCACCGGCGAACTCGACAACGACGCGTTGTAGCGCGCCGATTCGATATTCCTTCGCTGCGCTCAGAGCAGCGCTGGGGTGCTCTGCAGTCACCGGGAAGCCGGCTCTACCGACACCTGCCGTGAATCACGCGGATCGCGAAATCGGCTCAGCGCGAGCATGAGTCATGTTCAACCAGTTTTCAGCGAAAGGACTTTCGTCGAGCCGGGATGAGAGAGGCGTGCTGGCTCATTCTCATGACGACATTTTTTCAACGCAAGACAATCCAGATTGCCAGCGCAATAAACAAGACTGCCGCGCCAATCCGCGCTGCGCGCAACGGCAAGCGATTGGCAAAACGCGCACCCAGCCAGACCACCGGCACATTGGCCAGCAACATGCCAATCGTAGTCCCGGCGATCACTTGCCACAACGGCGTGTATTGCGCAGCGAGGACCACCGTGGCGACTTGGGTCTTGTCGCCCATTTCGGCGAGGAAAAACGCGATCAGGGTCGCCGCCAAAACTCCGCGGCTGCCCCGATTCGGTACGTCGTCCTCGTCGACCTTGTCTGGAATCAGCGTCCACAAACCAATGGCGAAAAACGATATCGCCACGATCCAGCGCAGCACATCCGGCGTGAGCCAAGCGGAAATTGCGGCGCCGAGCCAAGCCGCGAGTCCGTGGTTGGCCAAGGTTGCAATCAGGATTCCGATGCAGATCGGCAACGGTTTGCGATATTTCGCCGCGAGAATCAACGATAAAAGCTGAGTCTTGTCGCCGATTTCGGCGATGGCAACAGCGGCGGTCGAAATCAGCAGGGTTTGCATAAGCTCGGTTTCATGGGTTCTCGGCGGGCAAGGTCAAAGTGATGGAACGACACTCCAGCCACCGTGTTGGCGTCGGCTTGACATGTAAATGCGAATCGTTATCATCTGAAAGCCATTATCTCCCAGCGAACCCGCCATGTTCAATCCCGCCTCAAATCGCGTTGACGCCCAACCGGTTGTTGACTCGCCGAGCGTAATCCCTGAATTGATCCAGACACAATCGCGCAAAAGCCGAATCGAAAGCAGCCAGCTGATGCAGGGTAATCGTGAACTACTGATTGCACACGCGGGTGAGGAATATCGCTTGCGCCTGACCCGCAACGACAAACTTATCCTGACCAAATAGCAGCGAACTTCGGTATCTGAAGATGCCTGATACCCGCTTTTGGAATGGCGAAACGCTCACTTTGGCGTGCCCGCACTACGACCCGCTTGCGACCATCCTGCCAGCCACCGCCTTCCCGGCAAGTCGCCTCAATATTCTCTGGTCAACCCTCTGGCGCTGCGCCAAACCCCGTGGATGGGAACTTGCTGAATCTAGATCTGGATCTGGCGCCAACCCTGAATGGAATTTGCTGCCCTGCCATCGCTGATGCTCAATTGGCATGACCGGCGTGCACTCCAGCCTAATACCACTCGATCAGCGAAAGCCCGACGCCTGCGTACCAGGCGCGGTGGTTGTAATCGATCAGGCTCTCACCATAGCCATTGAAGATCTGCACATGGCCACGCAGCGGTGCGGCGATCGGGAATGCCCAATCAAATTGCACCGCGCCGTGGCTACGATCTCCTCCCCGCAGCGAATGACGCAGCATCAGCGCGAACTGTGAATCACCGGCGACGTGAACGATTTCAACATCACCGCGCCCCATGTAGTCGCTGATATCGGGATTGTTGTCCTCACCAAATTCCAGCACGCGCCACCACGGGCGAAACGTCACGCTCCAATCTTCGCGCTCCAATCCGAGTGACGCAGTCGCTCGGTTCCAGCTGCGCGACAGCGGATTGCTGCGACCATTGGATTGGTGGACAAGACCAAGGCCCAGCATGCGTGCTTTCCAACCGAGCACGTCGAAATTAGTGCGAAAGACCAGGTTGGTATCGGGTGAGTAACTGGTTTCGCGAAACGGCCGCGAGCGTGATTCATTGAAAATTTGCCAGTGTGAAACCTGGGTGTAACCCATCCACAGATCACCGTTGTTGCCGAAAACATCGTTGGCCACCTTGGTTTTCAGGCTGATCTGATATTTCAGCTCTCCGCGCGTTATGTTCTCCGGCGTGCTGACCGTGTTGTCCGGATTTGGCGAGCTCGGCGTGCGATTGGTGTTCGTCGTCGTATAGGCGAGCAAATAGATGGGAAGGTAGGGACGAATACAAAATGGCGTCGGTTTGGGATCATCGGCAGAATCGACATCGAGTTCCCAGCGCGAATCGAGCAATGAACTCGGTGGACCCTTGTCGCAGCGGTTGACCTCGCCTACCGACGGATTGGAAAAGATATCCGCCGATCCACTCGGTGCAGCTGAAACCGATGCCTTCTCTTCGCCGTCAGCCATCGCGCGGTCATAGCATGCCAGACGAGCATCCGCGGATTCGACGCTGCGGCAGGACGAAAGATCAAGCTGCTGCGTCTGCGCATGAGCAGATTGAGGAAGTAAGCCGATCAGGAATAACGCGACTAAGACGGTAGAAATACGCAACATGGCGAGGGATCACTGATTCAGAACCGTCGCA
>JBBSVJ010000200.1:0-6233 GCA_038233665.1 Lysobacterales bacterium
AGCGTCGCTTGTTGATTCAATTTCGTGATTCGGCGATTGCACCGCTGGTCATTGACCAGTTGCCGGCAATTCAGGCAGCGCTGCGAAACAGCGGCAACATTCATCGCTTTGAGAGCGTGCCAACGGCTGCGGGTGGGTTCATCGCCAGTGCGGTTCTGCGACTGCGTGTCGATCGACCCGATGGCACGCCGCAAATGGATGAGATCTACCACGCCGACGAGCCCGCGAGCGATAATCGCTTGGGTTCAACGGTCGTGGCGATGTCGACGGCTGTCGATCGGATCGTTGTCGATTTCTACACCGATTTGCTCAAGAGCGAGGTCTATGAGCATGCTCGATGAATACGCTCTGCGACTACTCGGCGAAATGGGCATTGATGTCTATGAACCACGGAGCGTGGCCACCACGGTAGCCTCAAGCGCGCCGGTTGCGCTGGCTGGCCCGACGAGCGAGCGCGCGATACCGAAGGCTGCCGAAACGCGCGATGCCACAGCACCGAATGCCGAAGTTCTGATCCTTTGCGAAGAAGGTGCTCGCCCGCGTCTGCTGGCCGATGTGTTGTGCAGCTTGCGCATGTCGCGACTGGATGCCGCGTTGGCATCAGCCAAGCAGATCGATGCGATTGCAGCGGCGCAGGCGCTGATTGTTCTCGGTGAATCGCTGGCGCGTTCCGTTGGCGCGGAAATGCCGTCGCAACGTCAGAACGCGATCAACTGGATCATCAGCCACGAGCCGAATGCATTGGCCATCAGCGCCGACGCCAAAAGTGCGTTGTGGGGCGAGATCAAACGACTCGCCCGTACGCCGTCCCGCCGCTCGCTAGATGCCTGAGCAGCAGTCGACATGGCCGCCAATCTCCAGGAACCGATATCCAACTTCCGAGCCATGCGACCGCAGGATCTCGAAGCCATTTCACGCATCGAGCTGAGTGCGTATCCACATCCGTGGACGCTTGGCATTTTCCGTGATTGTCTCAGCTCGGGTTACGAATGCTGGGTGCTTGAGCGTTCGGGCGAGCTGATCGGTTACGGCGTGCTTTCGGTGGCCAGCGGCGAGGCACATGTGCTCAATCTCTGCGTGGCACCGAGCGAGCAGGGTGCGGGTCTGGGCCGTCGGATCCTTTTCCGGTTGCTTGATCTGGCCCGGTGGCATCACGCAGAGCGCGTATTTCTTGAAGTCCGACCGTCGAATACCCATGCGATAGCGCTTTACGACCGCGTCGGTTTCAACGAAATCGGCCGTCGACCGAATTACTATCCAGGCAAGCGCGGTCGCGAGGATGCGCTGGTCATGGCCATGGAGCTGTTGGCGCCGGAGAGTTGAGACAGCTCGTACCCTGGCGAATTCCTGCAACTTGCTGCAACGCGGTAACATGGGCATTCCGCCATGGCTGCCGAGAGTTTGTCGATGTTTTCCAAGGATTTGCGTATCGAGGGTTTCGATCCTGAGCTCGCCGCGGCAATCGCCGCCGAAGCGGTTCGTCAGGAAGATCATGTCGAGCTGATTGCCTCCGAGAACTACGCCAGTCCGCGCGTGCTCGAAGCGCAAGGGTCGGTGCTGACCAACAAGTATGCCGAGGGCTATCCGGGCAAGCGCTATTACGGTGGTTGCGAGCATGTCGATGTCGCCGAGCGTCTGGCGATTGCGCGGCTCAAGGAGCTGTTCGGCGCGGATTACGCCAACGTGCAGCCGCATTCCGGTTCGCAAGCCAACCAGGCCGTCTATCTGGCCTTGTTGCAGCCGGGCGATACGATTCTCGGCATGAGCCTCGCCCACGGCGGTCATCTGACCCATGGCGCCAAGCCGAATATATCGGGCAAGTTGTTCAACGCCGTGCAGTACGGCGTCGACGAGAACGGCATGATCGACTACGACGAGGTTGAGCGTCTCGCCGTCGAGCATCAGCCGAAAATGCTCATAGGCGGATTCAGCGCCTACTCGCAAATTGTCGACTGGGCACGCATGCGCAGCATCGCAGACAAGGTCGGCGCGATCTTCTTTGTCGACATGGCGCATGTCGCCGGGCTGATCGCGGCCGGCGTGTATCCGAATCCGGTGCCGCATGCGCATGTGGTTGCCTCGACCACGCACAAGACCTTGCGTGGACCGCGCGGAGGTTTTGTCATCGCCAAGGGCCTCGGCGAAGAGCGCGAGAAGAAACTGCAATCAATTGTGTTTCCCGGTATTCAGGGCGGCCCGCTGATGCATGTCATCGCGGCCAAGGCCGTGGCCTTCCTTGAGGCCCTGAGCCCAGAGTTCAAGGATTATCAGAAACAGGTGGTCGTCAATGCGAAGGCCATGGCCAAAACGCTCATGGCACGCGGATACAAAATTGTATCCGGCGGCACCGAAAATCATCTTATGCTGATCGATCTGATTGATCGCGATTTCAGCGGCAAAGATGCCGAAGCTGCGCTCGGCAAGGCGCACATTACGGTCAACAAGAATGCGGTGCCAAACGATCCGCGCTCGCCGTTCATCACCTCGGGACTGCGCATCGGCACTCCGGCAGTCACCACCCGTGGCTACGCTGAACAGGATTGTATCGATCTCGCCAACTGGATGGCCGACGTCCTCGACGCGCCGAAAGACGACGAGACCATCGCCGCTGTACGCGAGAAAGTCACCGCGCAATGCCGCAAGTATCCGGCGTATGGGTAAGAGCACGGCATTCCGGATGACCAGTCCTTCGGCGGTTGAAAGCGTGGGTTCGGGATTCGTCAGAAACCTGGGTCGCGCGTGCTTGCAGCAATCTGCCATGGCTGCGTCGCTCCCGCGTAGGCGAATCTCGTATCGCAAATCCGCCATTCCGTCGCTTTAATGCATTGCCCGTTCTGCCAGCACGAAGATACCCGGGTGATCGATTCGCGCGTGTCCGACGACGGCTCGACGATCCGGCGCCGCCGTGAGTGCGAGCACTGCAATGAGCGATTCAATACCTTCGAGACGGCGGAGCTGAAGTTGCCGGTGGTGGTCAAGTCCGACGGGCGCAGAGAACCATTTGATGAGCGCAAGTTGCGTACGAGCTTCAACCGCGCCCTGCAAAAGCGCCCGGTGGCGAGTGATCAAGTTGATGCCGCTGTACGCAGCGTGATCGATGATCTGCGTCGCAGCGGTGAGCGCGAAATGCCCTCGATGCGTATCGGAGAGCTGGTCATGCGCGCGTTGAAGAAACTGGATCAGGTGGCCTATGTGCGCTTTGCCTCGGTCTACCGCAGTTTCGAGGACGTGCAGGCGTTTCGCGAGGAAATTGAAAACCTCGAGCGTGATTTGCCGGGGCTGGAAAATCTGCAATTGCCCCTGCTTGGCGGAACGCTTCCGCGCAAGGGCAAAGGCTGAAGGCGCGAGGGTTGGCGACGTTGAGCGAGAGGAATTTCAGCGCCATTGATCATGCGCACATGGCGCAGGCGTTGCGCCTCGCCGAGCGAGGCCTCTACACAACGCAACCCAATCCACGGGTCGGTTGCGTGATCGCGCATGGCGAAGAGATCCTCGGCTGCGGATGGCATCGGCGTGCCGGTGAAGCGCATGCGGAAGTCTTCGCCCTGGGTGAAGCTGGTTCTCGCGCGCGCGGCGCAACCGCATACGTCACGCTCGAACCTTGCGCGCATTTTGGACGCACGCCGCCCTGTGCGGATGCGTTGATTGAAGCCGGGGTCGCGAGAGTCGTCATCGCCAGTGAAGATCCCTTCGCCGAGGTTGCCGGTCGCGGCGTTGAAAAGTTGCGTGCTGCCGGAATCAGGGTCGAAAGCGGTCTCATGGCGCCAGCTGCGCGTGAACTCAATCGCGGTTTCCTCGCGCGCATCGAGCGCGATCGACCTTGGGTTCGGGTCAAGCTCGCGATGAGTCTGGATGGTCGCACCGCGCTGGCCAATGGTGACTCGAAGTGGATCACCGGCGAGCCCGCGCGCGCCGATGTGCAGCACTGGCGTGCGCGCAGCTCGGCGATATTGACGGGTGTCGGCACAGTGTTGGCCGATGATCCCCGGTTGACCGTGCGTCTTTGCGATCGGCAATCCGACGAGGATGAGGCGATGCAGTTTGCACCTCTGCGGGTCATTCTCGATCGACAACTGCGCACCCAGGCTTCGGCGAATGTCCTCGATGGGAGCGTGCCAACGCTGGTCCTGCAGGGTCGTGATGCCCAACCCTCCGATCATCGCTTCGATCAAGTCGAGCGAGCCGCGGTTGAAATCCGTGATGATCGGCTAAACCTCTCAGCAGTGCTGTCGCTGCTGGCGGCGCGCGAGATCAACGAGATTCAGGTCGAAGCAGGCCCGACCTTGTGTGGCACGCTGATGGCGGAACAGCTCGTTGACGAGTTGCTGTTGTATGTCGCGCCGGTGTTGCTTGGCGATAGCGCGCGGCCCCTGCTGACGTTGCCAAACTTGAGTGACATGAAGGCACGCTGGAATTTGAAAACGGTCGATCAGCGCATGCTCGGGCAGGATTGGCGATTGTTGTTGCGACCATAGCCCGGATGATTCGTGAAAAACTCGTGCCCTCGCTTGTCCCTTGAACCCATAAGACATCTCGCGCATTCGGCAATAACGCCCGCTATTGCATCAATCGCGAACCGGCGTGTGAATCCAAAGTCCTGCGCGATCATCACGCGCATTCATGAATAGTCCGGGCGAGGAGAATTAAGTGTTCACCGGAATCATCCAGTCGATCGGCCATTTGGCCGCGAGTGAAGAGCGTGGAGGTGATCGGCGCATGATCTTCAGTGTCGGAACCCTTGGTCTCGATGATGTGACCACCGGCGACAGCATCGCCGTGGCCGGCGTCTGTCTGACTGCACTCGACATCAGCGCGGATTCGTTTGCTGCCGATGTTTCGCTGGAGACTCTCAGGCTGACAACCCTAGGCGCACTTGTGCCTTGCGCTTCGGTGAATCTCGAAAAGGCCTTGCGTTTGAGCGATCGCCTCGGCGGGCATCTGGTATCCGGCCACATCGACGGCCTGGGTCGCGTTGTGGATATCCGGAGCGACGCGCGCTCGCAGCGCTGGAGCTTTGAAGTACCAGCCACGCTTGCACGCTATATCACCAGCAAGGGTTCAATCTGCATCGATGGTGTCAGCCTTACCGTCAATGAAGTCGACGGGTTGCGCTTCGGGGTAAATCTGATTCCGCATACGCAAGAGGTAACGACATTCGGCGAGCGTCGCATCGGTGATGCAGTCAATATCGAGGTCGATCGCATGGCTCGCTACGCCGAGCGATTGATCGAATTTCGCGAATAGAACTCCTGTGCTGGGCGGCTGATGCCGCTTCCCGCCATTCACTTGCAAAATATTCATCGATTGTTTTCCTCGGAACCCGACCATGAGCTTCAACACAATCCCCGATATCCTCGACGACATCCGCGCCGGCCGAATGGTCGTCATCCTTGACGACGAGGATCGCGAAAATGAGGGCGATCTGGTCATGGCGGCGGAAAAGGTTCGGCCCGAGGACATCAATTTCATGGTGCGCGAGGCGCGTGGACTGGTCTGTCTGACGTTGACGGCGTCGCGTTGCCGTCAGCTCGGCTTGAAGCCGATGGTGAACGACAACACGTCTTCCCACCACACCAATTTCACCGTCTCCATTGAGGCGGCCGAAGGCGTGACCACGGGTATCTCGGCCTACGATCGCGCGCATACGATCCGTACCGCTGTCGCCGCAAATGCCAAGCCTGATCATCTGGCTCAGCCGGGCCACATCTTTCCGTTGACTGCACAAACCGGCGGCGTGCTCGTGCGCGCAGGGCATACCGAAGCCGCCTGTGATCTGGCCACGATGGCTGGGCTTGAGCCGGCCGGGGTGATTGTCGAGGTGATGGATGATGACGGCACGATGGCGCGACGACCGGCGCTGGAAGTGTTCGCACGCAAACATGGCCTCAAGATCGGCTCGATTGCTGACCTCATCCGATATCGCCTGCAAACTGAAAACACGATTGAGCGCGTGCGCGATGTCGAGGTTGAGACCGAGTTTGGTGCATTCCGCCTGATTGTCTACCGCGATCTCGTGCAGAGGGCGCTGCACTTCGCGCTGGTGCGCGGCGAGGTCGGCGATGGCCATCCCGTGCTCACTCGCGTGCATGTGCGCAACACGCTTTCTGACGTGTTGCATCTGCGTCGTGATGATCTGGGGCTGACCGTAACCTCGGCGCTGCGTCGCGTCGCGGACGAAAATCGCGGTGTTGTCGTCGTCTTGAGCGAGGCCGGCGATGCCGATGCCGTGCTCG
>JBBSVJ010000201.1:0-6166 GCA_038233665.1 Lysobacterales bacterium
GCATGTTTCGGCTCCAGACCGACTGCCCAAACCGTCTTCGCGCTGGTCGAACCGTTGCTCATGCTGATCTGCCGGCTCGATTGCGTGCCGAGCGATTTGAAATCACCAAGCAGGGCGCTGAAATCCGGTTCCGACGCCGTGCTGCTGTCGGATTCAACATTCAGAGTCACCGTTTCGCCCAGCTGCATGCTGTCGCGATCAAGCCAGGCGCGCGCTTCGGCATTCGCATTGATCGACCAAAGCGAACCGATCAACAGCACGAAAACAAATATATATTGTCGTTTCATTGTTCATCACCTTCACCGCGCTGACGGCGATCGTATTCAAGCTGAAACTTGCGTCGCAACAGACCACCCGGATCATCGGGCACACGCTGCAACCACTGCTGCAAGGCTTGCTGCTGTTCGCTGCGAGCTTCGTCTTCAGGACCGGCTACAGGGATCTTCGATTTGTCGGCGTCCTTGTTTTCGTCCAGCGCCTTGTCGATCGCCTTGCTCAGCTGCTTCTGTTGTTCATCCTTTTTCTGCGCGTCACCAGCTGTCTCAGCATCGCTCTTCTGCGCATCGGCAGGAGTGTCTTCATCGGCGTCTGATTCAGATCCGGAGCCTTTCTGCTGGTCATCCTGAGCCCTATTCGCATCATCTTTGACACCCGGCTTCGAATCACCCGGGTCGTTCTTCTGCTCCGCCTGATCTTGCTTTTGTTTGTCCGAATCTTGCTGGTTGTCCTGTCCCGGTTGCTTGTCTTGCTTGTTTTGCTTGCCTTCCTGTTGGCCGGATTGCTGCTGATCCTTGTCGTTCTTTTTGTCCGGCTGCTGTTGGTCCTTGTTCTGCTGATTCTTGTCGTCCTTGGACTGCTGGCGTTTGAGCCACTCCTCGACCGCTCGTTTGTTGGCTTGCGCATCTTCTAGCGTGGGTTGCATATCCAACGCCTGTTGATAGGCAGTTATTGCCTCCTCGTACTTTTTATCCTTGGCCAAGGCGTTGCCTTGGTTGTACAACGCGTCCGCACCATGCGCATCTGCCCAGGCCTTGCTTGCGCCCGCGTAGTCTTCGGCTCGGTAGGCTGCGCTGCCGCGCAAGGCGGGGTCTTTGGCCATTGCCTGCGCTTTCTTGACGTCGCCCGCGGCAAGCGCTCGTGCTGCTTGCTGATCAGCGCGTAGCCACAAATCGCTGAACTCGAAAGCCTGCACGGGAGCCGACGGCGTGACCAAGGCCAGCGCAAACACCATCAACCAACCTCGCCGAAAGCCGAATAGGGCCAAGGGCAGCAACAACAGCAAGAACCACGGGCCGCGATCACGAAAGCGTTCACTCAACGTACTATTTTTTTCTGATTTTGTTGCATCGCCTTTCATCGAATCGTTAGCCAGCAAGGTGTTCAAGTCGCTACGATCTGTGCTCAATCTCGCATAGCGTCCGCCGCCTGCCGAGGCCAGCGCGCGCAACGTGGATTCATCGAGCTTCGGCAACACGATGTTGCCGTTTGCATCTTGTAGAAATCCCCCTTGAGGCAGCGGTACGGGTGCGCCGTTGCTGCTGCCGACACCGAGGACCGATATGCTCAAACCGGCCGCACGTGCGCGACGCGCAGCAGCAATTGCCTTGTCGCTGGCGCTGTCGGCGAGCAGGATCAATTCTCCTTGATCCAGCCCGGCCTGCTTGATCAACTTGGAAGCCTCCTCGATCGCCCGTTCGGTGGCGTTGCCAACCACGGGCATGACTGCCGGGTTGAGCGCATCGATCAAATTGCGCACCGTATTCACATCATCCGTCAGGGGCGCGGCAATAAATGCGTCACCGGCGTAACCGATCAGCGCAGTTTGCATATCACGGCTCATATCGAGAATATCGTTGAGTTTGTAGCGCGCACGATCAAGACGGGTTGGCTTGATATCGGCGGCCAGCATGGTCGGCGCCAATTCCAGCGCCAAAACACGCGCGGCATCGTTGCGATAAAGCGGCATCGTTTCGCGCTCCCATGCCGGCCCGGCAATGGCGACACAGGCGAGCACCCAGACCATCGCGGCGAGCCAAACACCTCCGCTGCCCGCGCGCTCGACCGTTGTATCAACCAGATGCGGCAAAAGATGGGCGTCGACCATCGACTTCCAGTTGCCCACCTCTGCGCCAATGCGCCGCCAGAGCATGCCGGCCAGAGGCAGCAGGATCAGCGCAAGCAGCCACCATGGTCGCAGAAAATGGAAATTGACCAAACTGCTCATGAGGTCTCTCGTGTCAGCCAGCGGGTCGCCCTCAACCCAGGCAACATCAGCGCCAGCACAGCAAGCAACATGGCGAACGCCAGTGGCCATGCGTAGAGTTCACTGACGGGGCGCAAGGTTTCAGATTTGTCTGCGACCGGTTCGAGCAGGTTGATTTCGCGGTAGATATCAGCTAATTCCGCCGTATCGCGGGCGCGGTAAAATTTTCCACCCGTTTTGTCCGCCATCGATGTCAACATGGCGACATCGAGATCAGCCGATGGATTGACCATTCGGCTACCGAAGAGACTGTCGATGCTGACTGACTCGGCTCCGATTCCAACCGCGTAGATACGAACCTTGTTGGCTTCTGCCAGCTCGATGGCCTTCTGCGGATCGAGCTCTCCGGCGTTGTTGACGCCGTCGGTCAGCAGAATCAGTACGCGCTGATCTTTTGGCCGTTCGAGCAGGCGCTTTACTGCCAAACCGACGGCGTCTCCGATGGCGGTTTCTCGGCCGGCCAGGCCGATGGCTGATTCATCAAGCTGCTTTGCGACCGTCTTCAAATCGAACGTGAGCGGGGTCATCAAATAAGCGCGCGATCCAAACAAGATCAAGCCGACTCGATCACCGACGCGACGCTGGATGAAATCCGAGGCGATCGCCTGCACGGTCGAAAATCGATCGGCAGCGCGATTGCCGATTTGCATATCCTGGATACTCATGCTGCCCGAAGTATCTACGGCCAAGAGCAGATCACGGCCACTGCGCGGCACATCTTCTGCCTCGCCCAGCCATTGAGGTCGCGCCGTCGAGAGAACCAACAGGGCCCAAGCCAGCAATGCAAGGGTTCGTCGCAGGTTGGAGACCGGCGAACCCTGGGTTGGCGCGGGCAGTTGAATGCCGCGATGTGGCAATTTGAGAGCAGCCGAAGTGGTCGCACGAGCACGTGGCAGCCACCAGGCCGCCAGCAGCGGCACAGGTAATGCGCACAACAACCAAGCCCAAGCCAGCTCAAACATGGGGCACCTGGCGATCGAGAACCTGTTTCATCCAGCGCCGGATGAGATCGAGCAACGCTTCGACATCGCCTGTGGATTCGCGCTGGAATGGGCCTTCGAGAAGAGCACTCCCTGGTCCTTGCGAGAACTCATCGGTTGCCAGCACCGAGTCGAGAAAATCAAGCCAGGCCTTGCCTCTGAGCGATGGCGCATCCGCTTGAATGAGTCGCCCCGCTCGACGCAAGAGTTGCGACAACTGCGCGATCAGGCGCGGCGAATCGTTTCTGAGTGCATCGTCCCCAACGATCGCTTCAAATTCAGACATGATTCGATGCCGCCATTGGCGACGAAGCAAGCGTCGGCGCATCGCCAGTCCAAACCAAACTGCGAGTCCGATAGTGAGCACGGCCAGAATCCACCAACCGGGCGCGGGCGGCCACCATGAAGGATCCGCAGGCAGATGGATGTCACGCAATTCGGGGCCGGCGGGATTCATGCGGAAGAGTCCCTCGGCACCAGTGCGCGTTGAGTCAATGGCAGAATCGCGCGGCACACATCAGCATCAGTACTGACGTCAAC
The DNA here is from genome assembly GCA_038233665.1 of Lysobacterales bacterium. GTDB lineage: Bacteria > Pseudomonadota > Gammaproteobacteria > Xanthomonadales > Rhodanobacteraceae > Dokdonella. The sequence continues at coordinate 3,784 of JBBSVJ010000201.1, forward strand.
CACGCGAGCACCCAGGCGGGTGAACTCGGTGCGCACGCGTTCGCGCAGCGTATCGAAAAGTCGTGGCCATTGAGCGCGTACGTTCTTGTCGCCGAAATCAAGAATCCGTCGCATACCTTGCGTGCTGAGCGCATAACGTCCGGGGTGCGGCGCGACATGTTCGAGTGGATCAGAAATCAGGATGCATGCGAGTTCGTGACGTCCTGCGCAGCGGGCAAGTACAGGCCACGCGGTATCATCTGCACACAATCCATCGGTGATCAGGATCAACCGCGTTCCCGGGCGCAACAATCGTCGCGCTCGCTCCAGCGCGCTGGCCAGCGATTCGGTTTCCGATACGGCGGCATGATCCCAATCACGCAGCGCTCGCAAAACCTGGAGCACACCCCGACGACCACCACCAGGTTTCACCTCGTGCCGGACGCCCCCACCAAATCCAATTGCACCCACGCGATCACCCGATGCGCTGGCCATCCAGGCAAGCAAACTGGCGGTGCGCGCCGCTTGCACGCTTTTGAAACGCGTACGGGTACCAAAGCGCATGCCTGGATTGAAATCGACCATCAGCAGTAGCCCGTGTTCGCGCTCTTCCTCGAATAGTTTGGTATGCGGGCGACCGCTTCGTGCGGTGACGCGCCAATCCATGTGGCGGATGTCATCGCCAGCCTGATAGATTCTCGACTCACGGAAATCCACGCCTCGACCTCGCCAGCGCGAGGTGTGCTGCCCTGTCCTTGCCGCCGCGCTGCGTCTGACCTCAGCCAGATGGCTGCCGCGCGCCAATGCGGACAAGGCGAGCAGCTCGTCAAGCGAGACCTTGATTCCGGCGTCCGGGTGGCTGGGCTGTTTGCTCATTGAGTCAGATGGTGGAAAGTTGGGTCGTAGCCAAAAAGGGCTTGGCAGCCGCACTGCGGGGTAGTTTGATGCTTAGGATTGCGTGCTGTATCAACGCGCCTGCAGGGCGAAACTTTGCGGGTAGTAACCGCTCGAACGAACCTCAGGGCAAGGGCACGCGATCGAGCAGAAGATTGATCGCGTGATCGCTGTCGATACCTTCCGCTTCAGCCTCATAGGTCATCAGCACACGGTGACGAAGCACATCAGCGGCGATCGCATGGACATCGTCGGGCGATACATAGTCACGTCCGGAAAGCCAAGCGTGGGCTCTTGCGCATCGATCCAATGCAATGGTTCCGCGAGGGCTCGCGCCGTAGGCAATCCAGCGACCGAGCTGATCGCCGTAACTTGCCGGCGCACGCGTCGCCAGAACGAGTTGAATAATGTAGTTTTCCAGCGTCGGCGCCATATGTAGATCGAGCACTTCGGCGCGCGCGGCGAATACCTGCGCTTGGGTGATTTTGGCAGTGGCAGAGGAACTCGTTGATTCGCCCGCACGAGCGCGATTGCGCGCAAGCTTGAGGATCGCGGCTTCAGCGGCAGCATCGGGGTAGCCAATGCGAACATGTAGCAGAAATCGATCAAGCTGCGCTTCGGGTAGAGGATAGGTTCCCTCCTGCTCGATCGGATTTTGCGTCGCCATCACGAGAAACAGTTCTGGCAGTGGAAACGTATTGCTGCCAACCGTGATCTGACGCTCGCCCATCGCTTCCAGCAAAGCGGATTGAACCTTCGCGGGCGCACGATTGACCTCATCGGCCAAAATCACGTTATGGAAAAGCGGACCTCGCTGAAACTCGAATGCGCCTGTCTGCGGGCGGTAGATCTCGGTTCCGGTCAGATCGGCGGGGAGCAGATCGGGAGTGAACTGGACGCGGTGGAAATCCGCCTTGATACGATTTGCGAGCTCCTTGATGGCCGTTGTCTTGGCCAGTCCAGGAGCGCCCTCAACCAACAAATGACCATCCGCAAGCAATGCGATCAGCAATCGATCGACCAGCGCGGGCTGGCCGATGATGCATTCTGAAAGCTCGCTTTGAAGTTGCAGGAATGCGGCAATTGCTGAGGTTTTTTCTGGCATGTCCATGGTTTTGTCACAGATTTGAAGGAGTGTCACCTGGTCGGGTGTGCGCAGGGTGAGACATCGGGTGGGTACAAAAGTTGCCAGGCATTCGAAATCGCCGAGAGCTTGCGTGTAGCGAGCAGTCTCTTGTTCATCGAGTGTTTTGATTGGGCGCGATCAAGCCGCTCAGCCCGACACTTGATGTTCGCTCGACCATCCTCTGCACGCGAAGCAAAGTGAATACTCAAATCGAATCAACGCCGCTGACCGACAGAACCTGCGCGAGGCTGATCGGGCGTCCCACCAGCCAGCCTTGTGCGTAATCGCAGCCCAGCGCGCGCAATGCTTCGAGTTGGCTCGTCTCTTCAACGCCTTCGGCAATCATTTCGCAATCCAGTGCCTTGGTCATCGCAACGATGGCGC
>JBBSVJ010000202.1:0-6138 GCA_038233665.1 Lysobacterales bacterium
AGGTCTTTCTCCGCGCGTCATGAAGATGGTCGAAGAAGCGGCGGCGGGCATTGAGCGCCGTAGACTGGAGGATGCCCGGCGAAGTCTTGTCGCTGCCAGTGTGCTCGCGCCAACGCATCCCGAAGTGCTTCGGCTGCAAGGCGTTTTGAAGCATCTCGACGGGCGTTATGCCGAGGCGGTTGAAATTCTGCGCGAAGCCCTAGTCGTTTCGCCTGACGACGTTCTGATTCTCAACAATCTTGGCAGTTCGCTGCGCGCGAGCGGGGATGCCGAGGGTGCGATAAATATTTTTACGCAAGTGACGACGCTTGCGCCTGACCTCGCGGCGGCGTGGTTCAATCTTGGCAAAACCCTGAAATCGCAAGCGCGCCCGGATGCGGCGTTGCCCGCGCTGGAGCGCGCACTGATGCTTTCCCCAGCGCATGTGCCTGCACGCATCGTGCTGGGTGATTCATTGAAGGCGCTGGGAAGGATCAATGAGGCTGCAGAGGCGTTTCGCGAAGCGTTGAGATTGAATCCGAAGAATGCCCAGGCCTGGTTTGCGTTGGCGAACATCAAGACAATTCCGCTGAGCGCGAGTGAGGCCAACCAGCTGAAACAGTTGCTGGGCGATCGTGCTTTGAACGACGACGATCGAATCCGGATGGGTTTTACTCTGGCCAAGGCGCTGGAGGATCTGGGCGAATATGAGAAATCGTTCACCGCGTTGAGCGAGGCCAATCGCTGCAAACGTCGTCAGACGACGTGGGACGCAGCAAAGTTTTCAGCGGAGATTGATGCGATGTTGAGCGCGTGCGCGCTGCCGCCAGCGGAATCGGCACCCAGCGATCAGGGAGGCGAAGTCATATTCATTGTCAGCCTGCCGCGTTCTGGATCTACGTTGACCGAGCAGATTCTTGCCGCCCATCCGGAAATCGAAGGCGCCAGTGAGTTGCCCGATCTGCCTGCGGTGATCAATGAGGAGTCAAAACGTCGTGGGGTCGAATTTCCGGCCTGGTTCAACGACGCGACGGCCAAGGACTGGGAGCGCCTCGGCAAAGACTACCTCGAACGCACTCAGCGCTGGCGCACCAAGCATCCTCGATTCACCGACAAGGGGTTGGCGAACTGGCAATCAGTAGCGGCGGCGCTGGCCATGTTGCCTGCGGCAAAAGTGGTCGTATGTCGCCGCGATCCGCTGGAAACCTGCCTCTCATGTTTCGTCCAGTTGTTTGCGCGCGGCCAACCTTTCAGTTACGACATTGACGATGTTGTCGCGTATTGGAAGGACTTCGATCGCCTCTGTCGACACTGGGTTGAGATCTATCCTGACCGGGTGCACGACATGGTTTATGAGAATCTTCTGGAAGATCCGGAATCGATCACGCGCTCGCTGCTCGAATTCTGCGGCTTGCCGTTTGATCCGGCGTGTCTGCGCTTTCACGAGGTCAAGCGTAATGTCAGAACGGCAAGTGCGGCGCAAGTATTGCAGCCGCTTCGACGCGACACGGCCCGGTCGAGTCGCTACGGCTCGGCGCTGGAGCGTTTCCGGAAGGCGTTGGGTTGAGGATTTCGATGCGCTATTGCACCCTGGCTCAGCCTCCTTGCGGGCCCCTGCCGATTCTGGTATTTTCAGGCTTCGCTGTACGATCCACTGCTGCTGAGCGTTCGGATTTCGTCCGAAAGTTTGCATGACTTAACTATAAATGGGGTTATCCATGATCAATCGTAAAACTACGCTGGCCGGCGGAATCGCTGCAGCCATCTTCGCGGTATCCGGCGCAAGTGCGGCAAACTTGCAAAACGGTGCGGTAAACGCTGCGCAGCCGATCCTTACTGCGCCGAATGGCACCACCGTTCTTTTCGATCAAACGGCCAACCCCAGCACCAACGGCACGCCGGTACAGAACTTCTCGTCATCGTACGACGCTTATGACAATGAAGCGGCCGACGATTTCGTCGTTCCCGCGTCTGGTTGGACTATCTCCACCATTAACATGGCTACGTCGCTTACGACGGCCTTCACCGGCGCCGCATCCACTGCCGTCAATTTCTACCCGGATGTTGCGGGTGCGCCAGGTACCACGGCTGCATGCTCGTCCCCGGTCTCACCTTCGGTTGTCACTGCAGCATCGACCGTCGTGACGCTGTCAACACCGTGCAGTCTTGCGGCGGGTACCTACTGGGTAGCAGTTTCAGTCGACTTCAACTTTGCCGCACAAGGACAGATCTATTGGTCAAACCAGGTGACTGGAACGGGTAATCCCAATCTCTGGCGCAACCCGGGCGACGGTTTTGCTTCAGGCTGCACGGATTGGGGCACGCTTGCGGCCTGTGGTGTTGGTGGCGGCGTTGATACCGGTTATACGTTCCAGCTCCTTGGCGCCGTTGGCGGAGGCATTCCTCCAGAGCCGGTCGGAGAGGTGCGCGAACTGCCGACGTTGAGTCAGTGGAGCGCGTTGCTCGCAGCCGGTGGTTTGGCGCTGTTGGGCTTGTTCGGTCTGCGTAGCCGCGCTCGCGGCTAATCGTTCCAAGCACATTGTTAGTCCAAAAAACCGGAGGCTTTTGGCCTCCGGTTTTTTTTCGTCTCGACAATGCGGTGTGGGTTCGCGGCGATCGCTCGCATAGACTGCAGTGAATACTTTTGAGGATAGGGTCGTGTTTGATATAGCGGTTGTGTTTCTGGTCGTCACGGCCTTGCTGGCTTACCTCAATCATCGGTTTGTCGGTCTGCCGACAACGATTGGCGTGATGACGATCGCTCTTATCCTGTCGTTTGTTCTGATCGGTCTCGACAAACTCGGCTTCAGTCAATTGCACGACTACGAGATCTCGCTGCTCGAATCGATCGATTTTTCCGATGTATTGATGCAGGGCATGCTGTCGGTGCTGCTGTTTGCCGGTGCCATGCATGTTGATCTGAGCGAACTACGCGCGTATCGCTGGCAGGTGGGGTTGCTGGCCGTCGTCGGGACAGTGGTATCGACCCTGATCGTTGCTTGCGCACTCTGGCTGTTTTTGCCGTTGGTCGGTGTTGACTTGCCGTTGCTCTATTGTCTGGTGTTCGGCGCGTTGATATCGCCGACAGATCCAATCGCGGTAATGGGAATCCTGCGATCGGCGAAGGCACCAAAGAATCTTGAGTTGGTAATCTCGGGCGAGTCTCTGTTCAACGATGGCGTCGGTGTGGTGTTGTTTTCGATGTTACTCGGCACGATCGCGATCGGAGTGGCTCCAACGCCTGGGCAAGCCGGTTTGCTGCTATTGCACGAGGCTGGTGGCGGAATTGTTTTCGGACTCGTACTTGGTTACATCACCTTTCGCCTGCTCAAGAGCATCGACAACTACAAGGTCGAAGTCATGTTGACCCTGGCTGCGGTGCTTGGCGGCTATATGCTGGCCTCGCGTCTGCATGTCTCCGGGCCATTGGCGATGGTCATTGCCGGGCTTGTCATCGGCAACCACGGCCGTGCAGAGGCGATGTCGGACAAGACCCGAGCGCATCTCGACATGTTCTGGGAACTGCTCGATGAAATTCTCAATGCAGTCCTTTTTGTGCTGATCGGTATGGAAGCTCTGGTGATCCCGTATTCGCCCAACATCATCATGGCGGCGCTCGGCACGGTGGTGATCACCTTGCTCGCGCGCGTGCTTGCGGTCGGTGCACCGGTGGCTTTGCTGAAATCGCTCTTCGCCTTGCCCCGAGGCTCCTGGCAAGTGCTCACCTGGGGTGGATTACGTGGGGGTATTTCGGTGGCTCTGGCACTTTCTCTGCCGCTGGGGCCGGAGCGCAATGTCGTGCTTGCGCTGACCTATGCCGTTGTCGTGTTTTCGATTCTTGTCCAAGGCTTGAGCATCGGCAAACTCGTCCGGCATGCCACGGCGGTGGATCCATGAGTCGATGAAGCGTCATCTTGGCAATGGGATTTGATTTCGCACGCGGACGGCCACGCAGTATTCCCCGCTGCGAGAATGCGCGAAGATCCAGCGTTGGCGTGAGTGACGGCGCCTCACGCTGTGGCTGCACTCGATCCAGGTTGCTCTGAGATTACTATTCGGAAATATGGAAAAAGTGAGTCAGCTAGACTTCGAGCGAGGCGAGATCGCCTTTCTCCTCAAGCCAGCTTTTTCTATCCGATGCGCGCTTCTTTGAGAGCAGCATGTCCATGATCTTGGTTGTGCCGTCGTCGCCGTCTTCAATCGCGCCGACTGTCAACTGGACAAGGCGACGCGTGTCCGGATTGATCGTCGATTCACGCAACTGACCGGGATTCATCTCACCGAGACCCTTGAAGCGGGTGACGTTGATCGCACCGCGGATTTTCTCACGTTCGATGCGTTCGAGGATTGCATCGCGTTCGGATTCATCGAGGCAATAGAACATCTGCTTGCCGACATCGACGCGAAACAGCGGTGGCATCGCGACGAAAATATGACCTTCGCGCACCAGCGCCGGAAAGTGTTTGATGAACAATGCCGATAACAAGGTGGCGATATGCAGGCCGTCGGAATCGGCATCGGCCAAAATGCAAACCTTGCCATAGCGCAAACCTGCGATGTCATCTTTGCCCGGATCGCAGCCAATGGCGACGGCCAGATCGTGGACCTCCTGCGAGGCCAGCACGCTGCCCGATTCGACTTCCCAGGTATTCAGGATTTTACCGCGCAACGGCAGGATGGCCTGGAAATCCTTGTCGCGGGCTTGGCGTGCCGAGCCACCGGCCGAATCACCTTCGACGAGGAATAGCTCGGTGCGCGAGAGATCGCTCGACGCGCAATCGGCGAGCTTGCCGGGCAGGGCAGGGCCTTGAGTGATTTTCTTGCGCACGATCTGCTTCTCGGCCTTGAGCCGCATTGCCGCGCGTTCAATGGCCAGTTGCGCGATCTTCTCACCGATCTCGACGTGCTGATTCAGGTACAGCGAAAAGCCATCGTGTGCCGCGCTCTGCACCAAACCGGCCGCATCGCGCGATGACAGGCGTTCCTTGGTCTGTCCGGAAAACTGGGGTTCCTGCATGCGTAGTGACAACACGAAGCACAAGCGATCCCAGACATCTTCAGGCGCGAGCTTGACCCCGCGTGGAAGCAGGTTGCGGAAATCGCAAAACTCGCGCAGGGCCTCGGTCAAGCCGGTGCGTAGTCCGTTGACGTGGGTGCCACCCTGCGCAGTCGGGATCAGGTTGACGTAGCTTTCCTGGGTCAGCTCGCCTTCGGGAAGCCACGCGATAACAAAATCGACCGCGCTTTTTTCACGCTTTTGCGCGCCGATAAAAAGCTCAGCGGGCAAGCGCTCAATATCGCCGAGCATCGAGCGCAGATAATCGCCCAGACCATCTTCGAAGTGCCAGATGATTTCCTCGCCACTGGCTTCGTCGCTGAGCTTGACGCTCAAGCCCGCACACAGAACGGCCTTGGCGCGTAGCACGTGCTTGAGCTTGCTCAGCAAGATCTTCGGCGTATCGAAATATTTCGGATCAGGCCAGAAGCGCAGAGTGGTACCGGTGTTCTTCTTGCCGACGGTGCCGATAACCTCGAGCTCGGATTGGCGATCACCATCCTTGAATTCCATCCGATGGATTTCGCCATCGCGGCGAATCGTCACCTCGACCTTTGTCGATAGCGCGTTCACCACGGAAACACCGACACCGTGCAAGCCGCCAGAGAATTCGTAGTTGCGGTTCGAGAATTTTCCGCCCGCATGCAAGCGCGTGAGGATCAGTTCGACGCCCGGGATGCCTTCCTCGGGATGGATATCGACCGGCATGCCACGACCATCGTCAGTGACCGAGACCGAGCCGTCTGCATGCAGGATGACCTCGATCGACTTGGCGTGGCCGGCGAGAGCCTCATCCACCGAGTTATCGATGACTTCCTGGGCAAGGTGATTCGGGCGCGAGGTGTCGGTGTACATGCCGGGGCGGCGCTTGACCGGGTCGAGGCCGGAGAGAACCTCGATATCTGCTGCGTTGTAGCGACTGCTCATCAGGTGTTGGGGGTAAAGTGGTGACCGCCCATGGTGGCCGGAACGCTTCAAGCAGGCAAGTCTCCGTTGTTTGATGGTGGCAATCGGGGGCAATGCAAAACGTTGATCCGATCCCAACCCTCGGGTGAGTGGCACTGGTATGGCATTTGAGCGCGGATTGATTCTGCCAAGCCGAT
>JBBSVJ010000203.1:0-6112 GCA_038233665.1 Lysobacterales bacterium
AGGGCGGTGCGCTCAAGCGTGCCTTGGCCGAGCACTGGCGAATAGAGACCTCGCGCATCGCGCTCGGTAACGGCTCACACGAGTTGCTGATGTTGCTCGCGCAATGTTTCGCCGATCCGACGACTTCGGTGGTGTTCTCGGAATTCGGCTTTGCCGTGTTTTCGATCGCTGCGGCGGCGGTAGGCGCGCACCCGATACGCGTGGCTGCCTTGTTGCCGGATCACACCACGGCGCCCTACGGACATGATCTCGTTGCGCTGGCGGGCGCTGTTCGCGATGACACGCGTGTTGTCTATCTGGCCAATCCGAACAACCCGACCGGAACCTGCTTTACCGACGCCGAACTTGAGCGCTTCCTTGCGAAGGTTCCACGATCCACCCTGATCGTCATCGATGAGGCATATCAGGAATACGTCGATGTGCCGGACGTCGGTAGTGCGATTGGACTGCTTGACGATTATCCCAATCTTGTCGTCACGCGAACGTTTTCTAAGGCGCATGCATTGGCGGGTTTGCGTATCGGCTATCTGTTGGGTCATGTCACGGTGGTTGAGGTAATCGAACGCCTGCGCGAATCGTTCAACGTCAATAGCCTGGCTTTGGTCGCAGCCGTTGCAGCGCTCGCAGATTCGGAGCATCTGCAAACCATCTGCAGTTGGACACGCAGCGAGCGCACGTGGTTGGTTGCTGAACTCGGCACGCGCGGTTATCGGGTGCTTCCTTCGCAAACCAATTTCGTACTCGTTGTTCTCGACGAAGATGCAGGACCGCTGGAAAAACATCTCTTCGATCGTGGTGTCATTGTTCGACCGATGGCGGGCTACGGGCTTGCTCACTGTATCCGTATCAGTCTTGGTACGCGTGCGGAAAACCAGCGTCTGCTCGCGGCTCTGCCATGAGTTCGCCGCTCGATTGGCAGAGCAGACGTGGCACGCCGTTGCACGGTGAGCTGACCGTACCGGGCGACAAATCCGTATCCCATCGGGCAATCATGTTGGCCGCACTGGCCGAGGGTACATCGCGGATCGAAGGTTTTCTGGAAGGCGAAGACACCCGTGCGACGGCTGCTGCGTTCGCCGCGATGGGCGTGATTATCGAAACACCGTCGCCCTCGCAACGCATTGTCCACGGCGTCGGCTTGCTCGGATTGAACGCCCCTGCAGCCGGCATCGATTGCGGCAACGCGGGAACCGGGATGCGCTTGCTGGCTGGTCTGCTTGCCGGGCAACCATTTGATTCCGTGTTGTATGGCGATGCGTCTCTATCTAAACGTCCAATGCGACGGGTGCTTGAGCCCTTGGCGGCGATGGGTGCGGTGATCGAGTCGGAGCCCGGCGCGTTGCCTCCTTTGCGCATTCGCGGAGGACACAAATTGAGCGGAGCGGCGTTCACTCCTGCTATCGCCAGCGCCCAAGTCAAATCGGCGATCCTGCTTGCAGGGCTCTACGCGGAAGGTGCGACTGAGGTGCGCGAAATCCATCCCACTCGCGATTACACCGAGCGCATGCTCGCCGCGTTCGGCTGGCCGATCGAATTCGGATCTGGCTGGGCTCGACTGTCGGGAGGACATTGCCTGAGCGCAACCGATGTCGTGGTGCCTGCAGATTTTTCATCGGCCGCATTTTTTCTTGTTGCGGCGACCATTACGCCGGGCTCGTCATTGCGCTTGCGATCGGTCGGCATGAATCCTCGGCGTACCGGTTTACTGGAGGCGCTGCGTCTGATGGGCGCCGATATCACTGAAGTCGATCGCATCGAGCAGGGCGGAGAGTGGCTGGCCGATTTGCTCGTGCGTCATGCGCCACTGCACGGCATCAAGCTTCCGCAAGCGCTCGTGCCCGACATGATCGACGAATTTCCGATTCTTTTTGTTGCAGCGGCGGTTGCAGAAGGAGTCACGCGGATCAGCGGCGCTGCCGAGCTGCGGGTCAAGGAATCTGATCGCTTGGCGATGATGGCGCGAGGGCTGGGCGCTTTGGGGATCAAGGTTGTCGAACATGCCGATGGCGCGGAGATTCATGGCGGCGAGATTCGTGGTGGTCGCGTGGAGAGTGCAGGTGACCATCGAATCTCGATGGCCTTCACGGTCGCCGGCCTGGTTGCCAACGGATCGGTGACCATCGGCGATTGTCGCAACGTGGCGACCTCGTTTCCGGGATTCGTCGATCAGGCGAATGCTTGCGGCTTCGCTATCCAGGCGATTTGAGGTTCAACGCAGTGGGGATCCGATCGCGTTGCCGACGCGGCTTCCCAAAGACCGGATCAGTCGATGCGAAGCAAACCGCCGCCATTCCCACGAAGGACCGGCATCCTGCGGTTCTCGCCACATGGCACCCGTTGCCGGGTGCGGGTGCCGGATCACACCAACGAGACCCTCACCGTTACAATCACGCCTGGATCCCGATTAGACCCTACCAATGACGGCCAAACCCATTCCTGTTCTGACCATAGATGGCCCTTCCGGCTCCGGCAAGGGCACGATCAGTCAACTTGTCGCCGACCAGCTGGGTTGGCATCTGCTCGATTCCGGCGCGCTGTATCGTTCCGTTGGCTATGCGGCTGGCGTCGCTGGACTCGATCTTTCCGATGCCGAGGCGGTCACTCGATGTGCGGAAACTACAAAGATCCGTTTTCGAGATCCCAAGGACGGCAGCGAAACACGCGTTATCGTCAATGGTCACGATGCAACCGACGAATTACGCACCGAGACAGCGGGCGCCGCAGCCTCCGCCATTGCTGCGTTTGCGGGTGTGCGCCAGTCCTTGTTCGAGATGCAGCGTAGTTTCCGCAAGGCGCCAGGTCTGGTCGCCGACGGTCGCGATATGGGCACGGTTATTTTTGCCGATGCAGCGTTCAAGGTGTTCCTCACCGCTAGCGCTGATGAGCGGGCGAAAAGACGCTATAAGCAGTTGAAGAACAAGGGGTTGAGTGTTACCCTTGCCGCCCTTTTGCGCGAGATCCAAGCGCGCGACGAACGCGACGCCGCCCGTGCGGTGGCCCCGCTCAGACCTGCAGAGGACGCACTGACGATCGATACCACGGGTATCCCGGTCGACAGAGTGGTCGCTGCGGTGCTTGCGGTGGTTCGTCCAGACTGATTGCGTGCAAGAGGGAATCGTTCCGGTATTCAGGGTCCTGGATGCCGGGTTAACCCATGGCGTGTTGACGCACGCCCCCGACAGGTGGATCGAATCATTTCTCGTGTGCCGTTGTGCCACGACCTGATTACGCTCTGTTGTCTCCTCTGGAAAAACACATGAATGCAGTTGTTGCCGAAACCGCGATGACCGAAAGCTTTGCCGAGATGTTCGAGCAGAGTCAGTCGATCGCCAACCTCAAGCCGGGATCTATCGTCCTTGGCACCGTTGTGGAAATCCGCTCGGACGTTGTTGTCATCAACGCCGGCCTGAAGTCCGAAGGCATTGTGCCGATCGAACAGTTCCGCAACGACGCGGGTGAGTTGGAAATTGAGGTGGGTGACGAGGTCAAGGTTGCCCTCGAAGCCATCGAAAACGGATTTGGCGAGACAATGCTCTCGCGCGAGAAAGCCAAGCGCTCGCTCGTGTGGGATGAGCTGGAAGAAGTACACACCGCCAACGAGAGCGTCATTGGTCGCATCTCGGGCAAGGTCAAGGGCGGCTTCACCGTCGATATCAAGGATGTCCGCGCGTTCCTGCCCGGTTCCCTGGTCGATGTGCGTCCGGTTCGCGATCCTTCCTATCTCGAAGGCAAGGAACTCGAGTTCAAGATCATCAAGCTCGATCGCAAGCGCAACAACGTGGTGGTTTCGCGTCGCGCCGTGGTCGAAAGCGAATTCAGCGTCGAGCGTGAGCAGCTGCTTGATCGCCTGCAGGAAAACGCCGTGGTCAAGGGCGTGGTCAAGAACCTCACCGATTACGGCGCATTCGTCGACCTCGGTGGTATCGATGGCCTGTTGCACATCACCGACATGGCCTGGAAGCGCGTGCGCCATCCAAGCGAAGTGGTCAACGTCGGCGACGAGCTCGATGTTCGCGTGCTCAAGTTCGATCGCGAGCGCAATCGCGTCAGCCTCGGTCTCAAGCAGCTCGGAGAAGATCCGTGGGTTGCCATCAGCCGCCGTTACCCGAGCGGTACCAAGGCGGTCGGCAAGGTTTCCAACGTCACTGACTACGGCTGCTTCGTCGAACTCGAAGCCGGCGTCGAAGGCCTCGTCCACGTGTCCGAAATGGATTGGACCAACAAGAACGTCAATCCAGCCAAGGTTGTCCAGGTGGGCGATGACGTCGAAGTCATGGTTCTCGACGTTGATGAAGAGCGTCGTCGTATCTCGCTTGGCATCAAGCAGACCCGCGCCAATCCGTGGGAAGCGTTTGCTGCGATCTTCAAGAAGAACGACAAGGTTACCGGTCAGATCAAGTCGATCACCGATTTCGGTATCTTTATCGGTCTCGAAGGCGGCATCGACGGTCTGGTCCATCTGTCCGACATCTCCTGGGCTGCCGCTGGCGAAGATCTCGTGCGCAACTTCAAGAAGGGTGACGACATCGAAGCCGTTGTTCTGGCGGTCGATCCGGAGCGCGAGCGCATTTCGCTCGGCATCAAGCAGCTGGAGCAGGATCCGTTCGGTCAGTTCATGGCCAACCATCCGCGTGGCAGCATCCTCAACGGCACCGTCCGTGAAGTCGATGCGCGTGGCGTAACTGTCGATATTGAAGAAGGTATCGAAGGCTATCTGCGTGCCAACGACATCGCCAAGGAGCGCGTTGACGACGCCACCCTGCATTTCAAGGTGGGTGATCCGGTCGAAGCCAAGTTCACCGGCATGGATCGCAAGGGCCGTATCTTGCAGTTGTCGATCCGCGTCAAGGACGAAGAAGAGCTGCAATCGGTACTTGACGATTATCAGGGTTCCACGGGTGCGACCACCCAGCTGGGCGCCTTGTTGAAAGAGAAGTTCAACCGCGACTAATGCGGACAAGGCTGGTGCCTAGCCGCGCCAGCCGTTGGGATCGTGGTGCCCATTCAGTCGAATGGGCACCTTCTTCTTAAACCGCCGGTGTGAGCCGAGATGACAAAGTCCGAGTTGATTGAAGCTCTTTCAGCCCGTCAGCAACATCTGGCAGGTAATGATGTCGAGTTGGCCGTCAAAAGCATGCTGGAACAGATGACGAACGCGTTGGCCAACGGCGAAAGAATCGAAATTCGTGGTTTCGGTAGCTTTTCACTGCATTTCCGACCACCGCGCATGGGCCGAAATCCCAAGACCGGTGACGCCGTCGCGTTGCCCGGCAAACATGTGCCACACTTCAAACCCGGCAAGGAACTCCGCGAGCGGGTAAACAGCGGCAAGGCCGCCGTTGTCAGTCAGGCCGCTGCCTGACTCGTTTTTTGATCGCCAGCAAGGCGATAGCCCCTGGAGATTGTGCTCATGCGTCTTGGCGTAGTGGTTCTGGTACTACTGGCCGTCGTATTCGGTGCAACGTTTGGGGCGCTCAATTCCGAACGCATCCTTTTTGACCTCTATTTCATCAATGTTAGCTTCCCCAAGGGAGCGGCGTTGCTGTCGTTTTTGGTGCTTGGCTGGATACTTGGCGGACTGCTGGTCTGGTTCCTGCGAGTGCGTCGATTAAGACGCGAGCTTCGTTTGGTGAAGCGAACATTGCACAATTTGCGCGCTGAATCCGCGCTTGGCGTCACTCAAGATGAAAGCACTGTTCGCTCATGACCGAACTGCATTTGTTGTTCCTGCTGCTGCCGATTGCGGCATTTTCGGGCTGGTATGTCGCCCGACGCGGCAGTGAACGCACCTCGGGCGCCCGCGTAAGCGAGCTGTCGAGCAACTACTTTCGGGGTCTCAACTACTTGCTCAATGAGCAGCAAGACAAGGCCATCGAGGTTTTCCTGAAGCTTGCTGAAGTCAACCGCGATACGGTTGAAACGCATCTTGCGTTGGGCATCCTTTTTCGTCGACGTGGCGAAGTGGATCGAGCGATTCGAGTACATCAGAACCTGATTGCGCGTCCGAGCCTCAGTGACGAAGAAAAGACGGTCGCCTTGCTTGAACTCGGTGAGGACTATATGCGCGCAGGTTTGCTCGATCGCGCTGAAACCCTGTTTACCGATCTGGTCG
>JBBSVJ010000204.1:0-6107 GCA_038233665.1 Lysobacterales bacterium
GAAATTCGGAACTCCAATCGAGAAGCTGATGATGTCTCGACCGGCGGCCTTGAGTTGCTTGGCCTTTTCGGCAATCAGCATGATCGCACTGGGCTTGGCGCGACTCATGCGCGCAGCTAGATGCGGCATGGAAACCTCGTTTTAAGTGGCGGGGGATGAAGCTTGAAAAGCGGGTGATTTTAGCACAGCGCTTGCGATCAGCTTGGTCACGCTGCGCCGCAGCAAAAGGTGCTTTCATCGATGCACCTGCGCGAACTCGGGTATCGGGGGTCACAACGCCGCCGATCAACGCTAAAGTGCGGGTATTCACCCTGGTTGAAGGAATTGCTTCATGTCATTGCAAATTTTCGGCGGTACCAACGGCATCATCATGACCATCATCATCGGCCTGCTGGTCGGTTTCGTGGCGAAGATCCTCAAGCCAGGCAAGGATCCAGGCGGGTTCATCATCACCATTCTGATCGGCATCGCCGGTTCGTTCATCGCCACATTCGTGGGCAAGCAGTTCGGCTGGTATCACGGCGATCAGACCGCCGGGTTCATCGGCTCGGTCATTGGCGCCATCATTTTGCTTGTTCTTTACAGCCTCGCGACGCGCAACAAACGCTGAGGGAAATCCCAGGCAACCCGCCAATACCCTTTACAAAGGCTTGCGGGTTGCCTGATACGCATTGATCGAATGTCTTGAATCTTTCTCGTCCTTTTCCGTGATCTCGACCGCCATGAAACGAAGCCGTTGGAGGCGATGGCTACGTCGACTCGCGTTTTTCTTGATCGGCGTGAGCCTCGGCGCTCTGATTCTTGATCGACTTTTCCCGTTGCCTCTGCCGGATCCGGATAGGGGCAGCACGGTGGTTCTGGCGCGGGACGGATCACCTTTGCGTGCCTTTGCGGATGCCGAGGGCATCTGGAGTTATCCGGTTTCGCTGAGCGATGTCTCGCCGTTGTATCTCGAAGCGCTGGTGAACTACGAGGATCGCTGGTTCTGGCACCATCCCGGCATCAATCCGGTCGCTGCCCTGCGCGCGCTGGGCCAGCTGCTTGGCAGTCGGCATATCGTTTCCGGCGGCTCAACCCTGACCATGCAGGTAGCGCGCATTCTTGAACCACACTCGCGCAGCTTCGCTGGAAAACTGCGCCAGAGCCTGCGTGCGCTGCAGCTCGAAGCGCATCTGTCCAAGCGCGAGATCCTCGAACTCTATCTCGACAACGCGCCTTTCGGCGGCACCTTGCAAGGCGTCGAGGCCGCTTCCTGGGCGTATCTCGGGCATTCCGCCAATCGTCTTTCACATGCCGAAGCGGCCTTGCTCACAGTATTGCCACAAGCACCGAGTCGATTGCGACCCGACCGCCATGCGCAACGGGCACGGGCAGCGCGTGACAAGGTGCTTGATCGCATGGCCACGCTCGATGTGTGGACGCCAGCCGAGGTCAAGGACGCGCGGATTGAATCGGTGGTTGCACGCACCCTGCAGCCACCGCTCAGCGCTGCCCTGCTCGCTCGTCGTTTGCACAACGAGCATCCCCGTCAGCGCCGCATCTCGACGACAATCGATATCGAACACCAGCGCAGCGTGCAGGATCGTGTCGGCAACTATCTGGCGCGCCTGCCCGATCGCACCTCGGCTGCACTGCTGGTAGTCGACAATACCGATCTCAGTACCTTGGCCTATGTCGGTTCGGCCAGCTTCGGCGATGAGGCACGTCTCGGTCATGTCGACATGGTGCGCGCCTGGCGCTCACCCGGATCGACGCTCAAACCGTTTCTCTACGGACTCGCACTTGATGATGGCCTGATCCATTCCGAAAGCCTGCTGATCGATGCGCCGCAATCCTTTGGCGAGTATCGACCTGGCAATTTCGACAGCGCGTTCAACGGTCCGGTCGGCGTAGCGGAAGCCTTGCGACTGTCACTCAACGTGCCGGCTGTCGACCTGCTCGATCGTGTTGGCGCGACTCGCTTTACTGCAAGGCTCGCGAATACCGGATTGAAACTGCGCCTGCCGCATGGCGTTGAGCCAAATCTATCGATCATCCTGGGAGGCGTCGGCGCCCGCATGGAGGATCTTGCCGGCGCCTATTCCGCACTCAATCGCAAGGGCATTGGCGGTCTCATCCGCTATTCCCCCGGCGATGCACGGATTGAACGCCGCGTGCTTTCCGAAGGTGCCGCGTGGATCATTCGTGAAATCCTCGAAGCCAACCCGCGCCCCGGTTATCGACCCGGCACCTTCGATACCGGTTCGCGTCCGCGGGTGGCGTGGAAAACCGGCACCAGTTACGGCTATCGCGATGCGTGGGCGATCGGTGGCACCCGCCAGTACACGGTTGCGGTCTGGATTGGCCGTCCCGATGGCACGCCCCTGCCCGGCCAATATGGTGCGATCACCGCCTTGCCGTTGATGTTCCAGGTGGTCGACAGTTTGCCAAGAGCTGCACTGTCAACGGTTGCGGAAGCGCCACCCGCCAGCGTCAAGGAAGTTGAAATCTGCTGGCCGCTTGGCTTGGCATTCGACGATCAGCATGCGGATCGTTGCCAGAAAACACTCGACGCCTGGACGCTTGATGGGGTCATTCCACCGACCTTTCCCGAACGCGATGCAAAATCCTGGAGTACGGGCTTGCTGCATGTGCGAACCGATGCACGCAGCGGCTTGCGCCTGAGCCCGGGGTGCACTGCAGGGTCGATCAAGGAGATCGATATTCCACGTTGGCCATCACTCGCCTACCCTTGGCTCTCGAGTTCACAACGCAAGCAATCCAGTCTGCCCTCGCTCGCGGCACAGTGCGCGCGTGACGGACTCGAAACCAGTCAGGAGCTGCGCATCGATGGGATTGCCGACCATGCCAGCGTCGCCCGCGCTCCAAATAGCGACAAACCGGCGATCGTCCGCCTGCGCGCACTCGGTGCGATTGGCGAGGTGATGTGGCTGGTCAACGGTCGCCTTGAGGCTACAACCAAGGATTCGCGATCCTGGGAACACGCTTTTATCGAAACCGGTGATCAGACCATCACCGCGATGACCGATGGAGGGCGCTGGGCACAGGTTAGAGTGCGTGTTTTGCGTTGACGGACCCAACCACTCGAGAGCGCTGGTAACCTGATTGTCGGGCCAGCTAAAAACGCTGCCGCAACAGATGTGATCAGCGCCCGTAGGAGTTCCCTAAGCGGAAATCTCTGCAACCTGATTCAGGATCAATCGCATTGCGCCTGAAGGCCCCGCTACACACAACTAAAGCTGCAAACTGAGTCGATGATACGAAACCAGTCTCATGCCCTAGTAGAATCTCGCACTTCACATCTGGAAGCTTGCTCATGCCCTCATTCGATATCGTTTCAAAACTCGACGACCACGAGTTGACCAACGCGGTTGATCAGGCCAATCGCGAACTCGAAAAACGCTTTGACTTCAAGGGTAGCGGCGCCAGCTTCGAGCTCAATGATGGCGTGGTCATAGCCAAGGCCGATGCCGAATTTCGTCTGAAACAAATGCAGGACATCCTCATGCAGCGTCTTTCGGCGCGCGGCATCGATGTGCGCTGTGTCGACATTGCCGACCCGGATGTGAACCTCGCCAGCGCACGTCAGAACATCACCCTCAAGCAAGGCATCGAGCAGCCTCTGGCGAAGAAGATCATCAAACTGATCAAGGATTCCGGCAGCAAGGTTCAGGCACAGATCCAGGGCGACCAGCTACGCGTGTCGGCCAAGAAGCGCGATGAACTGCAGGATGCAATCGCACTGCTGCGCAAGAGTGAACTTGAAATGCCGCTGCAGTTCGAGAACTTTCGCGACTAGTTGATCACTCCGCCCTGCGCGCGATCAAGCTTGAGATCATCGAGCGCAGCGCCAACGGCTTGAGCGGCTTTTGCAGCAGTTGGCAACCCGCGCCAGCAACCGCTTCCGCGACCGCCTTGCCGTGATCAGCGGTGATGATGACGCAAGGAATTTTCTGCGCAGCGGCGCCTAGCGAACTGCGCAGCTCAAGGCCGCTGACATGGTCATCGAGATGGTAGTCGAACAGAAGCAAGTCGGCGCCGTGGGCAGCAAACAACTGCTGAGCCTGCTCTGGCGTCTGCGCGGCATGGACCTCGACGTTCCAGCCCCCGAGCAAATCCTGCATCGCCCTAAGCACCGGCAAATCGTTGTCCACGACGAGCAGGCGCAAGCTCGGCAGGGCTGCTTGCGAAGGTGCGGCCACGGGCGGCGGCAGATCCAGCGACGAAGTCATCGGAACTTCAATCGCGAAAACCGTACCCGATCCGACTCGCGAATCGACACGCAAGCGATGTTTCAACAAGCGCGCAATGCGCTCGGCGATGGCAAGCCCGAGGCCCAACCCCTCGCCAGAATGTCCGAGCCTGCGAAACTCCTCGAAAATCAACTCACGATCGGCCAGCGCAATTCCTGGACCGGTGTCCCAGACTTCGATCGACAGTATTCTTGCGCGACGCCGGCAGCCGAGCAGAATTCGCCCCGAGCGCGTATGCCGGACGGCATTGGCGAGAAAATTTTGTACCACTCGACGCAACAACTGCGGATCGCTGCGCACCCATGCCCGAGAACTGACGAAATCCAGATGCAGGCCTCGTTCGTCAGCGAGCACACTGAACTCTGCGGCCAGACCACGCAACCATTCATCAATGGGAAAAGCCTCCACCCTGGCTCGCGTGCGACCACCATCAAGACGTGAAATATCTAAAAGTCCACCGAGCAGACTCTCCGCCGAGGTCAATGCACCGTCGATGTTCATCACCGACTCGCGATATTCGGGATGGGCGAGCCGCTGCGCCAGCGCGTGAGTAAACAGGTGCGCGGCATTCAATGGTTGCGCCAGATCATGACTGATCGCGGCAAGGAAACGTGACTTCGCAAGATTTGCCTTCTCGGCCTCCTGACGTGCCGACTCGAGTTCTGCCGTGCGCACGCTGACTCGCTGTTCTAGCGTTTCAGCAATCGCCATGAGCTCGTGTTCGTTGCGCCGAAATTCGGTGACATCCGTGAACGTCGCCACGAAACCGCCACCGGGCATCGGGTTACCTCGAATTTCGACCATGCGCTCGCCTACACGACCGGGAAAGCGACGCTCCGCGACATACGGCGTACCGGCGCGCATATGGTTGATGCGTTTTTCAACTTCGTCCGCCAGCGAATGCCCACCACCAAGCCCGCGCGTGATGTTCCAGCGAACCAGATCGGCAACCGGAACGCCGACGCGCAGCAGCTCTGCCGGATAACCGAACAAGTCGGCATACGGCCGGTTCCAGGCGACCAGACCGAGATCGCGATCGACCACGCTGATGCCCTGACTCATGTTCTCCAGCGCGGCCTCAAGCACGCGTTGATTGAAACGAAGATCCTGCGATGTTTCGCCAACAATATCGGCGACGGCATCCAGCTCGACACCTCGCTCGCGCCGAGCCACGGTCAACAGAAGGCGCGCCGATGACGCTCCAATCACCGCAGCCAGTTCGTGTTCGATCGCGGCAACCAATAATTCGGATGCCGAACCTAAGGCGTCACTGCCAACGAAAAGCAGGTGGACCTGATCATCCGGAAGAAAGCGTAATGACAGCGCTCGCAAATCCGCCGTATCGACGCGCCCGCGATGTCCCGCGGATTTTGCATGGGCAAATCGCGAGCCGGCAACGAGCGCCATCACAACGAGATTCGCCGCGAGACTCAACACGACCGCGCGGGCAAGCCGACTCCACTCGCTGAATCCAAGAAAGTGGTCAGGCGCAAGCCATTGGATAGCGAACGGTCCCGAGGTGATCCAGGCCATCGAGTCGCCGGCGACCACCGGTAACATCAGCACATACAACCAGACCAGACTGCCGACAACGAGACCCGCACTGACCGCGCGCGCGCCAGTCTGCGGTCGGTAAACCGCCACTAGTACGCCCGGCGCAATCGCCGACAGCGCCGAAAATGACACCGCACCAATATCTGCCAAAGCTTCACTGGCGACGAGTACGCGGCTGTAGAGCCAGGCGAGCAATACGACAACGAGAATGATCACGCGTCGCTGCATCAACACTTCGGCGCGCAGATCGCCGACAACCGCCTGTCCCCAGCCCGCATGCACACGCAACGGCGCAATCCA
>JBBSVJ010000205.1:0-6095 GCA_038233665.1 Lysobacterales bacterium
GGAGCCAGCGCGACCACGCGAGCGTCGACTTCGTCCTCGGCATTCCATGCCGGTGGCGGGCGTGCCTCGATCAAAGCAACCTCGAATCCATCGCGCACCAAGGCCAAGGCCATCGCCGAACCGGCGATTCCGGCGCCGACCACGATCACATCGAGTTCACCGCGACGACTCATCGACTCAAACCTCGAGCCGAGACATCCCCTCGAAAACCCATGCCGCGCAAAGCGACACGCCGTTTGAGCGGTGTCAATCGATCCAACGCAGCGAAGCCCAGCGAGCGCAACACTCTTAGCGGCAGCGTGTCGTTGCCCATCAGCCGGACTAGATCATCGCTGAAGGAGGTCGTCGCTTCGCGATCCGGCGTTCGCATTTCGACATATTCTTCGAGCAGTTTCACACTCCCCGGATCATCGTCGTTCTGATTCGCAGAAACGAGTAACTCGGACAACCGCAGCGCATCGCGCAAGCCCAGGTTGAAGCCCTGCGCACCGAGCGGGTGGACGGTTTGCGCGGCGTTGCCGACAAGCACCGTTCGATGATCGGTCAATCGTTCGGCAAGCAATCGAATCAACGGATAAGGCTTGCGTTTACCTGGTCGACTCAGGCGTCCGACCCGATAGCCGAACCGCTCATGCACCAGCGCCAGGAACGCGGCATCATCGAGTGCGCCAACACGATCCGAATCATCACCAGGAACCGACAATACGAGCCCTGCCTTGTTGCGAGCCATCGGCAGCAGCGCGACCGGTCCGGAGCTCGTGAAACGCTCATAAGCGGTGCCATTGAGCGAATGTTCGGTGGTCACCGTCGTGACGAATGCACTTTGCGCGTAATCGATACGCTGCACGCCAATACCTGCATTCTCGCGCACGAATGATCCGGTGCCATCCGCGCCAACCAGCAAGCGCGTTGATACGCGACGCTCGGCATCGCCCGTGCGCAAACTCAGGTCGATCTGATCCGGGTGGCGCTCGATGCCGACGAGCTGGGCGGGCGCGATGCGATCGAGCGTTGAACACTCATCCAGCCGTCGCAGCAGTGCATTGCCGAGTTCACGCGCAGGCAACACCGCTCCAAACGTCGGCATTCCAAGCTTCGTCGCATCGAATTTGACCGTGCCGAAATCGCCACGGCGACTGACGTGAATCCGTTCGATTGCCGCGGGTTTCGACTCAACGTGCGCCCACACGCCGAGCGACTCCAGCGCATTGATGCTGGCGCGGGCCAACGCAAGGTTGCGCTCGTCGTAGCTGGGCTGCTCGGAAACCCGTGGCTGCGCCGCCTCGATCAAGGCGACGCGAAAGCCGCAACCTTCAAGCGCAATAGCGAGGCTGGAGCCGACCAATCCGCCGCCGACAATGGCGATGTCATGCAGTTCGTTCATTCGCCCATGATAAACGCTGGCCTGGCGATTTCATTAAAGCGCGGCAAATCGCCGTCGGCACCCGCGCTACGGCTATTCGATGAATGACTGATGCCACTCCTGCGCAGCAAAGACGGTCTGGCAGAATGCTCGCGCATCCATGTCGATCGATTCTCCGGGGGAGTCCATGCAACGCATTCTCGTTACGCTTGTCGTGCTACTTGGCGCGACGCAACTCCATGCTGCTTCGCCGCTGGAGGCGCATTTCGCTGCGGATCCATCACAGAAGGTCGACGCCTGGTATGGCGAGCAGATCGCCAAGTACACGACGGATCCATCATTCAATACGCAGTTGACCGATTACCTGCCGGCCTCCGACAAGGTGCCGACACCGGCCAAGGCGCTCGGCGATGTTTCGGGATCGCCAAACATGTTGCCGCGATTGAAAACGGTCTACGACTATTTTCGATCACTGGAAGCGAGCAGTCCGCGGGTCAAGGTTTTCAGCATTGGCAAGTCCGAGGAAGGTCGCGAGATGATCGCGGTGGCGATTGCCGATGAGAAGTTGCTGGCGGATCTGGATGGCAATCGTGAACGCCTCGCCCAACTGGCTGATCCACGCACCATCGGTCTCGATGACGAGCGTGCGGCGGCCTTGATCAAGCAGACGGTACCCGTCTATTACATCACCGGCACAATCCACTCCGTTGAGACCGGCACGCCGACCTCGCTGATGGAACTGGCCTATCGGCTCACGGTCGATGAAGCGCCCTACATCCGCGCGATCCGCTCCAGGATGATTACCTTGATCACTCCAGTGGTCGAAACCGATGGCTGGGAACGCAAGGTCGATGTCTACAACTGGCATCGCGAACATCCAGGACAGCAATCTCCGCCGTTGTTGTACTGGGGCCACTATGTCGCTCACGACAACAACCGCGACGCGATGCTGGCCTCGCTGGCGCTGACCCGCAACGTCATCAACACCTACACCGATTGGCACGCGCAGGTACTGCACGACATGCACGAATCGGTGCCGTTCCTCTACGACAACACGGTCGGTGCTGGGCCATACAACAGTTGGATCGACCCTTTGCTGGTCGGCGAGTGGCAACAGCTCGGCTGGAACAATGTGGATACGCTGACCCGCCTCGGCCTGCCTGGCGTGTTCACCCACGGCGAGTTCGATACCTGGAGCCCCGGCTATTTGATGTTCATCGCGGCCACCCACAACGGCATCAGCCGCCTGTATGAAACGTTTGGCAACGGTGGCGCGGATACCGAGGAGCGCATCCTCGATCCTGACGAATACTCGCGCACTTGGTATCGACCCAACCCGCCACAGGCAAAAGTACTGTGGTCGCAACGAAACAATAATAATTATTCACAAAGCGCAATGCTCACCGCACTCGATTACTTCTCGGGCAACGGTCAGCAATTTCTGCGCAATTTTTGGCTCAAATCAAAGCGCTCAGTAACCAAGGCGACGGATTCGGGCCCGGCCGGTTACGTACTCAGCGCGGATGATCCTCGCCGAGGGGCGCAGCAGAAACTGCTTGAAGTGCTGCATCGGCAGAAGGCCGAAATCCAGCAACTGGATGCAGAACTGACGGTGCAACTGGCGACGAAAAAGAAATCCGATGACGCAAAGGACAAGGACAAGGACGAAGGCGCCAAGGACGACGAGCCCAGCACGCGCACTTTTCCGGCGGGCAGCTATGTCGTGCGCATGGATCAGCCTTACTCGCGCATTGCCGATGTTTTGCTTGATCGTCAGTTTTGGTCGCCAGAGGACCCGCAGAAGCATCCCTACGACGATACCGGCTGGTCGTTGGGTGATCAGTTTGGCGTCGATCTTGTGCGGGTCACCGACGCCGCCTTGCTCAAGGCACCGATGCATGTAGCGGTTTGGCCGCTTGCGACCAAGGCGGCAACAGGCAACGGATCCATTCGCATCATCAGCAACCCGGCATCTGCCGAACTCGCCTCGCTGCGCTTCGCCGCAAAAAGCAGCTCGATCGAGATCGCAGGTCGGGCCTTCAAGATCGGCGAGCGGAATTTCGCCGCCGGCTCGCTGATCGTTCGTCGCGCCGATGCGAATTTCGACAAAACGGCTGCCTCGCTCGGACTCGATGTATTCAACACCGATTCCGCCCCCGATGTGTCGACACGCAAACTCGGCCTGCCACGCGTGGCGATCATGCACACGTGGATAAGCACACAAACCGAGGGCTGGTGGCGCATGGCGCTGGATGATTTGGGTATCCCATTCACCTACATCAGCACCCAGGATGTTGCGCGCAGTGACAATCTGCGCAAGCGATTCGATGTCGTCCTGTTTGGCCCGGTCGGCTATTCGAATACGCAATTGATCATCGACGGCCTGCCGATGTATGGCAACGCGATGCCTTGGGAAAAATCCGCGCTCACGCCAAACCTCGGCCTGATCGATAGTACGACCGACATCCGCCCTGGACTCGGCGGCAGTGGTGTCGATCATCTCAAGCAGTTCGTGCGCGATGGCGGACTGTTGATCACCTCGATGGATACCGCGCAATTCGCCATCGACAGCGGACTCGCACCGGGTGTCAGCATCGCCGACAAGGACGGTTTGCGCATTACCGGCACGCTTGTGCGTGCGCAGACCACCGAAAGCGAAAGTCCGGTCACCTGGGGCTATGACGCGCCATTCACGGTCTACTCCGAGAGCGGCATGTCGTTCAAAGTCAGCAACCAGCTGCTTGGCGACGGACGCATTCCGACAGCCGAGGACAGCAAGCGCCCGACCGGTCGCGGCGGCCCTGACGATACCGATCTGCCACAAGGTCCCGGCTATGTCGATCCGCCCGAACTGCCCTCGGTCAAGCCTTGGCAGGCGCTGCCGCTGAATGCCGAACAGGCACGCGACAATCTGTTTCTGATTCCACAAGATCAGCGTCCCCGCGCCCTGCTGCGTTTCGCCGACAGCAGTGAGCTTCTCGTCTCGGGTCTGCTCGAAAACGGTGGCAAGCTGGCGAAGAACGCCGCCGTGGTCGATGCGCGACTAGGCAAAGGTCATGTGTTGCTGTTTGCGATCAATCCGATGTGGCGGGCGGCGACCATTGGCAGTTATCCGCTGGTGACCAACGCGATTCTCAATTTCGATTCGCTGTAACTCTCGGGTTCCCGCGGACGGAGAAGTGCAGATGCCGTTCGTCTCTGCGTTTCTTCGTTGCGCGGCATTCGTGTCGAGTGTCGATTAGGGGCTCTTCTCTCGTCGCCCTGTGCAGACTGGGGTCCAGTGACTTCGCTCGTGACTTTGCGCTGCTAACGCACGCTCCTGCGTCTCTTAAAACGAAAACTCACGAGAAAAGTCACTCGACCCCGGCGTTCGCCGGGTGACGAGATGTGGAAGGCGAGGTAGAAAACCTGCCACGCACACTCACGCGAACAGCCAGAAAAACAACCACCCTATGCGCGAATGCGCCCGATCCTGCACAATTCACGGTTCGCGTCGGCTTGTCGTCGATGCCTGAAGATTTCGGAACACAATGACCCTGCAAGGCAATTACGAACAAATTCCGCTCAAGGATTACGCCGAGCGCGCTTACCTTGATTACTCCATGTATGTCGTGCTTGATCGGGCATTGCCGTTCATTGGCGACGGCCTCAAGCCGGTGCAGCGCCGCATCATCTATTCGATGAGCGAACTCGGCCTTAGTGCTACCTCCAAGCCGAAGAAATCCGCGCGCACGATCGGTGATGTGATCGGTAAATTTCATCCGCACGGCGATAGCGCTTGCTACGAAGCGATGGTGCTGATGGCGCAGCCGTTTTCGTATCGCTATCCGCTGGTCGGCGGTCAAGGCAATTTCGGTTCGCAGGATGATCCGAAATCCTTCGCGGCGATGCGTTATACCGAATCGAAACTGACGCCGATCGCCGAAGCCCTGCTTGAAGAGCTGGGCCATGGCACGGTCGATTGGGTGCCCAACTTCGATGGCACGCTCAAGGAACCGGCGTGGATGCCCTCGCGCATCCCGCATGTGCTGATCAATGGCACCACCGGTATCGCGGTCGGGATGGCCACGGATATTCCGCCACACAATCTGCGCGAAATCGTCAGCGCCTGCATCCATTTGCTCGATAACCCGGATGCGAGCATTGCCGAACTCTGCGAGTTCGTGCCTGGGCCGGACTATCCAACCGAAGCCGAGATCATCACGCCGAAGAGCGATCTGCTCACGATGTACACCACGGGCAACGGCAGCCTGCGTGCGCGAGCCATCTACACGCGTGAGGACGGTAATATCGTCATCACCGCACTGCCACATCAGGTATCGCCTTCGAAGATCATCGAGCAGCTCGCCGCGCAGATGCGCGCGAAGAAACTGCCGATGATCGAGGATGTTCGCGACGAGTCTGATCACATGAATCCGATTCGCCTGGTGCTGTTCCCGCGCTCGAATCGGATCGATGCCGACGAGCTTATGCCGCATCTGTTCGCGACCACCGATCTGGAGAAGAGCTACCGCGTCAACCTCAACATGATCGGGCTTGATGGTCGGCCTCAGGTCAAAAACCTCCGGCAGATCCTCACTGAATGGCTGCGATTCCGCACCGATACGGTAACGCGCCGCCTGCAGCATCGACTCGAAAAAGTCGAACGCCGTCTGCACCTGCTCGAAGGTCTGCGGATTGCCTACCTCAACCTCGATGAAGTGATTCGCATCGTGCGTACCGAGGATGAGCC
>JBBSVJ010000206.1:0-6058 GCA_038233665.1 Lysobacterales bacterium
AAGCCATCGACTATCCGGCGACCAGCGGTATTCGGTGATGTCCTCGTGATGACTGCTGTCGACATCGCGGGTCACGCCGCTGTCAACATCGACAATGCGCAAACGCTGGCGCTTGTCGGCATAAGCGAGATGACGACCGTCCGGCGAGAAGATCGGCGCGAATCGCCAGATGCCGCCATCGTGCGTCAATCGCTTGGCAACTCCGTCGGCGAGTTTCTGCACATAGATTTCGTACTCGCCACTGGCGTCGGACAAAAACGCGGCGCTGCCGCCATCCGGCGACAGAGTCACGCCGAGCTCGCGCGCGTCGGGCGTGTGCGAGAGATTGCGAATATCAGGCTCCTTCCCGGTCAGGCGGAACAGCTCGCCGCGCGCAGCAATCACGATCGTACTTGCGTCGTCATTGATATCGAAGGAATCAATCTGAGCGGCGACATTCTTCCAGGTGGGCAGGGTTTGTGGAAAATCGCCAGTGACGCGAATGGGTACTTCAATGGCCTGCGCGCTGGCCGGATCAAAGCGCCAGATGGCGCCACCATTCTCAAACACGATGGCATTCTTGCCGGCACTCGGCCAAAGCACATCGAAGCCCTTGAAATCAGTAACCTGCTTCGCCTCGCCACCCGCAGAGGGCATCGCAAACAGGTTCATGGTGACATTGCGATCGGAGCTGAAATAGATCGTGTCGCCAATCCACATCGGTTGGTTGTCGGTGGCCGGATTGTCGGTCAGACGATGAGAGCTGTTGTTGACCAAATCGTAGGTCCAGACATCCTGAGCGCGGCCGCCCCGATAGCGTTTCCAGCTACGGAATTCACGATCGATCGGTGTGTAGACATAACTCTTGCCATCGGGCGATAGCATGCCGCCGCCGGTTTCAGGCACCGCCAGTGGAGTTTCCATGCCGCCATCAAGCGGCACCAGATAAGGTCGGCCATCACGATCGCCGGTCGGGTTCCGATTGGCGCGAACGAGGATGTTCTTGCCATCCGGAGTCCAGTCGAGAACTCGGTAATCGGTGCCGCCTCGAATCGGCTGTGCACCGATATCGTTGTACCAAGTGAGCTGTCGCGGAACACCGCCGCCGGCCGGAATCACGTAAACCTGACGAGTGCCGTCGTACTCCGCTGAAAAACCGATCGATCGGCAGTCCGGGGAGAATTTCGGATACAGCTCCTGACCGGGATGCGAAGTCAGGCGGAGCGCCGTGCCACCCCCTGCTGCCACCGTGTAGATGTCTCCGGCTTGTACGAACGCAATCGAGTTGCCGCAGATATCCGGGAAACGCAGCAGGCGTGAATTGCCCGCCGGCAGCGCATGAGCGAGAGAGGCCGCGCCCAAAATGAGTGCGGCGGCGACAGCAGGAAGACGCATCAGTTACCCCCATACAACACGTGGAGCGCGATTCTAACGTCTAGCCCTGCGAATCCCGAGGGTCGGAAGGCATGGGTCCAGGCGCGCGCTTATTTTGGCCCCCTGAAGTTCGACGTTGCCGATCTCACTTTTGCATCATCGTCGCGTGACAGAGATGCCGCGCGACCGTGGTGCGTGGACTGAGCTGTAGCAATATTGTGATAGGCTGTAAGGCCAATCAAAAGCTTTCACGCTTCGGCGACTGCCCGCTTCATCGACGCAATCACTCCTGCATAGTCGTGGTTTCCAAAAATCGCTGAGCCGGCGACGAAGGTGTCGGCACCGGCACGCGCGATTTCGGCGATGTTGTCTATCTTCACCCCGCCATCAATCTCCAGACGGATATCGCGGCCGCTACGATCGATCAGATCACGCACGTGACGCAGTTTCTGCAGCGCAGAGGGAAGGAAACTTTGCCCCCCGAATCCAGGATTGACCGACATGATCAAGACCAGATCAAGCTTGTCGAGGACATAATCGAGATAGTTGAGCGGGGTGGCCGGATTGAAGACCAAGCCCGCTTTGCAGCCCTCGTCATGGATTAGCTGGATCGTACGATCAATGTGCTCGGAAGCCTCCGGATGGAAACTGATCTGGCTGGCCCCGGCCCTGGCGAAATCCGGAATGATCCGATCGACTGGTTTGACCATCAGATGGACATCGATAGGGGCGGTGACGCCATGTTTGCGTAGCGCCTCGCAAACCAGCGGGCCGATGGTCAAATTGGGCACATAATGGTTATCCATCACATCGAAATGAATCCACTCGGCACCGGCCGCAACAACTGCATCGACCTCCTCACCAAGACGAGCAAAATTGGCCGAGAGGATGGAAGGGGCGATGACACACGGAAACTTGGACATGGAATGGGCCAGAGAGTTGGATTCGGAATGGGATTTGACAGGGCACGCAACGCATAGTGTAAGAGCGCGTTCTGCGCTCAAGATAACTGCATCTTGATTACAGGCGGTCGCAGATCGCGACGCATGAAATCGCTTCCGCTGATATTTGTCGAGCCTGACTGAACTACTTTCGAATGCGGGCGTGAAACTGACCGTCTGTGATCGTCGACTCCGGCGTATCGGCGGACTTTTCGATGGAGAACGTGCCGTCGATAAAGCCGTCGCTGTCCGAGGTAATTTCGATGTCTGCGTTGGTCAAGGTGATGTGGTTGGTATTGCCGAGTGCGTCCATCAACGTTTCCTTGGCGGCTGCCTGATCATCTTTGTCGTCGGGTACGTCGAAGTTGACTTCAATGAACATTGACATGCCATCGGATTTGTATCGCCCCGGCCCTTTGTAGTCACTCATGTTCAATTTGAGCTGACCAGTCTTCACCTTTTCGCCCGCACGCGCCGAATTGCTCGCTGAGATGCGCAATCGATCTTTCTTGAGACGTGCGCTGGCGCGAGTGCCGACCCAGGTGTCTCCGGCCAAGGTGAAGCGCGCGTTGCCACGATCCTCCACCTGCTCGGCTCGACTGGGTGTCGACATGCTGTTGTTCACCGCTGCCGAAGGATCGGCAGTTTCCGTTGCCGCTTGTCCACAGCCTACCAAGCTGATCAATGCTACGACGATGGCAAAGCTTGCAAAATCAGTGATCGCGCTTCCGGATTTTCTCAAAATCATGAGGCTTCTTTTTCCTTTTCTCGACAGTAAGGTGTCGTTTACGGTTGCATGAATCCAACGTGGATTCCACCCTCAGACACGAATCCACGCTCGGAGATGGCTACTACAATCGGGAACCTTGTGCGCAGTGCTGCATCCGATGGGTTGTAGAGGGAACAAGACCATGCATGAATCCAACGTCGCACCGGACTATTCGACGCTCACTGATACCGAGCTTGTCGCTCAAGTTCTCGGCGGGTTTCGCGAAGCGTTTCGACCTCTCATGCAGCGCGGCAACCAGCGCCTGTTTCGCATGGCGCGAGGCGTCCTTGATGACGATGCAGAAGCCGAAGATGTGGTGCAGGAATCGTGGCTTCACGTCTACGCCAAGCTCGATACGTTTCGAGGTGAATCCAGCGTGATGACCTGGATGACTCGTATCGTCCTCAACGAGGCATATCAGCGTCTACGTGCGCGTCGCTCGACCACCGATATCGAACAATTGGATATTGCGTTGACAGGTAGTTCAACAGTGATCCCGTTTCCATGCAAATTCGGCAGCGAAAATCCAGCCGCCACGGCCAGCCGCGCGCAAATACGGCAGCTGCTCGAACAAGCGGTCGCAGAATTGCCGGAACCTTTTCGTCTTGTCTTCATCTTGCGCGAGATCGAGGAATGCACCACCGAAGAAGCCGCGCAAACCCTCGGAATTCGCGCCGAAACCGTCAAGACACGCCTGCATCGAGCGCGACGGCTACTGCGCGCCGCCTTGCACGATACGTTGCGCACAAGCTTGTGGGATACCTTTCCTTTCCTTGGTGCGCGCTGTGCAAAGATGACCGATGGCGTGATGAAAACGCTGGCGGAAAAATCGCTGCCACCACGCGGCAACAAGGATTGACAGCGGCATCTCGTCGTACTTCGACTACCCAACCTGGAGATTCAATCATGCTCAACTACGCCATCATTCTTTTCGCCATTGGAGCGGTCGGGGGCGTGATTCTCGCCTCAAGCGTGTTACGCGGAAAGCTCGCTCCCTGGGCACTTTCACTGGGGCATGCGCTACTCGGCGCTGCCGGGCTCGTTGTCTTGATCATGATGGTTCTGCAAGGCTCGTCCAGCAGTCGTCTGACCGCGGCGCTGGGATTGCTCGTGGTCGCCGCGCTTGGCGGATTCTTTCTTGCTTCGTTCCATCTGCGTCAGAAGATTCCGGCCAAGGGGCTGGTCATCGGTCACGCGGGTCTCGCGGTGATCGGCTTCCTGACCTTGCTCAGCCTGCTGCTCAACTGATATGCGCCATCCCTTGCATCCCGCATTGGTGCATTTCCCAATTGCCTGTTGGTCATTGGCCAGCGCCGCAGATTTGGCCAGTTTGTACATCGGCCAACCCGCATGGTGGCTGGCCGGCGTGCTGATGACGATCGGTCTTGCCTGCGCCATTCCCGCCATGATCGCCGGTTTCGTGGAATTGATGCGCCTGCCCGAAGACAGTGCAGCCATCAAGGACGTCAATCGCCACATGACCATGGTCATGGCGGCATTCTCGCTTTATATGGCCAGCTTGCTGATGCGGGTCGAGTCGATGACCTTGCATGCCCCCGACACAATCGCCGTCGCACTAAGTCTGGCGGGATTCGTCTGCCTCGGTATTGCTGGTTGGCTCGGCGGAAAGCTGGTTTATGGGCACCGCTTGGGCGCCGACTAAGTGGCACTTCGCGCACTTGGTCGCTGAGTGGCGCAGGCGACCTGAGGGAATCCCGTGTTAGCCGAGGCACGACCAACGACCTATCCGTTTATCACCGGATGCCAAATTGTCCGCCTGGATCGGCGCGTCCGATGACCTAGCGCTTTTCAATCGACTGACACCTCGTCTCCGCTGCGCCTTGCGCGCCAGGGTCCAGCTCGGGTGGTGACCGTTTTGCTGATCTCGGCACGGTGCGATCGAAGCAACGGGGCCGCAGCATGATCGCGTAGAGCGACCGCTATTTTGCATGCCCGCTATCGTCGGGTTTCTGGCTAGTTCAATTCGTTTTCAGCACAGCGGCCTTGTTCCCATCGTGATGCGTTCAAACTTTCATGCTTTCCGACGCCACCCTCCCGGCTCTCGCAGGAGGCGCATTGAACGTCATGTATTGAGTAGCCAATCGCAGGATTTAGCCACAATCCAGCACTGATTCACGCGCGCTGTGGCACCGTTGATGACTGTTTTCGAATCCTGCGCGTGCTACCTCGGCCTCCGCCCGCTGCACCTGCAGTCGATGCCTGCTTCAGGAGGAATCATGTCGAAGTCTTTGTGTGATCTGCTGCTTGAAACCCTGGTCGATAGCGGCGTAACCCATATTTTCGGGGTACCCGGCGACGCCATCAATTCACTGGTCGACAGTCTGCGCCGCTGCGATTCAATCGAATTCGTCCAGGTTCGCCATGAAGAAGCCGGTGCGTTTGCGGCCAGTGCGCAGGCCAAGCTCACCGGTAACCTTGCGGTCTGCTGTGGAACTGCCGGACCCGGCGCGATCCACCTTCTCAACGGCCTGTATGACGCCAAGCTTGATCATGCACCCGTGCTCGCGATCACCGGTCAAGTCGAGACCACCCAGCTCGGTCATCACTATCATCAGGAGATCGATCAGGACGCGCTGTTTCGGGATGTCGCCTTGTACAACCGCACCGTGGTCAACGCCGATCAGGCACCGCGCATGTTTGCTGATGCGGTGCAGGCGGCGATTGGCGGTCGCGGCGTTGCTCATCTCGCCCTGCCCTCGGATGTCGCGGCGATGCGAACGCGCGCTGACGCACACCATGTATTCCTTGATCGACCGCGTACGGTGCCATCGGATGAACATCTTGCTGCAGCCGCCAAGCTGCTGGACGACGCGAAGTGCCCGGTCATTTTTGCCGGCATTGGTGCAGCGGACGCGGTCGATGAGCTGATCGCGATGGGTGAGCGACTGGGTGCACCGGTGGTGCACAGCCTGCGCGGCAAGGATTTGCTTGCAGACGACCACGTGCTCAACATCGGCGACCTCGGCATGCTGGG
>JBBSVJ010000207.1:0-6053 GCA_038233665.1 Lysobacterales bacterium
CGTTCTGAACCAACGCTTACGACGCCCACGCTGAGTGAGACGCAGCTGAACGGGTCAACCGGACACTTTGGCTTGAGTTTTTCTCGGGACGCGGTCGCGGGAATTGAGGAGTTGTCGTGCTTGGGTAGTGGATAGGGACCGCAGGCGTGCCTGTCTTCTGTGTCTTTTCTCGGATGGTCTCTCATTTGGCGAGCTAACTGCGTAACGCCAAGGTCGGCTTCGCGATTGGACGCGCTGGACCACCGCCTACGCAGCGACGACGAACGGTTTGATTTTTGTGCTTGGCACATTCTCGGGGTCGTTACTGGATTCAATCAGCGAAGGGAAAGGTTGTAGATGGGAGATCCAGACTGCGCAGAGAAGCCAAGCGGATGATCCATCACATAGAGAACGTGTGAGGTGAACAAGTAACGATGGCCGGCTTCACGCGGTCGACACTGGATTGGCGCCATCGATTTCACGTTTGGGCGGCGCGCGTCATCGCCTCAATCAGCCAGAATAGCGAGGGATCGTGTACTGCTTGATTGACATTGAAGCAGGCAGATGCCGAGAATTGCGGCCCCCTGAATGCCCTTTTGCCCTTGATGCCTACTCTTGAGCCCGCTGATTGTCTGGCTGTTGTTCCTGCACGTGACGAGGTTGCTACCGTGGCCGAGGTGGTGGCTGGCGTGCGTGCGACATTGGGCTGCCGAGTGCTGGTTGTCGATGATGCGAGTACGGACGGGACTGCTGCGGCGGCGCGGGCGGCCGGTGCCGAGGTGTTGATGTTGCCGATCGGTCTGGGTGCCTGGGGCGCGAGTCAGGCCGGAATCCGTTTCGCAGCGCGCAACGGCTATCGCGGCGTGCTGAGCCTGGATGCCGATGGCCAGCATCTGCCGGAATCATTGCCGGCGCTTTTTTCGGCGCATGATCGTGAACGCGCAAACGTGGTCATTGGCACCTGCATCGCGCGCTTGAGCCTGCCCAAGCGCATCGCCTGGCAGTACCTGCGCCTGCTCACCGGCTTGCGCTTGCGTGATTTCACTTCGGGCTTGCGCCTTTACGATGCGCAGGCGATGCGTATGCTCGCCGCACCCGAGGCAAGTCTGCTCGATTTTCAGGATGTAGGGGTCTTGATGTTGCTCGCCCACAATGGAATGCGAATCGTCGAGACTCCGACTACCATGCAGCCTCGACAGCAAGGGCATTCGCGGGTTTTCGCCTCATGGGCGGTGGTCGCTCGCTATATGTTTCATACAACCATACTGTGTATCTCCCGATTGGATCTTGGCTCTCGCTCGGATAGACGCAACGCGGCTGGAGCAGAACCCTGATGCTTGACGCCCAAATTACGGCCGCGATTCTTGGTATTGGCCTTGCTGGTGCCATTTTCTATCTGGTTCGACGCGATCATCTGCACGGACCATTTGCCGCCTGGTGGTTGATGGTGGCCGCCGCGACGCTTGTGCTTGGCATGTTTCCATCGGTGGTCGTCTGGCTCGGCAAGCTCAGCGGCATCAACTACGCGCCTGTGCTGCCGATCATCATCGGGCTTTCGATGGTGTTATTGCGTTTGCTCAAGCTCGATATCGATCGATCGCGCAATGAGCGCCAGATGCGTCGTCTGACCCAGAAGCTCGCGATTCTTGAACAAGAGATCGAGCAGTTGCGACGCGATCGAATGGCCAGCGAACGTGCCCCGGATACAAGGGTCAAGCCGAATTGATGCGAATTCTGCATCTCGGCAAATACTACGCACCGCAACGCGGCGGGATCGAGCGCCATCTGCAGGATTTGTGCGAATGGCTTGTCGCGAACGGCCATGAATCAAGCGCATTGGTGCATCAGCCTGCGGGCCAGTGGCGCAGCGCTTTGGAAACGATCGAGGGTGTCGAGGTTTGTCGGGTCGGCTGCATCGCCGCGCCGTTGTATACGCCGCTGAGCCCGGCCATGCCGTGGAGCTTGTCGAAAATGATTGGGCGGACGAATGCGCAGGTTCTGCATCTGCATCTTCCGAACCCTTCGTGTTTCTGGGCGTTGCTTAGCCCACGTGCGCGCGCCCTGCCCTGGGTTATCCACTGGCACGCCGATGTTTCCGAGGAGATGCCGGATTGGCGAGTGCGCGCGGCGTATCGAATCTATCGATGGTTCGAGCGCGCGTTGCTGGTGCGCTCCGTCGCCATCATCGCGACATCCAGAGCGTATCTCGATGCCAGCAAGGCCTTGTCAGATTGCAAGTACAAGGTAACGGTGATTCCGCTGGGCATCGCCGAGGCCAAGGTCGAAATGGGCCTGGCACCCGAGTGGCCTTGTCGCGGCGGCTTGCGCCTGCTTGGTGTGGGTCGATTGAGTCACTACAAAGGGTTTGCCGTGTTGCTTGATGCACTCGCGCGAACACCGGGTGCCAGCTTGGTACTGATTGGCAAGGGAGAGGAATCGAGCCGACTTCGTGCTCTGGCGTCGCAACTGGGCTTGAATGAGCGGATAACGATGCTCGGCGAGTTGGATGACGCCGATCTACTCGCAGCGTATGCGGCAGCGGATGTTTTGATTCTGCCGTCTCTGGATCGTAGCGAAGCGTTTGGCTTGGTGTTGCTGGAGGCGATGCGTGCGGGGCTCGCGATCATCGCCAGCGATATTCCCGGTTCCGGTGTCGGTCACGTGATCGAGGCTGAGAAAAGCGGTCTGCTGGTCAGACCCGGTGATGTGGGCGCGCTGGCAGACGCCTTGGCGCGCATAGCTGAACCCGATTTCAGGCGACAGCTCGCCGAAGCCGGGCATCAACGATGGCTTGAAAAATTTACTCTGGCGAAGTCAGCTCAATCGATTCTTTCGATCTATCAGCGCGTGACCACGGCACCTCGGCAAGCAGCAGGGCCAGCAGACTGAACACGGCGGGCACGATGTGCAGAACCAGACGGTTCGCACTCGTGTAATTTTCTGCCCACGCCGATGCGTCGGTAAAAAAGAATAGAACGAAAAGAAACAACGAGAAGCTGGCGATCAAGATGCCGAGCGATCGTGCAGATCGATCCTCCTTGAACACCTGCCACCGCAACACGATAACCAGCGGCACGAAATACCAGAGCAGATGCCAGTTAGGCAGGGTCAACAGACCCGAAAGCATCGCGCTGCCGACTGGTCGCCAATAGAGATCCATCTCACCCAGCGCGGTAATCGTCACCTGGCCCCAGGAGACATGGATCCAGCCCAGTCCGAATATCGGCAGATGAAACCCACCCAACATGATTCCGGCGGCCGCCGCGATCACCAGCAACGCCAGCATGATCCAGCGCCAGCGCCTGGAAAGCATGCCGAGCAGGATGACAACGGAAATCAAAAGGAGCCAAACCGAGCCCTCCAACTTGATCAAGGGTAGGCAAACGGCAAACAGGATGGCCAAGGCCAGCTGACCGGAATTTCGCTGTCGTAGCCAGCGCAGCCAGCAAAGGACAGCCATGCCCAAGGCGGCGGCCAGCCAGAGATCGGCATAACCGGCCAATGCGACGTGAGCATCAAGCAAGGGCAACGACAGCAATCCGTAGACCAGCAGCATGGCCAACGCCGGGCGTATCCCGAGTGCCCGCCAGTGACCATAGCTGGCCAGACCTATCGCGGCCAGCACACCCGTCCACACGGCATTGATCAACGGCTCGTTCCAGCCTCCGGCAGCGCTGGCAAACCAGATCTGGATCCATGCGAGCAACTCGGGGTAATCCCAAATCGCTGAAGTTCGCAGATCAAGCGCGGGCTTTGCCAGCCATTCCTGCATCGGCACATAAGGCACTTGGTGGCCGAGGAGAAACCAGGCTTTTGGCTTGACTGCCCATGCGGCCCACGCATCCCAAGGGAAGGTTGGGCGCAACAAGGCTTCGGCGACAAGGACATCGAGACGAAGCAAAATCGCAGCAAGCAAAAGACACCACACAATACGATTGCCGAAGCCCCCTGCACGGTCGATAGAAGCCGGTGAACGCGAAGGATGGCGAAATGCGAAAACCGCCGACCAGCCAATCACGCCGATCGCAGCCAACCACGGCGCGGTGCGTGAAAATGCCTCGCTGGTGTTCTGCGTAGCCAACAAACTGGATAACGCGGCTACTATAAACAAACCAAGCAGAAAACCCATACCCAGCGCGGCCGCAAGATCACCGGGGTGACGACGACCCCGAGTGAGGGCTAGACAAACGCCACTTCCGGTCGCCCAGGGCAATAGCCAGGCAAGCCAATAAGCAAGGCTCATGGCTGCCTCCGCACGCGCATGACGAGCAAGCGATTGCCACTGAGGAGAATCTCGCAGTTGAATTTAAGGCCGCCACCCTCGAGCAGATGAAGCTTCGGATCATAAGACCATCCGGGCGTGTCGTAGACGATGACAATGCTGCCAATCGGCAAGGCCTGGCCGGGTGCCTTGACCAGCGCCTGCGCCAGCACGCCAACGTTCAACGGCAGCAAGTGATAGACCAGCCGCAAGACACTGAAGCTTGATTCGGCATGCACCAGGATCCGTGAGTTTTCAGGCTCCTCGCGCAGAACCGATTTCAACTCGCGCGCGATCTCGACGATATCGTGATCGGCTGCGTGAAGCTCACGCTCTGGCCAGTCAAACTCGGCGTAGAGGCTTTGAGTGGCCGCGAGACGCCAGCGCAAACCTGCTTGCCATTGCAGATCCAGAAGCAGCCAGCCAATCACAAAAGCGAAGACGCTGAATCGCAACAAGCTTGCGCCGCGAAGACGCAAAATCACGATGGCCCAGAGGATCAGCGATGCAATCACCAGCATCAGACATAGCTGCAGCGATTGCGCCCGAGGGGTATCGGTATCGCGTCCGAGCGCGTGCACGGATCGTTGACTCCATGGCCATTGACCGAGCCAGTCGGTTGCCAATGCGGAAAGGTCACCGCGCCACGAGCGTGGACTCAAGCTCGCATTGACCAGCGTGAACGGGCGGAAACCCTGCATCGGCGGCACAATTTGCGGGGTCGGATATTCGGCAAACGCGAGCTCGGTGATTCGGCCCTGCCACTCGGGCACGCTGCCTAGATCAAACGAGGCGTCGCCATCACCTGGCCAAGGCAAGGAGACCACGCTGACATCCTCGTCGCCGACCCGGCGAAAAACCAGTGACAGCTCAAGCGTGTGCGGGAACTGCTCGAAGTGATAACGCAAGATCGAGTTTTCAGAGGCTTCAATTCCATTGAGAGAAACCGATTGCAGGGCGGTACGATTCTCACCGACCGCGCCGATTCGCAAGCGGGTTTCATCCTGTGCGGCACCACCGATAACCACGCGAAAATCCGATCCATCCCAGTGTCGTGGCTGGCTCGCAAAAAAAGGCGACGACCACTGCAAGCCCGCCGCCCAGGCGAAAATAGCCGCCACGCTGAGCAAAACTGCAATGGCAAAGATTGCCTTTCTCATGCAGCGAGCGTCGCAATATGCGCGAGCTCTGCGTCACTGAAGCCTGCACTAAGACGCGCCTCAATATTGAAAGGCCCACGCAAAGTGCCTCCCGTATGCGCTTCCAGCAGTCCGGCAAAGGTGGATTCGGGTTCGACACCTGAGGCCTCGCAACACCAGACAAACCAGCGCGAGCCAGCGGCCACATGCGCGACTTCTTCACGCAGGATAATTTCAAGAATATCCGCTGTCGTATCATCGCCAACCCCGCGTAAACGCCGAATCATTCCTGGGGTCACATCGAGACCTCGCGCCTCGAGCACGCGCGGCACCAACGCCATGCGTTGCAGACAGGGGCCGGCCGTGACCATGGCCATCTGCCAGAGCCCGTTATGCGCGTCGAAATCGCCGTATCGATGACCCAACTCGGCCAAGCGATCACTAAGCAGGCGAAAATGCCGTGATTCGTCGTCGGCGACCGTAACCCAGTCCGCGTAGAACGCATCCGGCATTCCTCGAAAACGATAGACCGCATCCCAGGCCAGATTGATCGCGTTGAATTCGATGTGTGCAATGGCATGCACCAGAGCCGCCCTGCCCTCGGCGGATCCAAGTCCACGCTGGGCCAGATTGCGCGGCTCAATCAGCTGTGGTCGCGATGGCCGCCCGGGTTC